>JADGGZ010000205.1 GCA_019689675.1 Rhodospirillales bacterium | reverse complement strand
GCCCGATTCGCCCGCGATGGTCAGGCTCGTGATTCGAGGACCCGTTCTTCCCGCCGCCGCCTTGCTCGCGACGGCGTTCGCGCTTGCGCCTCTTCCGGCTAAGGCGCAAAGCGACACGCGCGCGCTCATCGAGCGGCTCGACCGGATCGAGCGCGACATGAACCTCTTGCAGCGCCAAGTCTATCGCGGCGGAAGCGGCGGGGCCCCGATGGCGCCCTCCGATCCCTCGCAGGAGCTCAATTTCCAGCTCCGCATGGATCAGCTCGAAACGCAGATGCGGACGCTCACCGGACAGCAGGAGGAGACGAATTACCAGCTCGACCAGCTGAGGCGCCGTCTCGACAAGCTCGTCAGCGACATCGACTATCGCCTCGGCGCGCTCGAGAAGGGCGGCGTTCAGCCCGGAGCCGCTTCCACACAGACGGCGCAGGGGACGCCCCCGTCTCCTCCCGGCGGAGAAGCGCCGCGCGGCGCCGGCGACATGACCCGTGCCCCGAGCACCGGCGGGGTTCTCGGGACGCTGCCCGTACCAGCGCCGGGCGGTCCGCAGGCCGCGCAGCAGCAGGCCGCACGGCCGCCGACCACTGGCACTCTGCCCTCGGGCACGCCCCAGGAGCAGTACAACTACGCTTTCGGCCTTCTCCGCCAAGCCGACTATGGCGGCGCCGAGGCCGCGTTGAAGCAGTTCCTGCAGCGCTACCCGAACGACCCGCTCGCCGGAAACGCCCAGTACTGGCTCGGCGAGACGTATTACGTGCGCAAGGACTACAACAACGCCGCGATCGCCTTCGCGGAGGGCTATCGCAAGTACCCGAACGGCGGAAAGGGACCGGACAGCCTCCTGAAGCTCGGCATGTCGCTGGCCGAGGTCGGCCAGAAGGCACAGGCCTGTCAGGCTCTCGGCCAGCTCGAGCGCGAGTTTCCGAAAGCATCCGCCAATATCAGCGAGCGCGCCAAGGCCGAACGCCAGCGGCTCGAATGCGACAAGGTGCGCTAGCAGCGCCGGCTCGCCAGCGCGCTCGGCGACGGGCCAGCCCTTCTTGCCGCGGCCAGCGGGCGTGAGCGTCCCGCTCGAAGCGCAGTTCGCCGCCGCGCTCGAGCGGTTCGCCCCCTTCGAGGCGGCCCCGCTTCTCGCGGTCGGAGTTTCCGGCGGCTCGGACAGCCTCGCGCTTGCGCTTCTCGCGGACAGGTGGGCGAGGGAACGCGGCGGTCGGGCCGTGGGCCTCACCGTCGATCATCGCCTCCGACCGGACTCGGATGCGGAGGCGGCGCAGGTCGGCGCTTGGCTCGGGGCGCGCGGCATCGAGCACCGGATCCTCGTCCGCGAGGGCCCCCTCCCGGCCCGGAACGTGCAGGAGACGGCGCGCGCCGCGCGATACGAGCTCCTCGAGGCATGGTGCCGCGCCAATGGCTGCCTCCACCTCCTTCTCGCGCATCACCGGGAGGACCAGGCTGAGACCCTGGTCCTGCGCCTCGGCCGCGGCAGCGGCCTCGACGGTCTTGCTGGAATGGCGGCGGTCGTCGAACGCGACGCGTGCCGCATCCTCCGGCCGCTTCTCGCCTTTCCGCGCGCCGCGCTCGCCGCCTGGCTCCAAGCGGAGGGGCAGGCCTGGATCGAGGACCCGAGCAACCGCGCCGAGCGTTTCGCGCGCGTACGGGTGCGCTCGGCGCTCGCGGCCGCCGGCGCTTCGCCCGCACGTCTCCTCCTCGCGGCACGCAATCTCGGTCGCGCGCGGGCGGCGCTCGAGGCCGAGGTCGACGCGCTCCTCGGCCGGTCGGTCGCGCTCGATCCGGCCGGCTTCGCGCTCGCCGATCCCGATCCTCTCCTGGGGGCGTCGGAGGAGGTGCGGCTGCGGGCGCTCGCGCGGCTCGTGACGACGGTCGGCGGCAACGAGCACCCGCCGCGCCTCGAGCGGCTGGAGCGCCTCGCGAGCCGGCTCGGCGAAAGCCGCACCCTCGGCGGTTGCCGCGTCCTGCCCTGGCGGGGCCGCTTGCTCGTCTGCCGCGAGCCGGCATTGGTGGAGCCGCCGGTCGCCCTCGAGCCGGGCCGGACGGTGCGATGGGACGGCCGCTTTCTGGCCCGGCTCGCGCCGGATGCGCCGAGGGGGCTCCGCCTCGGGGCCGCGGGCGGCGGCGGGCCGGGCGCCATGCCGGGTCCGGCCAAAGCGTCGCTGCCGGCGCTCTTCGACCTTGAAGGACGCGTCGCCGTTCCCCACCTCCGACTCTGTCGGGAGGGGAGCGAAAGTTGGCTCGCGGCGTTGGTTTGGAAGCCTAGGCGAAAGCTGACATCCGCGGGCTTTACAGTTGCTTAAAGACCGGCGCATCTTACTTCTTTCCTCGGGGCGAGCCGTGTCGCCGCGGGCGCGAAAGGTTGCGGATACGTGAACAATTTCGGCAAGAATCTCGCCCTCTGGATCATCATCGGGCTTCTGCTCGTCGCCCTCTTCAACCTGTTCCAGAATTCGTCGACGAGAGGACCGCAGTCGTCGCTCGCCTTCTCCGACTTCCTCGCCGAGGTAAATCGCGGACAGGTCGCGGACGTCACGATCCAGGGCAAGCAGATCACGGGCCATTTCACCGACGGCCGGCAATTCCAGACCTATTCGCCCGACGACCCCAACCTCGTCTCGCGGCTGACCGACCGCGGCGTGCGCATCTCCGCAACGCCGCCCGATGAGGGGACGCCGCTCTTCAACATCCTCATCTCGTGGTTCCCGATGCTGCTGCTCATCGGCGTCTGGATCTTCTTCATGCGCCAGATGCAGGGTGGCGGCGGACGCGCTATGGGATTCGGCAAGAGCCGGGCGCGGCTGCTGACCGAGAAGGTTGGGCGCGTCACCTTCGACGACGTCGCCGGCATCGACGAGGCCAAGCAGGAGCTCGAGGAGATCGTCGAGTTCCTCAAGGATCCGCAGAAGTTCCAGCGGCTCGGCGGCAAGATCCCGAAGGGCGTGCTGCTGGTCGGCCCGCCCGGGACCGGCAAGACGCTGCTCGCGCGCGCGATCGCCGGCGAGGCCAACGTTCCCTTCTTCACGATATCGGGCTCCGACTTCGTCGAGATGTTCGTCGGCGTCGGCGCCAGCCGCGTGCGCGACATGTTCGAGCAGGGCAAGAAGAACGCGCCCTGCATCATCTTCATCGACGAGATCGACGCGGTCGGCCGCCACCGCGGCGCCGGACTCGGCGGCGGCAACGACGAGCGCGAGCAGACGCTGAACCAGCTCCTCGTCGAGATGGACGGGTTCGAGGCGAACGAGGGCGTGATCCTCATCGCCGCGACCAACCGCCCGGACGTGCTCGACCCCGCCCTCCTGCGCCCCGGTCGCTTCGACCGTCAGGTCGTGGTGCCGAACCCCGACGTCATCGGCCGCGAGAAGATTCTCAAGGTGCACATGCGCAAGGTGCCGCTCGCTTCCGACGTCGACCCGCGCACGATCGCGCGCGGCACGCCGGGCTTCTCGGGCGCCGATCTCGCCAACCTCGTCAACGAGGCGGCGCTGATGGCCGCGCGCAGAGGCAAGCGCTCGGTCTCGATGGCTGAGTTCGAGCTCGCCAAGGACAAGGTGCTGATGGGCGCCGAGCGGCGCTCGATGGTGATGACCGAGGACGAGAAGAAGCTCACCGCCTATCACGAGGCGGGGCACGCTCTCGTCATGCTCTACGCCGAAGGTCACGAGCCGCTGCACAAGGTGACGATCATCCCGCGCGGCCGGGCGCTCGGGGTCACGATGTTCCTGCCCGAGCGGGACAAGTACTCGCAGTCGAAGCTCGAGCTCGAGGCGATGCTGGCGTCGCTCTTCGGCGGCCGCGTCGCCGAGGAGATGATCTTCGGCCCGAACAAGGTCACGACGGGCGCCTCGGACGACATCCGGCGCGCGACCAACCTCGCGCGGAAGATGGTCACCGAATGGGGCTTCTCGGAAAAGCTCGGGCCGCTGCGCTACAGCGACAACGAGGAGGAGGTCTTCCTCGGCCATTCGGTGACGCAGCGCAAGAACGTGTCGGATGCCACCGCGAAGGTGATCGACGAGGAGATCCGGCGCATCGTCGAGGAAGGCGAGGCGAAAGCCCGGCGCATTCTCAGCGAGCATCACGACGAGCTTCATGCGCTCGCGCGCGGCCTCCTCGAGTTCGAGACGCTTTCGGTCGACGAGATCCGCAAGATCATCAAGGGCGAGAAGATCGTCCGCGACCAGCCGGCGCAGGACGAGGCGCGTCCGACGCCGCCGCGCCCGCGCTCCTCGGTGCCGCCTTCCGGCAAGCCCGCGGGCGGCGGCTTCGAGCCGGAGCCGCAGCCGGGAGGCTGAAGCCGGACGGATACGGGAAGGAAGGGCGCGGGGACGAGCCTCGCGCCTTTTTTTATCGCCGGCCACCCCCCGCACTTGGGCAGAGGGCGCGCGGATCGGCTCTCGGCGAAACGCAGCCGATCGCCGCGGCTTGCCGGGAGGCGCGGGGCGGGGCAGGGTAGCCCCGATGGCAGGAAAATGGGTGCGGCCGTTGGGGCTCCTCGCCGGCAAGTCCGCGGCGGCCGCGGTCGCTGCCGGACGGGCGCGCTGGCTCGCAGGAGGACCGCTCGCGTTCACCGCCACCGACCCGGCGGACGCAGCGGTTCCCGAGACTTACACGGCGTCGCGACGGCCCTGGGCGGGTTTCGCGCTCGACCGGCCGATCCTCATGGGGATCGTCAACGTGACGCCCGACAGCTTTTCCGACGGCGGCGAGTTCGTCGATTCCGAAGCCGCGATACGGCATGCGCGGCGGCTTCTCGACGAGGGGGCGGACATCATCGACGTCGGCGGCGAATCGACCCGGCCCGGATCGGCGCCGACTCCGCCCGAGGAGGAGGCGCGCCGCGTGCTTCCGGTGGTGCGGGCGCTCGCCGAGGCAGGTGTCGTCGTCTCGATCGACACGCGCCGGGCTTCCGTCATGGAGGCCGCGCTCGCGGCCGGCGCCCGCATCGTCAACGACGTCACCGGGCTCGAGGGCGATCCGGCGAGCCTCGCCGTCGTCGCCGCCGCGAAGGCGCCCGTCGTGCTGATGCATATGAGGGGCGATCCTGCGACGATGCAGTCGCTCGCCGTCTACGAGGACGTCGTCACCGAGGTCGCAGACTGGCTCGAGGCGCGGATCGCGGCGTGCGCGGCGGCCGGGATACCGCGCGAGCGGATCGTCATCGACCCCGGAATCGGTTTCGCCAAGACCGGGGCGCACAATCTCGAGATTCTCGCCCGGCTCGCCGTGTTCCACGGCCTCGGCTGCGCCATCCTGATCGGTGCCTCGCGCAAGAGCTTCATCGGCCGCCTCGCCCGCGCCGAAACGCCGAAGGAGCGGCTTCCGGGGTCGCTCGCGGCCGCGCTCGCCGCGCTCGGACAAGGCGCTCACATCCTCCGCGTTCACGACGTCGCTGCGACACGCCAGGCGGTTGCGGTTTGGCGGTCGATCCTCGACGCTGGTTAACCATTCCGTACCAAGGCCGTCGTATAACTGCGGCAGGACGGGAGACGGACGACATGACCCGAAAGCTCTTCGGCACGGACGGAATCCGTGGCACAGCCAACATCGAGCCGATGACGGCGGAGACCGCGCTCCGCGTCGCGATGGCGGCGGCGGAGCGCTTCCGGCGCGGCGAGCATCGGCACAGCGTGCTCATCGGCAAGGACACCCGGCTCTCCGGCTACATGATCGAGCCCGCGCTCACGGCCGGATTCGTCGCGATGGGGATGGACGTCCTCCTCGTCGGTCCCCTTCCAACGCCCGCGATCGCGATGCTGACGCGCTCCATGCGCGCCGATCTCGGGGTCATGATCTCGGCCTCGCACAACCCCTATCAGGACAACGGGATCAAGCTGTTCGGCCCGGACGGGTTCAAGCTGTCGGACGAGATCGAGATCGCGATCGAGGAGGCGGTCGCCGCCGGCGTCGGCGAGCGCGCGGCTCCGTCCGCGCTCGGCCGTGCGAAGCGTCTCGACGACGCTCCGGGGCGCTACATCGAGTTCGTGAAGGCGACGTTGCCGCGGCGCCTTCGTCTCGACGGGCTCCGCATCGTCGTCGACTGCGCGAACGGCGCCGCCTACAAGGTGGCGCCCACGGTGCTGCACGAGCTCGGCGCCGAGGTCTTCCCCATCGGCGTCACGCCGGACGGCACGAACATCAACCGCGACTGCGGCGCAACCAACGCGAAGGCGATGCAGGAGGAGGTCGTCGCGCGCCGCGCCGATATCGGACTCGCGCTCGACGGCGACGCCGACCGGCTCATCGTCGCGGACGAGCGCGGCAAGATCCTCGATGGCGATCAGCTCATGGGGCTCATCGCTGGCTCGCTCCACCGCGAGGGGCTCCTCTCGGGCGGCGGAATCGTCGCGACCGTCATGTCGAATCTCGGCCTCGAGCGCCATCTCGGCACGCTCGGGCTGAAGCTCCATCGCTGCCAGGTCGGCGACCGCTACGTCGTGGAGAAGATGCGGGCTTCGGGCTGCAACGTCGGCGGCGAGCAGTCGGGGCACATCATCCTTTCCGATCATTCGACGACGGGTGACGGACTGATCGCGGCTCTTCAGGTGCTCGCGGCGGTGGTCGAGTCCGGCCAGCCGACGAGCCGAGCCTGTCGGATCTTCGAGCCGGTGCCGCAGGTCCTCAAGAACGTGCGCTTCGGCGGCGGCGCACCGCTCGAGAATCCGAGGGTCAAAGCGGCGATCCAAGCCGCGGAAGCCCGGCTCGGTGCCGGGGGGCGCCTCCTCATCCGCAAGTCCGGAACCGAGCCGCTCATCCGCGTGATGGCCGAAGGAGAGGATCAGGCCATGGTGCGGAGCATCGTCGACGAGCTCTGCGAGCTCATCCAGAAGAGCTCGATCGAAGCGGCCGCAGCCGCCGAATAGCGCGCTTGGCCCGGCG
>JADGGZ010000204.1 GCA_019689675.1 Rhodospirillales bacterium | reverse complement strand
CGCGGGGGCGCCGGGCCGGCCCGGCCGCGCCCGCCCGCAAAATCTGGCGGGGGGGTCGAAGCGGGCGCGGCCGCTTACGGTTTCAGGCGCCGCGCGGCTTTCCGCTCGCCGGCGACGGTCCCGACTTGCGGCCGCTGTGATGGGCCGTGATCGTGCAGATGGCCTGCGGCTCGTCGATCCTCAGGACGAGGCTCTCGGTGAGGTAGAGCTCGTAATGGACGCCGTCCTGGCCGATATAGCCGGCGCGCAGGTCCTGACCCACGACGAGCACGCCGACGCGCGTGTCGACGAGCACGCCGCCCTCGATCGGCGCCTTCCAGATCCCGCGCGTGCAGAGCCGCCTCAGATGTTCGAGCTGCATCGTGTCGCTGCCGGGATAGAGGCGGAAGAGGCCGTTGTAGAGCGCGGGCGCGAGCGCCAGCGCGTAGGGCCCGCGGAAGCCGCCGTCGTCGAGCTTCGTCACCGCCGCGAGCGTGTCGTCGAGCGCGCGGTCGATCGCCGCCCAGTCGCCGCCCTCGAGTGTCTGGCGCCCTTCGACCGTCTGCAGCCCTGCGACGCCGAAATCGGGCTGGCCGCGATAGACGAACTCCTCCTCGCGGTCGGCGACCGCCTCGGCCGCGTCCTGCACGGGGGCGAGATCGAGCGGCTGCTTGTTCTCGAGATAGGCGGCGACGCGCCGGATGCTGAGGCGGAAGCTGCGGCGCAGCATCGGCACCGGCAGGGTGCGGCCGAGAATGGCGCCCGCTTCGTTCGGCGCCGGCTGGCGGCAGTAATCGTCGTTGCCGACCTCGATGACGGTGAGCCCGACGCCGAACGGTCCCTCGACGTCGAGGAAGCGTCTGCCGGTGAGGCGATCGGCCGCCGCCGACTGCGCGGCCTCGTCGATCGTCTTCCAGAGCTCGCTCGGGAAGGGTGCCTGGGTGCGATTGAGGTAGTCCATCTCACTTCCCCTTGAGCGAGCCGATCGTGAATTCATCGACGCCGCTTCCCGGCGCGGCCGTGCCCGAGCGGCCGCCGAGCCGCCCCGCCTCCTCGGCTGTCTCTTTCCCCTCGGCCGCGTGCTCCACTTCGACGATGGGCGCCTCGGTGAAGAGGTAGGTCCTGAGGAAGCCTTCGAACTCCTTGTTGTTGCGGCGGATCCATTCGAGGACCATCGCCGCGTGCTCCATCTCCTCGCGCATGTTGTGGAGGAGGACCTGCTTCAACTCCTCGTCCTCGGTGTCGTCCGCCCGCTGCCGGTACCAGTCGACCGCGTCCAGCTCTTCCTTCAGCGACGTGATCGCGTGATGGAGGAGCCGGCCTTCCCGCGAAAGCACCTCGCGGGGCACGTGCAGGTTCTCGCTCGACATTCCCTTCTCCGTTGAGTTGAGGGCCGCGCAATAAGTTTTCACGCCGACCGAAAGTTTCAACCCGTCCCCAATTCGCCGATGCCGCCGTCTCCGGTTCCACAACGGCTTCGGCGAGCGCTCAGGAAAGCGGTTCGGCAGGGGGCTGCGTTTCGCGCGGCTCGGGAAGAGGAATGAACTCGGCATTGTCGTCGGGCGGCAGCGCGAAGCGGCCGGCCTTCCAGTCCTCCTTCGCCTCCTCGATCCGTTCCTTTCGGGAGGAGACGAAGTTCCACCAGATGAAGCGCTCTCCGACCGGCTCGCCGCCGATCAGCATGACGGTCGCGGCCTCCTCTGCGGTGATGACCGGATCGGCCTTCGGGTCGAAGACGAGCATCCGGCCGTCCGCGTAGCGTCCGCCGCCGACGGTCACCGCGCCTCTGACGACATAGGCGGCCCGCTCCGGATAGCCCCGCGGCAGGCCGAGCCGCGCGCCGGGCTGCAGCTCGGCATGGACGTAGAAGAGCGGCGATCGCGTCTTCACCGCGCTTTGGAGCCCGAACGCGGCGCCGGCGACGAGCCGGGTCCGGACGCCCTTGTCGGTCGCGACCGGAAGCTGCTCCGTGTCGTAGTGCTCGAAGCTCGGCGCGCATTCCTCGTCGGCGGTCGGGAGGGCGACCCAGATCTGGATCATCTCGAAGCCTGATTCGGCGAGCGCAGCGGCGTCGTCGAAGCGTTCGGAGTGGGTGATGCCGCGCCCTGCGGTCATCCAGTTGACCTCGCCGGGACGGATGACCTGCTTGAAGCCGAGACTGTCGCGATGCGTGATCCGCCCGTCGAAGAGGTAGCTGATCGTGGCGAGATTGATATGCGGGTGCGGCCTCACATCGGCCTTGCGGAACTGATCGGGCGGCAGGCGCAGCGGCCCCGCATGATCGAAGAAGATGAACGGCCCAACCATCCGGCGCTCGCGGAAGGGCAGCAGCCGGCGAACCACGAAGCCGCCGCCGAGATCGGTTTTCCGTCCGTCGATGACGAGGCTCGGCATGGGGGCACCTCCTTTTCGCTGCATCCTGATCGGGGACGGGTCGGCGGGATCTCGCGGGCCGCCCGGGTAACGCGGATCTCGGGTTCGAAGTTCAGGCGCCGTCGCGCTCGTTCGAGAGAGCTCTCTGAAGTTCGCGCCAGCGTGCGGGCGGGTGCCCGAAGGCGCGCTTGAAGGCGCGGTTGAAGGCGACCTCCGACTCGTATCCGACCGAATACGCGATCTGGGCGATGCTGCCGCGCCCCTCGCGCAGCCGTTCCTGCGCGATCCTGAGCCGCCAGGAAGCGAGATAGCGCATCGGCGGCATGCCGACGAGCGCGGCGAAGCGCTCGTTGAAGGCGCTGCGCGACAGGCCCACCTCGCGGGCGAGTTTTTCGGCGGTCCATTCCGCGTCGATCCGACCGTGGAGGAGCCCGAGCGCGCGCCCGACATAAGGGTCCCGCAAGCCCTTGAGCCAGCCCGTCTCCTCCTCGGGCAGCGCCGACGCGTAGAGGCGCACCGCCTCGACGAAGAGCAGCTCCGAAAGCCGCGCCATCACGCTCGACGCGGCGAAGCGTCCGGCGGCGAGCTCCTCGGCTGCGAATTTGAGCGACGCCTCGACCCAGTCGCGCGACGCGCCCTCGCGGACGTCTATCTTGAGGACGCGCGGCAAGGTCGCGATCAACGGGTTGTGCGCTTCCTCCGCGCCGAGAAAGCCGCAGACGATGCGCGTTTGCGCGCCGCCGCCGCCGTAGCGGATCCGGGCGAGGCCCCCGTCGACGCCAGGCTCGATAAGATCGTTCGCCGCGACGGCGGAAAGGCCGGGCTCGCTCGCCAGCGTATGCCCGTCGTTGCGCGGCAGGAGGACGATCTCGCCGGCGCGAACCTCGACGGGCGTCGCTCCTTCCTCGAGCGCCAGCACGAGCCTGCCGCCGATGACGTAGTGGTAGGCGATGATCTGCGTCGGGGTCGCGAGGTATGGCGAGCAGTCGTCCGGCGTGATCTTCGAGCGCACGCACCACGGCGCGGTGAAATGCGCGTCGAGGAAGATGCCGCCCGTGAGCCGGACGGAACGAAGCACCTCGGATAGCGGGTCCGCCATTTCCGCCTGTCCCGGTCTGTTCGGCCGATTGGTCAAGAGATCCGGCGGGTCGGTCATTCGCCCGCTCCGCGGATCGCACTACTTCACGCGCCGACGGCGAACGCCCCGGACGGGGCCGCCGAAAAGGCACGGAGCGATAATGCTAGCGGACATGCGGCAGGGACGCATCAACACGAAATCGGGCGTTTCCCTGTCCGTCGCGGAGCGCGGCGATCCCGCGGGTCGCCCGCTCGTGCTTCTCCACGGCTACACCGACTCCTGGCGGTCCTGGGAGCCGTTGCTTTCGGCACTGCCGGGCTTCTTCCGGGCCGTCGCTCGACGCATCGGGGCCACGGCGACTCGGCGAAGCCGGGCACCGGCTATCGCTTCGAGGATTTCGCGCGCGACCTTCGCGACGTCATGGACGAGCTCGGCATCGAACGCGCCGTCGTCGTCGGCCATTCGATGGGAAGCCTCGTCGCGACGCGCTTCGCCCTCGACAATCCGAGCCGGGTCGAAGCGCTCGTTCTCATCGGCGCATGTGCGACGCTGCGCGGTAACGAGGCAATAGGCGCGCTTTCGCGCGACGGCGTCGCAGAGATGATGGACCCCGTCGACGCTGCGTTCGTGCGCGCCTTTCAGGAAAGCACGCTGGCGCGTCCCGTGCCGCCTGCCTTTCTCGACACCGTCGTCGCCGAGAGCGGGAAGGTCCCTGCGCGCGTCTGGCGCGACGCCCTGCGCGCGATGCTCGAGGAGGATTTCAGCGGCGAGCTCCGCAACATCTCGGCGCCCGCGCTGGTCGTCTGGGGCGATCGCGACGGCGTCTGCAGCCGGATGGAGCAGGAACGGCTGATCGCGGCGCTCCCCGCGGCCACGCTCGTCGTCCACGAGGGCGCCGGTCACGCGCCTCAATGGGAGGACCCCCGACGGGTTGTGGCCGACATCACAGGCTTTCTCGCGCGGACGCCATAGCGTCCCGACAAACTTCATCCACGGAGAAAACAGGATGGCAGTGACGAAGAAACTCCCGCAGCTGTCGGGCGGCATGTTCCTCACCGACGGCGGCATCGAGACGACCCTCATCTTCCACGAGGGGCTGGAGCTCCCGCATTTCGCCGCGTTCCATCTTCTGCGCGACAAGGCCGGGCGCGATGCTCTCGTCCGGTACTACGAGCGATACATCGAGATCGCGAAGCGGGACGGGGTCGGCTTCATCCTCGAAAGCCCGACCTGGCGCGCGAGCAGCGACTGGGGCGAGAAGCTCGGCTACACGCGCGACGACATCGCCGCCGTCAACCGCGATGCGATCGCTCTCATGTTCGAGTTGCGGGATCGGTACCGCTTCGGCGCGCCGATGGTCGTCAGCGGCTGCGTCGGTCCGCGCGGCGACGGCTACGATCCGGGGCAGGCGATGACCGCGGGCGAGGCCGAGGCGTATCACGCGCACCAGATCGGCGCCTTCGCCGAGGCGGACGCCGACATGGTGACCGCGATCACGATGACGAACGCGAACGAAGCCGTCGGCGTCGCGCGCGCCGCAACGAAGGCCGGGATGCCGGTCGCGATCTCGTTCACGGTCGAGACCGACGGCCGCCTGCCGACGGGTCAGACGCTCGCGGACGCGATCGCCGAAGTGGACGGCGCCACCGCGAAGGCGCCGGCCTACTACATGATCAACTGCGCGCACCCGACGCATTTCGAGGCGACGATGTCGGCGGCGGAGGATTGGACCCGCCGCGTGCGGGGCATCCGCGCGAACGCGTCGCGGCGCAGCCATCAGGAGCTGAACGATGCGCCGGATCTCGACGACGGCGATCCGATCGAGCTCGGCGGGCAGTACCGCGATCTCCTCCGCCGGCACCCGCAGATCAACGTTCTCGGCGGGTGCTGCGGCACCGATCACCGGCACATCGACTGCATCAGCCTCGCCTGCCGCACCGTGCCGGCCTGACCGGCGAGGGCGCGGCAACGCGCTAAGGCGCGGCGGCCACGCCGAGACCGTCGCGCCTAGGAGCGAGAAGGCCCGCCGACGAGGCGGGCCTTCTCGCTTCGAAAGCGTCTGCGAACATTTTCCTGCGGCCGAGACGCAAGGAAGCCCTTCCGCGCCCGAGAAAACCGTCGAGAGACTTCGAAAGAAAGAAGGCCCGGCTCTTCGCGACGCAACCTTGGCCCCGCCCACGCGTTTCGTCGCGGCATCCTGCTGGCAGCCTGCGCGCCGCGACCTCCGCGGGAATTACCCCGTTGCCCTCCGCCCAGCGCGCGCCAGGACGCGACCGCTTCCCCTCTCGCAACCGAGCAATGGAGGCAGGCAAATGGGTACCATCACCGCCAAGGACGGCACGGAGATCTACTACAAGGATTGGGGCAAGGGCCCCGTCGTCACGTTCTCGCACGGCTGGCCGCTGAACGCCGATGCCTGGGACGGCCAGATGCTCTTCCTCGCGCAGAACGGCTTTCGCTGCGTCGCGCACGATCGGCGCGGCCATGGCCGGTCGGGCCAGGCCTCGACGGGAAACGACATGAACGGCTATGCCGACGATCTCGCCGCCGTCATCGAAGCGCTCGACTTGAGGGATGCGACGCTGGTCGGCCACTCCACCGGCGGGGGCGAGGTCGCGCGCTACATCGGACGCCATGGAACGAAGCGGGTCGCCAAAGCGGTCCTCATCGCCGCGGTGCCGCCGCTCATGCTGAAGACCGCCGCCAATCCGGAAGGGCTGCCGTTGGAGGCCTTCGACAACCTGCGCCGCGGCATCGCCGCGGACCGCTCGCAGTTCTACAGAGACCTCGCGCCGCTGTTCTACGGCGCCAACCGGCCCGGCGCCGAAGTCTCGCAAGGGACGCTCGATCAGTTCTGGCTGTGGAGCATGGCGGCCGGCCTCGAGAGCGCCTATGCGAGCATAAAAGCGTTCTCCGAGACCGACTTCACCGAGGACCTCGGCAAGTTCGACGTCCCGACGCTGGTCATGCACGGCGAGGACGACCAGATCGTTCCGGTCGCGGATTCGGCGCGGAAAGCGGCGAAGCTCGTCAAGGGCGCGAAGGAAATCTACTACCCGGGGGCGCCGCACGGCCTTACGGCCACGCACCAGGATCAGGTCAACGCCGACCTCCTCGCCTTCTTGAGGACGTAAGGCTCACGAACGAAACGTCGGCGGCAGGCTCGCCTTTGGGACCTGCGCGCGTCCCTCGCGGGGCGGCGTCTCGCGGCGGCCTCGATCTGCCGCCTTCTCGCAAAGCATTCGGGCTGTCAGAATGCGTTGCGGCATCGACCCCATGCGGTTGACGGATCCTTCTTGACTGATCGTGGCTGAGCGGGCGCGGCGAGGTGACGACGTTTCTCGTCTATGCGGCCGCCGCCGCCGCGGAGATCGCGGGGTGTTTCGCCTTCTGGGCCTGGCTTCGCCTGGGGAAGTCGCCGCTCTGGCTCGTTCCCGGCATCGCGAGCCTCATCGCCTTCGCGCGGCTTCTGACGCGTGTCGACGCGGCCTTCGCGGGCCGCGCCTTCGCGGCCTATGGCGGCGTCTACATCGCGGCCTCGCT
>JADGGZ010000203.1 GCA_019689675.1 Rhodospirillales bacterium | reverse complement strand
GATCTCGGATGCCGGCAGCCAGCTTCCCGTCGGATTGTCGGGATTGGCGAGGAAGACGAGCTTGGCGTTCTCGGCCCGGGCGGCATCCGCCAGCGCCTCCGCGTCGTTACGGAAATCGCGGTAGGGCGGCGTCACCAACCGGCCGCCGAACCCGTTCACGTGGAAGGCGAAGGTCGGGTAGGCGCCTTTCGACATCACGACGGCGTCGCCCGGGTCGATGAAGGCGCGCACGACGAGGCCGAGGAGGTCGTCGATCCCGGCGCCGACCACGATGTTGCCCGGGCCGATGCCGAGCCGGGCGGCGAGCGCATGGCGCAGCTCGTAGCTTTCGGGATCGCCGTACCAGTTGACGCGTTCGGCGGCGCGGTGCATGGCCTCGAGCGCCCGGGGCGAAGGACCGAAGGCGCTCTCGTTGGCGCCGATCCGCACCTCCAGCCGGCGGCCGATGCGCCGCTCCAGCGCCTCGGGCGGAACGAAGGGGACGACGGCGGGCAGCGCGCCGACGATGCGCGCATATCGGGCACGGCTCATGGCCGCTCCTCTCTCACGCCGGAGGAGGGCCCCGCAAGCCCCTCGCCTCTTTCTCGCGCCGCCTGGGGCTGCCGTCAGGCGGGGGGACGCCGCGCGAAAAGCATGTAGTTGACGTCGAGATCTTCGGGCGCGAGGCGCCACTCGCCGGTGAGGGGATCGTAGGCGACGCCGGTCAGCGCCTCCACGACGAAGCCGGCGCGGCGGAGCGGCCGCACGAGCTCGGAGGGCCGCACCAGCTTCTTCCATTCGTGCGTCCCGACGGGGAGCCAACGGAGGACGTACTCGGCTCCGACGATCGCGAAGAGGAAAGACTTGGCGGTGCGGTTGATCGAGGCGGCGGCAAAGCCGCCGCCCGGGCGGACGAGCGCGGTCGCAGCGTCGAGGAAGAGGCCGAGATCGGCGACATGCTCGATCACCTCGAGCGCCAGGACCGCGTCGAAGCGCTCGCCGGCAGCGGCGAGCTCCTCGGCGGTCGCTACGCGATAGTCGATCGCGAGCCCCGCGGCGAGCGCGTGGACGCGCGCGGCCTCGACCACCTCGGCAGCGGCATCGATCCCGACGACCTCGAAGCCGAGCCGCGCCATCGGCTCGGCCATCAGCCCCGCGCCGCAGCCGATGTCGAGCAGGCGCAGGCCCTCGAAGGGGCGCAGGCTCCTCGGATCGCGTCCGAAGAGGCGGACGAAATGGTCGCGCACGAAGGCGATCCGCACCGGCCCCAGACGATGGAGCGGCGCCATCTCGCCCTGGGGATCCCACCAGCTTCGCGCCAGCGCGTCGAAGCGGCGGACCTCCCCGGCATCGACGCTGGTGGCAGGACGCGGCTCGCTCATGACTCGAGGCGCGAAGGTACAGCATGAGGCCGGGGAGGCAAGCGACGAACCGGTGTTCGGGATGCGCGCCCGCCGAGGCGGCGCCCGCACGGGAGCCGTCCCGCCTTTCGGGGAAGCTCCGCCCTTTTCCAGGGGAGTCCGGAATCGCGACCGGCCGCGCCAGCTCCAGCGTGACAGACGGGATTTCGGCTTGTATCTAGGGGGCCCGTTCTCCCCCCGAGCCAAGTACGAGAGATGGCCCGCATCGTGCAGAAGTTCGGCGGCACGTCCGTCGCCGATATCGACCGCATCCGCAACGTCGCCAAGCGCGTCAAGCGCGAGGTCGACGCCGGCAACGAGGTCGCTGTCGTGGTCTCGGCGATGGCGGGCGTCACGAACCAGCTCGTCGACTACGTCAACCGGATCTCGCCGCTGCACGACGCGCGCGAATACGACGCCGTGGTCGCCTCGGGCGAGCAGGTGACTTCAGGGCTCCTCGCCCTCGCGCTGCAGGAGCTCGGCGTCAACGCCCGCTCCTGGCAGGGCTGGCAGATCCCGATCCGCACCGACGACGTGCACGGCAAGGCGCGCATCGTCGAGATCCCGGCCGGGGAGTTGGAGAAGCGCTTCGCGCAGGGACAGGTGGCGGTCGTCGCCGGTTTCCAGGGCCTGGGGCCCGACAACCGGGTGACGACGCTCGGACGCGGCGGCTCCGACACCTCGGCGGTCGCGCTCGCCGCCGCCCTCAAAGCGGATCGCTGCGATATTTTTACCGATGTCGACGGGGTCTATACGACCGACCCCCGCATCGTTGCGAAGGCGCGCAAGCTCGATAGAATCGCGTACGAAGAGATGCTCGAAATGGCGTCGCTCGGCGCCAAGGTGCTGCAGACCCGGTCGGTCGAGATGGCGATGAATCATCGCGTGCCGGTCCAGGTGCTGTCGAGCTTCGTCGACGCGCCGGGCACCCTGGTCGTGGATGAGGACGAGATCGTGGAAAAGCAGGTCGTCAGCGGGATCGCCTACAGCCGGGACGAGGCGAAGATCACGCTGGAGAAAGTGGCCGACCGTCCGGGCGTGGCGGCGAGCATCTTCGGTCCCCTCGCCGATGCGGCGATCAACGTCGACATGATCGTCCAGAACGTCTCGGAGGACGGGCGCACCACCGATCTCACCTTCACGGTCGGAAAGGCCGATCTCGAGCGCGCCGTCAAGGTGCTCGAAGGCAAGCAGAAGGAGCTGGGCTTCGCCCGGATCAAGCCTGATCGCAACGTGGTCAAGGTCTCGGTGATCGGCGTCGGCATGCGCAGCCACGCCGGCGTCGCCCAGAAGATGTTCCAGACCCTGGCCGACAAGGGCATCAACATCCAGGTGATCTCGACCTCCGAGATCAAGGTCAGCGTCCTCATCGCCGAGGAATACACGGAGCTCGCGCTCAGGGCCCTCCATACCGCCTACGGGCTCGACGCCGCCTGAGCCCGATGGACCGCACCCGCGCCCGCCTCGACGCCCTCTGGGCAAGGGGACGGCGATTCCTCGGCACGGATCTTGCGATCATGGGTGGCGCCATGACCTGGGTCTCCGAGCGCCACCTCGTCGCCGCGATCTCGAACGCGGGCGGCTTCGGCGTCATCGCCTCCGGCAGCATGACGCCCGAGCAGCTCGATGCCGAGATCGCAGGCACGATCGCGCTCACCGGAAAGCCGTTCGGCGTCAATCTCATCACGATGCACCCGCAGCTCATGGAGCTGATCGACGCCTGCGCCGGGCGCAAGGTCGGGCACGTCGTCCTCGCCGGCGGGCTTCCGCCGGCAAGCGCGTTGCAGCGCATCAAGCACGCGGGCGCCAAGGCGATGTGCTTCGCGCCGGCGCTCCCCATCGCCAAGAAGCTCGTGCGGATGGGCGCCGACGCGATCATCATCGAGGGAATGGAAGCAGGCGGCCATATCGGCCCGGTATCGACGAGCGTGCTGGCGCAGGAGATCCTTCCGCACGTTGCCGAGGTGCCCGTCTTCGTCGCCGGCGGCATCGGCCGCGGCGAGGCGATCGTGTCCTATCTCGAGATGGGCGCGGCCGGGGTCCAGCTCGGGACCCGGTTCGTCTGCGCGACCGAGTCGATCGCGCACCCCAATTTCAAGAAGGCGTTCATCCGCGCCGCCGCGCGGGATGCCGTGCCCTCCGTGCAGCTCGACCCGCGCTTCCCGGTCATACCGGTGCGCGCGCTCGTCAACGAGGGCGTGCGGCGCTTCATGGAGAAGCAGCGCGAGGTGATCGAGCGCTTCACGCGCGGCGAAATCGCGCAAAAGGACGCGCAGCTCGAGATCGAGCATTTCTGGGCCGGCGCACTGCGCCGCGCCGTGATCGATGGCGACGTCGAGAACGGCTCGTTGATGGCCGGTCAGAGCGTCGGCATGGTGACCAAGGAGCAGCCGACCCGAGAGATTCTGGACGAGCTGGTCGGGCAGGCGGTCGCTTTGCTGGCGGCGCGAGAGAGCGCGGCCGGCTGATGGACCCGCAGGCGGCCGCCACAGGCACCCGCCGCCTGCTCCGCCGTCTTCGCGACGTGATGGCGGGCGCCGGCTCGGCACAGGAAAGGCTCGACACGATCGTCCGCATCATCGCCGGCGAGATGGTCGCCGAGGTCTGCTCGGTCTACGTGCTGCGCGCCGGCGACATCCTCGAGCTCTTCGCCACCGAGGGCCTGAAGCGGGAGGCGGTCCACCAGACCCGCCTGCGGGTCGGCGAGGGCCTCGTCGGCGTCATCGCCGCGACCGCCCGGCCGCTCGCCCTCGCCGATGCGCAATCGCATCCCTCGTTCGCCTACCGGCCGGAGACCGGCGAGGAGATCTATCACTCTCTGATGGGCGTTCCGGTGCTGCGCGGCGGCCGCGTCACCGGCGTCCTCGTGGTGCAGAACCGCACAAGGCGGCACTACACCGAGGACGAGATCGAGACGATGCAGACGGTGGCCATGGTGCTCGCCGAGCTCATCGCCTCGGGCGAGCTCGTGAGCCCGGAGGAGCAGCATCCGACAGAGGGCATAGGGCTCCTTCCGGTTCGCCTCGAGGGAACGTGCCTCAACGGCGGGCTCGCACGCGGCGTCGCCGTCCTCCACGGGCCGCGGATCGTGCTTCGTCACGTCGTCGCCGAGGATCCGCAGCAAGAGCTGCAGCGCCTGAGGGCCGCGCTCGAGGCGATGCGCACCCAGATCGACGACCTCATCGAATCGAGCGACCTCCAGCATGGCGGCGAGCACCGCGACATCCTCGAGACGTACCGGATGTTCGCCACCGACCGCGGCTGGATCGGCCGCATGACCGAGGCGGTGCGCGGCGGCCTTACCGCGGAAGCCGCGGTGCAGAAGGTGACGGACGACATGCGGGTGCGCATGAAGGCGGTGAGCGACCCGTACCTGCGCGAGCGTCTCATGGACCTCGAGGATCTCGCCAACCGGCTCCTGCACCAGCTCGCCGGCCGAGCCACCACGGTCAGCGAGGCCGAGCTGCCCCAGGAGTTCATCCTCATCGCGCGCTCGATGGGTCCCGCCGAGCTCCTCGACTACGACCGCCGGCGCCTCAAGGGCGTGCTGCTCGAGGAAGGCTCGCCGACGAGCCACGTCGCGATCGTCGCGCGCGCGCTCGACATTCCCGTGGTGGGACGCATCAGCGACCTTCTCTCCAAGGTCGAGGCGGGCGACCTCGTGGTGGTCGACGCCGACCACGCGCAGGCGTTCGTCAGACCGGGCGAGGACATCATGGCCGTGGTCGAGGCGAACCTTCGCGCCCGCGCCGTGCAGCAGGCCGAGTACGCCGCGATGCGCGACCTTCCCGCGGTCACCGTCGACGGCGTCGCGGTTTCGCTGCAGCTCAATTGCGGGCTGCAGATCGACATGGCGCATCTCGACAGAACCGGCGCCGAAGGGGTCGGGCTGTTCCGCACCGAGCTGCCCTTCATGGTGCGCAACACGATGCCGACCGTCGACCAGCAGCAGTCGCTCTATGCCGCGATCCTCGACGCCGCGGGCGGGCGGCCCGTGACGTTCCGCACGCTCGACATCGGCGGCGACAAGCTTCTCCCCTATCTCGCGCACGGCGAGGACGAGAACCCGGCGATGGGCTGGCGCGCGATCCGCGTCAGCCTCGACCGGCCCGCCATGCTGCGCCAGCAGCTGCGCGCCCTGGTGCGCGCCGGCAACGGGCGGCCGATGCGGATCATGTTCCCGATGGTGGCTGAGGTCGCCGAGCTCGAGCAGGCGCGCGCGGTGCTCGGGCTCGAGATCGAGCGCGCCTGCATGCGGGGCCTGCGGCCGCCCGAGCCGCTAGAGGTCGGCGTCATGATCGAGGTGCCTTCTCTCGTCTGGCAGCTGCCGGCGCTCCTGAAGCGGGTCGACTTCGTTTCCGTCGGCACCAACGATCTCGCCCAGTTCTTCTTCGCCGCCGACCGCGGCAATCCGCGCCTCGCCGGGCGCTACGACACGCTCTCGCCGGGCTTCCTGCGCCTCCTTGGCGAAATCGCGGCGCAGGCGACGGCGGCCGGCGTTCCGGCGACCGTATGCGGGGAGATGGCCGGGCAGCCGCTCGAGGCGATGGCGCTCGTCGGCCTCGGCTACCGCAGCCTGTCGATGGCGCCCGGAGCGGTGGGACCGGTAAAGAAGATGATTCGGAGCCTCACGCTGTCGCCGCTCGAAACGTTCCTGCGCGGGCTGCTCGATTCCCCGGACCATTCGCTGCGCCAGAAACTCCTGGGTTTCGCCCGGGACCATGCCGTAGACCTTTAACTATTCTCCGGTTAGAACGCTCGCGCCCATGACGCTTTTCGGTCACAAGCGTCGCGCTCCCCGTCACATCGAGGAGGTCGCGCCCCCGGAGATCGAGCCGCGCCTGCCGCAGACCGTCGGCATGATGCTGCGCAGCGCGCGGCTGCGACGGGGCGAGGACATCGAGCGCGTGGCCGCGCTGCTGCGCCTCAGGACGAGCTATATCGAGGCGATCGAGCAGGGGCGCTACAACGAGCTGCCGGGCGCGGCCTACGCGCTCGGCTTCGTGCGCGCCTACGCCGAGCATCTCGGGCTCGACGGGCACGAGGTCGTCCGCCGGTTCAAGGCGGAGGCCGCCGGCCTCGAACGCCGCCAGGACCTCTCTCTGCCGATGCCGCTCTCCGAGCGCAGCCGGCCGGGCGGCGGGCTTCTGCTGATCGCCCTCATCGTCGCCGGCTGCGCCTATGCGCTCTGGTGGTATCTCGCATCGAGCGACCGCACCCGACCCGAGCGCGTCGCGGCCCCGCCGGAGGAGATCGCGCCTGCCCCGCCGCCTCCGCTCGCGGCGAGCGAACCCGAGCCGTCGCCGCAGACCCCTGCTCCGTCGGTCGCCGCCGAGCCCCAGCCCGACGCGACGCAAGCCGAGGCGAGCTCGATGCCGGCCGCTGCGACGCCGGAGCCGGGCGCGAGTGCGTCGACGGCGAGCCCGGCGCGAGCGCCGGCAGAGCAACCCGCCGATCCCGCGGGGCAACAAGCGAGCGCTGCTGCGCCCGCGCAGCCCTCCGAAGCGCCCGGCGTCGCCGCGCCATCGGGCGAAGCACCGGTTCCACCCGCGCCCTCGGCACCGCCCGTGACCGCCGCCCGACCCCCCGGTCAAGTATA
>JADGGZ010000202.1 GCA_019689675.1 Rhodospirillales bacterium | reverse complement strand
CTTGTCGAGGACGACGTTGCGGCCCTTGGGGCCCAGCGTCACCTTCACCGCATTGGCGAGAATGTCGACGCCGCGCAGCATCCGCTCGCGCGCGTCGGAATGAAAGCGAACTTCCTTCGCAGCCATGTTCTTGAATACTCCGGAAAAAGCTTAGGCGGCCTTCTTCTTGCCGGCCGGAACATCCTCGAGGATGCCCATGATGTCGGACTCCTTCATGATGAGGAGCTCCTCGCCGTCGATCTTCACCTCGGTTCCCGACCACTTGCCGAACAGCACGCGGTCGCCGGGCTTCACATCGAGCGGCTGCAGCTTGCCGGTCTCGTCGCGGGCGCCGGGGCCGACGGCGATCACCTCGCCCTGCATCGGCTTCTCCTTGGCGGTATCGGGAATGATGATGCCGCCCGCGGTCTTCTCTTCCTGGTCCACGCGCCGAAGCAGGACGCGGTCCTGAAGGGGCCTGAACTTCATGCCAGTCTCCTCGTATTGGCGAAATCTGGGGGCCGTCCCCGGCCTGCCTGCGATGTTAGCACTCGGGTCCGGCGAGTGCCAATGTACCGATCCCGACCTCCCCGTCAAGGCGACCCTGGCAGCACTCCTGCAAGAACGCTGCTAAGTCATTGTAATTATTCGTAAAAACTTGTAGCGCAGGATTTTTGGATGGCGCACCATCGTTCTCGAATGGCGCAGGCAACGAGAGGTGACGTGCCGTGACCGACTTGCACCTTCAGCTCCGCCGCTGGCGGCTTACCACGGCGGAGATCCTCTATCACATGCCCGACCATCCGGGGGTGCTGCAGAGCTTCATCTGGCAGAGGCTCGACCGCGCGCCCGATTTCCCGGAGCTGAAGCGCTTCCTCGACTTCTGGGTGCGCAACATCGAGGGGCGGCTCCACTCGGTGAAGGTGGCCAACGCCCAGATCATCACGCCCGGCGAGCTCACCTTCGCCGGCACGGAGCTGCGCCTCCAGTAGCGGCTCACCCGGGCGGCGCGCCGGCCGCGACCAGCCGGAGGAGGAGGCCGGCCGGCAGCCGCAGCTTCGGCCGGGGTCGCCCTGCAAATGCAGGAAAATTGCAGGCGGCCGGCAGCGCGAAAGCGCCGCGGGGCGGGTCGATGCGGCGCTGCCAGCGGTCGAGCTTGGCGCAGAACTCGGCATAGGCCGGCAGGGACGGCCGGATCACCGAGTCGAACCATGACTCGTCCTCGGGCGGGATCGCCGGCCGGCCCTGCGGGAACCAGCCGTCGTCGAACGCCTTCACCTGAATGATCCTCGTCGCCCGCTCCATTTCCGCATCGCTCAGCGCGGCGAGCGGGTCGCGGGGCGGGAGGAGCGCGGCCCGCCTGAAGAGCCGCGCCAGCCGTCCGGCGTATCTCACGCCGCCTCTCCGAGGCCGAGCTCCGCCTCCAGCTTGGCGATCCGCCGCTCGAGCTCGACCGTCTCCAGCGCGAGCCGCTGCTTGTCGAGGAGGGCCGAGAGGCGGTCCGCCTCGTCCGGCGCGATCTCGCCGGAGGCGGTCGCCTCGACGAGGCGCGCGCCGGCGGCGAGGACGCCGGCGGGCGTGTCCGCCTTGGGAAGGTCGAGCGACACGGTCCGGCTGCGGGCCGGCGGGGCCGCCCGCCGCAGGCAGGCCTGGATCGCCCAAGGCTTGCCCTCGAGCGCGCTGCGGATGAGGTTGCCGGTGATCCGCTCCGCCTCGTCGCCGATCATCTGCTCGATCAGCATCGTCGCGCGGTTGCGGGTCCCCGGCTTCTTGCCGGCGGGATTGCCCGACTGGCCGGGCTGGAAGCGCGTGTCGCGCCGCGGGGTGTCGTGGTTGTCCATGAGAAGCCTCCGATCAGGTTCAGCGGCGACGAACATAACCGGAACTTACCGGATTGGTCAAGAGCATTGTTGCCTATTAGGACATTTCTGCTCGCCGGTCCGTCGAGGCCGCGGCGGAGGACGGAAAAGCCGGGGATCGAGCCGATCGGCCCGCTTTTCCGCGACGGCAACAACGAGGCTGCCGGTGCCACGGCCGAGGTCGACGAGTCGCCGGCAGCCGGCGCCATCGGCCGAGGAAGCGCCCGTAAGCGGCGGGCGGACGCTTTCGTTGCTCTCTTTGCGGGACGCGTGATATCTGATCGAATATACCGAACACGCGACTTCCACGGGGCTCGACTATGCGCGTCTTGCGGTCGCCGCTTCTTGGCCTTGCGGCGCTCGCGCTGCTCGTCGCGTCGGCGGCGACGCCGTCGCGGGCGCAGAGCCGGGATCTTCTCGTCTTCGCCGCCGCGAGCCTCAAGAACGCGCTCGACGAGATCAATGCGGCCTACGCCCGGGAGAAAGGCCAGAAGGCGATAGCGTCCTACGCCGGGAGCGCGGCGCTCGCCAAGCAGATCGAGGCCGGCGCGCCGGCCGACGTCTTCATTTCCGCCGACCTCGACTGGATGAACTATCTCGAGGAGCTGAAGCTCGTCAGAGCCGAAACGCGCAGCAATCTGCTCGGCAACAAGATCGTGCTGGTCGCCCCCGCAAGCAGCGCCGTCAGCCTTGCCGTCGGTCCCGGTTTCGATCTCGCCGGCGCGCTCGGGTCCGATGGGCGGCTGGCGATGGCAAATCCCGGGAGCGTGCCCGCCGGAAAGTACGGCAAGGCGGCGCTCGAGAAGCTCGGCGTCTGGCCGTCCGTCCAAAACAGGGTGGCGCCGGCCGAGAACGTGCGCGCGGCGCTCCTCCTCGTCGCCCGCGGCGAGGCGCCGCTCGGCATCGTCTACGCGACGGACGCCGCGGCGGAGCGCAACGTCGAGATCGTCGGGACCTTTCCCGCCGATACGCATCCGCCGATCGTCTATCCGGTCGCAGTCACCACGCGATCGACCAATCCGGGCGCGGCCGCCTATCTTGCCTATCTGAAATCGGCCGCTTCCCGCGCCGCCTTCGAGAAGCAAGGCTTCACGCTGCTCGAATAGGAGTTTCGGATTGCCCGAGTTCACCGCCGAGGAGCTCGCCGCGATCGGGCTGAGCTTGCGCGTCGCCTTCTGGGCGATGCTGGGCAGCCTTCCTTTCGGGATCCTCGTCGCGCTGGCCCTCGCGCGCGGTCGCTTCTGGGGGAAAACTTTCGTCGATGGACTCGTCCATCTGCCGCTCGTCCTGCCTCCCGTGGTGACCGGCTATCTCCTCCTCCTTCTCTTCGGGCGGCGCGGCCCCATCGGCGAGCTGCTCGAGCAGAGCTTCGGAATCGTGCTCGCGTTTCGCTGGACCGGCGCGGCGCTCGCCGGCGCCATCATGGGGTTTCCCTTGATGGTTCGTGCGATCCGCCTCTCGATCGAAACGGTCGACCGACGCCTCGAGGACGCGGCCGGCACGCTCGGAGCGAACCGCTTCTGGGTGTTCGCTCTTGTCACGCTTCCCTTGACGCTGCCGGGCATCGTTGCCGGGATGCTGCTCTCCTTCGCCAAGAGCCTCGGCGAGTTCGGCGCCACAATCACCTTCGTCTCGAACATCCCGGGACAGACGCAGACCCTGGCCTCGGCGATCTACGCCTACACCCAGGTGCCGGGCGGCGATGCGCAGGCGCTGCGCCTCACCTTCGTCTCCATCGTGATCTCGATGGCCGCGCTGCTCGCCTCCGAGCTGCTCGCCCGGCGCGTCCGAAAGCGACTGGCGGGAGACTGACGCTGCTCGAAGTCGACATCTCGCACCGGATAAGCGACCGGTTCGACCTCGAGGCGCGGTTCTCGACCGGTCCGGGGCTCACGGCCCTGTTCGGCCGCTCCGGCGCCGGCAAGACATCGGTCGTCAACATGATCGCGGGACTTCTGCGCCCCGACAGCGGCCGGATCGTGGTCGACGGCACGGTTCTGGTCGACACCGCCCGCGGCATCTTCGTACCGAAGCACCGGCGGCGGATCGGCTATGTCTTCCAGGAACCGCGGCTCTTCCCGCATCTGACCGTGCGGCACAACCTGCTCTTCGGCCGCTGGTTCACGGCTCCCGCCGCGCGGCGCGAACAGTTCCACGACGTCGTCTCGCTGCTCGGGATCGAGCATCTCCTCGATCGCCGGCCGGGGGCGCTTTCGGGCGGCGAGAAGCAGCGCGTCGCGATCGGACGCGCCCTGCTGGCGAGCCCGCGCGTCCTGCTCATGGACGAGCCGCTCGCCTCGCTCGACGCGCCGCGAAAGGACGAAATCCTTCCTTACATCGAGCGCCTGCGCGACGAGGCGCGGATTCCGATCGTCTATGTGAGCCATTCGGTCGCCGAGGTCGCAAGGCTCGCAACCTCGGTCGTCCTGATGTCCGATGGCCGGGTCGACGCCGTGGGCCCGGTGGCGGCGGTCTTCGGGCGGCTCGACCTCTATCCGAAGACCGGCCGCTTCGAGGCCGGCGCGGTGATCGAGGCCGAGGTCGCGGAACACGACCAGCGTTTCGGCCTGACGTACCTCGACCATGCGGCGGGACGGATCACCGTGCCCCGGCTCGAGGTCCCGAAAGGCGCCCGTGTCCGCATTCGCATCCGGTCGCGCGACGTCATCGTCGCCGTGCAGCGGCCCGCCGGCATCAGCGCGCTCAACGTTCTTCCCGGCCGCATCGTGGAAGTGGCACGGAGCGACGGACCGGTTCAGGACCTGAGGATCGCGCTCTCGGGGGACAGCATCCTGGCGCGGGTCACGCAGCGCTCGATCGTCGAGCTCGGCCTCGAACCCGGCCGAGAGGTCTTCGCGATCGTGAAATCCGTCGCGATCGAGAGCGCCTCGACGAGGCTCGCGCCGCCCTCCGAAGAGGAGGGCGTTCCGCGCCTGCTCGATCTCTAGGATTGCCGCTCGGGTGCCGGCTTGCGCCGTGCGGCATCGAGCGTCGCGAGGCGGCCCGCGTTGGCGCTGTGCGCCTCGCGCTCGATCTCACGATAGGTCTCGATCAGCCGGGTGCCGAATTCCGTTATCGTCGCACCGCCGCCGTGCGCGCCGCCGAGCTGCGTCGACACCACGCGTTCCTCGAAGCACTCGTTGAGGGCGGCCACCAGCAGCCATGCGCGCCGATACGACATCCCCAGCGAACGCCCGGCTTCCCGGATCGACCCGGCGTCACGAATCGCCTCGAGAAGACGGATCTTGCCCGGACCGACGGCGTGCCGACCGTCGAAGTCGATGCGCAGGACCAGCCGAGCCCCCATGCAAGCTCCGCAAAACAATCGCCCGGACTCCGTATAGGAAATTCGTCTGAACGAAGCGAGCGGATCGGAGCCGCGGGCAGGGGTCGGAGCTTCCGCCTGCCCGGCGGCTTTCGGCGGCACCGGGCTCGAAGAATCGGTTTTCTTCGGCCTTGGCCGGGAAGACCTCGACGGTACCCCATCCAGCACACGAACGACCGGGGACGAATTCGCCCGGGTGCGCTAGGCTGCCGACGATGCCGAGCTGCGGCAGTCGACGGTGACGCGCCATGACCGACGATTCGTCGACGCGAGCCTCGAGCTCTCACGAAGCGATGTCGGGGCAAGCCGCCGAGCAGGAGCGCCAGTTCCGGGAGGCGCTCGACTCGTGCCCAGCCGCACTCGTCGTGGTCGACGAGGAAGGACGGCTCCTCGTCCACAATGCGCGGCTCCGCGAGCTTCTCGGTTACGAGAAGGAGGAGCTCGATCTCATCGACACGCGCCGCTTCTGGGACGACCTCGAGCAACGATCGGCCATTCTCGAGGCGCTCCATGAGAATCCCGGGCCGTTGCTGAACGAGGAGGCCGTCTGGAGGACGAAGGACGGGGAGCTCCGGCATGTTCTCGTTTCTTACGTGCAGGTCGCCTATCGAGGCGGACACGTCAGCTTCGTCGGAGGCAAGCGGCTCTCCTGGGTTTACGACATCACCGCGCTGAAGCGGCGGGAAGCCCAGATCGCCGAGCAGGAGCGGCAGTTCCGCGAAATTCTCGACTATTGCCCGGCGGCCCTTCTCGTCGTCGACGACGACGGAAGGCTCCTCTTTCACAATGCGCGCCTTCGCGCGCTCCTCGGATACGACGCGGCGGAGCTGAACGGCTTCGACAGCAGGCGCACCTGGGTCGATCTCGATCATCGAGCGCGGATCATCGAGTCGCTGCGTCGGCGAGGCGGGCAGCTGCTGAACGAGGAAGTCGTCTGGCGACGGAAAGACGGCGAGACGATCGACCTTCTCATCTCCTATGTGCAAGTCGCCTACCAGCACGGGCATGTCAGCTTCACGGGCGGGCAGCGTCTGTGCTGGGTCTACGACATCACGCCGCTGAAAAGAGCCGAGGAGGCGCGGCGCCGGAGCGAGCGGCGTCTTGTGGAGGCGATCGAAAGCATCTCCGAGGGCTTCGCCTGCTACGACGCCGACGATCTGCTCGTCATCTGCAATTCCTGCTATCGCGACATCCTTTACGGGGGCCAGGAGACGGAACTCGCTCCCGGCATGTCCTTCGAGAGCATCGTCCGGCGCGCGGCCGAGCGAGGCTTCGTCAAGGACGCCGAAGGCCGCATCGAGGAATGGATCTCCGAACGTCTTGCGCGCCACCGCGCCCCGGGCGAGCCGCAAATTCAGCGGCGCGCGAACGGCCGCTGGATCATGGTGAGCGAGCGGCGCACGGAAGAGGGCGGAACGGTCGCGGTCTACTCCGACATCACGGAGCTCAAGCAGCGGGAGGAAAGCCTTTCGGAGAAATCCGCCGCGCTGGAGGCGCTCTCGAGCAAGCTCGCGAAATACCTGGCGCCGCAGCTCTACCAGTCGATCTTCACCGGGCAACAGGACGTGAAGATCGCAAGCCGGCGCAAGAAGCTGACCGTCTGCTTCTCCGACATCGCGGACTTCACGACCACGACCGACCGCATGGAGCCGGAGGACTTGAACCAGCTCCTCAATCACTATCTCACGGAGATGTCGCGCATCGCGCATCAGTTCGGCGCGACCATCGACAAGTATGTCGGCGACGGGATCATGATGTTCTTCGGCGATCCCGAGACGCGCGGCGTCAAGGAGGACGCGCTCGCGTGCGTCAGGATGGC
>JADGGZ010000201.1 GCA_019689675.1 Rhodospirillales bacterium | reverse complement strand
AAGAGGATGACACGCTCTCGTCGCAAGGAGCTCCGGGCCGCCCCGGACGAGCGTCCGGCGGCCGGCTCCCGGCGGCCGGCGCGTCCACGGCCGACACCCAGGAAGGCGCGCGGATGGAAAGGCCGCCTCGCCCGATGGGCGCTGGTCGCCGTTCTCTGGTGCGCGATCGCGCTGAGCGGCGTTCTCGCCTACTTCGCCGCGACCCTTCCCGACATCTCGGATCTCGCTGTCGCCGAGCGGCGGCCGAGCGTCACGCTGGTGGCGGCCGATGGATCGGTGCTCGCGACGTTCGGCGAGTTCTTCGGCGAGCCGCTGCGCCTCAAGGAAATGCCGCCCTATCTGCCGCAGGCGGTCATTGCCGTGGAGGACCGCCGCTTCTACAGCCATTTCGGGATCGACCCGCTCGGCCTTTTGCGCGCAGCCTGGGTCAATCTGCGCGCCGGCCACATCGTGCAAGGCGGCAGCACGCTCACGCAGCAGCTCGCGAAAAACGCTTTCCTCACTCCCGAACGGACGCTCGCGCGCAAGATCCAGGAGACCCTGCTCGCGCTCTGGCTCGAGCGGCGCTTTTCCAAGGACCAGATCCTCGAAATCTATCTCAACCGCGTCTATCTCGGCGCCGGGACGTTCGGCGTCGACGCGGCGGCACGCCGCTACTTCAACAAGTCGGCGCGCCAGGTGAACGTCTACGAGGCGGCGATGATCGCCGGTCTCCTGAAGGCACCCTCCCGCTTCAGCCCGGCACGCGACCCCGAGCGCGCCGCGCAGCGCGCGGCCATCGTGCTCGACAGCATGGTCAGCGCCGGCTTTCTCACCGAACGCCAGGCGGCGGCGATCCGCCGCGACAGCGCGCGCGTCGCGGAGGTGCAGCAGCCGCGGCCGGGCAACCGGTACTTCGCGGACTGGGTCATGGAGTTCCTCGCCGGATTCGGCGGCGGCAAGCGCGACCTCCTCGTGCGGACGACGCTCGACCCGAAGCTTCAGGCCGCGGCGGAGAGGATCCTCGAGGAGGCGCTCGACAAGGAGGGCAAGAAAGTCGGCGCGAGCCAGGCGGCCCTCGTCGCCATGAGCCCCGACGGCGCGATCCGCGCCATGGTGGGCGGCCGCGATTACAGCGAGAGCCAGTTCAACCGCGCCACCCAGGCCCTGCGCCAGCCGGGCTCCGCCTTCAAGCCGTTCGTCTACGCGGCGGCGCTCGAGGCCGGGATGACGCCGTCGACCCGCGTCGTCGACACGCCGATCCGGATCGGCGACTGGGCGCCGAAGAACTACACGGGGCGCTATCTCGGCGAGACGACGCTCGCCGAAGCCGTCGCCCAGTCCGTGAACACGGTCGCGGTACAGGTCGCCGAACGTACCGGAAGGAAGCGCGTCATCGAGCTCGCCCGCCGGCTCGGAATCACCGCGGAGCTCACCGGCGACGCGAGCCTCGCGCTCGGCACGAGCGAGGTGACGCTGCTCGAGCTCGCCTCGGCCTACGCCGCTTTCGCCAGCGGCGGCATCGGCGCGTGGCCCTACGGCATCGTCGAGGTGCGCGATTCCCGAGGCGAAGTTCTCTTCCGGCGCGAGGGCGGCGGCCCCGGCCGCGTCCTCTCGCCGGAGGTCGCGGCCGACATGAACACGCTGCTGGCCGGCGTGATCGGGCACGGCACCGGGCGCGCCGCCGCGATCGGCCGGCCCGCCGCGGGGAAGACCGGCACCACGCAGGAGTACCGCGACGCGCTCTTCGTCGGCTACACGCCCGACCTCGTCGCCGCGGTCTGGTTCGGCAACGACGACAACACGCCGATGCGCAAGGTGACCGGCGGGACGCTGCCGGCGCAGACGTGGCGCCGCTTCATGCTGGCGGCGCTCGGGGACGCTCCGCCGCAGCCGCTGCCGACCGCGCCCGAACGGTCCTGGATCGACCGCGTCATCAGCGGCCTTACCGAGCGCAAGCCGGCGCCTGCCGCCGCCGAGCGACCCTCCGCCCCGGTCCGGGTCGATCCCTGGCAGTCCGGCCCGATCCGCCGCGACGGCGAGATGTGAGGCGCGCCCCCGGAGCGGGGGGTCAATCCTCCACGTCGAGGGCGTAGCCGGCGGAACGCACGGTCCGCACGAGATCGCGCTCGCCCGGTGCGTTGAGGGCCTTGCGCAGGCGCCGGATATGCACGTCCACGGTGCGCGGCTCGACATAGACGTCGTGCCCCCAGACCGCGTCGAGAAGCTGCTCGCGGGAGAAGACGCGCCCCTGATGCTCGAGAAAGAACTTGAGGAGCCGGTATTCGGTGGGTCCGAGATGAATCGCACGCCCGTTCCGCGTGACGCGATGCGCCCCGAGATCCATCGTCAGGTCGGCGAAGCGGAGCGTCTCGGCACCCGCCGCCGGCTGCGCCCGGCGGATCACCGCCCGCAGGCGCGCGACCAGCTCGGTCGGGCTGAACGGCTTCACCACGTAGTCGTCGGCGCCGCTGTCGAGACCGCGGACCCGATCCGCCTCCTCCCCGCGCGCGGTCAGCATGATCACCGGCAGGCCGCGCGTCGCCGGCGAGCGGCGCAGCTGCCGGCACACCTCGATGCCGGAGACGAGCGGCAGCATCCAGTCGAGCAGCACCGCGTCCGGCTTGCGTTCGGCGATCTTGGTGAGCGCCTCCTCGCCGTTCGCCGCTTCCTCGACCTCGAAGCCTTCCTTCTCGAGGTTGTAGCGGAGCATCGCGGCGAGCGGCGCCTCGTCCTCGACGACCAGCACCCGCGGCTTCATCACGCCGGCTCGCCGGGCCGAACCACCGCCGTCGAGGAAACGTCGCTCTTCGGCCGCACCTTCTCGAGCGGCGTTCCGTGCACGAGGAACCATACCCGCTCCGCGATATTGGTCGCGTGGTCGCCGATGCGCTCGATGTTCTTCGCCATGAAGAGAAGGTGCGTGCACGGCGTGATGTTGCGCGGGTCCTCCATCATGTAGGTGAGGAGCTCGCGGAAAAGCCCGGAATACATCTCGTCGAGCTCCTCGTCGCGAACCCAGGCCGCCATCGCCTTGTCCGCGTCGCGCGCGACGTAAGCGTCGAGCACGTCCTTGATGAGCTCCTGCGCGAACCGCGCCATGCGCGGCAGGGCGAATACCGGCTTGACCGGCGGCAGCACGTTGAGGGCGATGGCGCGCTTGGCGACGTTCGCCGCGTAGTCGCAGATGCGTTCGAGGTCCGCGGCGATCTTCAGCGCCGCGAGGACCTCGCGCAAGTCGCGTGCCATCGGCTGGCGCAGCGCCAGCATGCGCACGGCGTGGCCGTCGACGTCGCGCTCGAGCCGGTCCACCTCGGCATCGTCCTCCACGACCCGCGCGGCGAGCGCGCTGTCGCGCCGCATGACGGCGTCGATCGCGGCCGCGAGCTGGCTCTCGGCGAGGCCGCCCATGCGCGTGATCGTCTTGTCGAGCCGCTGGAGCTCCTCATCGTAGCTCTTGATGATGTGCTCGTTCCCCATGCTCCCCTCGTTCGGCTCAGCCGAAGCGCCCGGTAATATAGTCCTCGGTCCGCTTCTCGCGCGGATGGGTGAACAGCGTCTCGGTATCGCTGAACTCGATCAGCTCGCCGAGATACATGAACGCGGTGAAGTCCGAGCTGCGCGCCGCCTGCTGCATGTTGTGCGTGACGATGACGATGCAGTAGTCGGCCTTGAGCTCTGCGATGAGCTCCTCGATGCGCTGCGTGGAGATGGGATCGAGCGCGGATGCGGGCTCGTCGAGCAGCAGCACGCTCGGCTTCACGGCGATCGCGCGCGCGATGCAGAGCCGCTGCTGCTGGCCGCCGGAAAGGCTGAGGCCGCTCTGCCGCAGCTTGTCCTTGACCTCGTCCCAGAGCGCGGCGCGGCGCAGCGCCTGCTCGACGCGGTCGGCGAGCTCGGAAGCCGGCAGCTTCTCGTAGAGCCGTATCCCGAACGCGACATTGTCGAAGATCGACATCGGGAACGGCGTCGGCTTCTGGAACACCATGCCGACCTTGGCGCGCAGGAGATTGAGGTCGAGGCCAGGCTCGAGGATGTTGCGTCCGTCGAGCAGAACCTCGCCCTCCGCGCGCTGACCCGGATAGAGGTCGTAGATGCGGTTGAGGACCCTGAGCAGAGTCGACTTGCCGCAGCCGGAAGGGCCGATGAACGCGGTGACGCGCTTGTCGTAGAGCGTCAGGTCGATGTTCTTGAGAGCCTCGAACTTCTTGTAGAAGAAGCGCAGCCGACGGATCTCGATCTTCGGGACGAGATCGGGCGCTGCCCGCGGCTCGACCAGCGGCGCGTCTTGGCGGGCGACGGCTGTCCTCGGCATGTCGTTCATCTTCCGAAACTGCCCCACGCGGCGAAGAGCCGTGCGGCGATGTTGAGGATCAGGATGGCGACGGTGATGAGAAGCGCGCCTCCCCACGCGAGACTCTGCCAGTCGACGTAAGGGCTCATCGCGAACTGGAAGATGACGACCGGCAGGTTCGCCATCGGCGCATTCATGTCCGTCGAGAAGAATTGGTTGTTGAGCGCGGTGAAGAGGAGCGGGGCCGTCTCGCCGGCGATCCGCGCGAAGGCGAGCATGACGCCGGTGAGCATTCCCTGCATTGCGGCGCGGTACGCGATGAACACGATGACCCGCCATTTGGGCGCGCCGAGCGCCGCCGCCGCCTCGCGCAAGGCGGTCGGGACGAGGTTCAGCATGTCCTCGGTCGTCCGCACGACCACCGGCACGACGATGATCGCGAGCGCCGTCGCTCCGGCCCAGGCGGAAAAGTGCCCCATCTTCAGCACCATGACCTCGTAGACGAAGAGGCCGATGATGATCGACGGCGCCGAGAGGAGAATGTCGTTGACGAAGCGTATCACCGGCGCGATCCGGCTGCCCGCGCCGTACTCGGCGAGATAGGTACCGGCGAGAATGCCCACCGGCGCGCCGATGAGCGTCGCCGCCGCCGTCATGACGATGCTGCCGTAGATCGCGTTCGCGAGGCCGCCGCTGCTCCCCGGCGGCGGCGTCGACTCGACGAAGAGGGAAGGCGTGATCGCGGCGACCCCGTTCGCGACGAGCGTCCAGAGAACGAGGACGAGCCACACGAGGCCGAGCGCCGTGGCGCCGAGCGCCAGAGTCATGACGACGGCGTTGGTCGCGCGCCGGCGCCAGTAGAGCGGGCTCATGTCCCGGCCCTCTGCTGCAGACGGAGCAGCATGAGCTTGGCGAGAGAGAGCACGGCGAAGGTGATGAGAAAGAGGATGAAGCCGAGCGCGATGAGCGAGGAGAGATAGAGATCGCCGACCGCTTCGGTGAACTCGTTCGCGAGCGCCGCCGAGATCGTCGTCCCCGGCGCGAAGAGCGAGGTGTCGATGCGATGCGCGTTGCCGACGACGAAGGTCACGGCCATGGTCTCACCGAGCGCGCGGCCGAGCCCGAGCATCACGCCACCGACGATGCCCACCCGCGTATACGGAACGACGACGCTCCGCACCACCTCCCAGGTCGTCGCGCCGAGCCCATAGGCGGATTCCTTGAGGATCGGCGGCACTGTCTCGAAGACGTCGCGTGTGATCGAGGCGATGAAGGGCAGCACCATGATCCCGAGGATGATCCCGGCGGTGAAGATGCCGATCCCGAGCGGCGGGCCCCTGAAGAGCGCTCCAATGCCGGGGATCGTGCCCACCGTGTCGATGAGGAAAGGCTGCACGTGGCGTTGCAGGAACGGCGCCAGGACGAAGAGCCCCCAGATGCCGTAGATGATGCTCGGGATTGCGGCGAGAAGCTCGATGAGGACGCCGATCGGCCGCTTGAGCCATGTCGGGCACAGCTCGGTGATGAAAACGGCGATGCCGAAGGCGACCGGGATCCCCACCAGCATCGCGATTACCGACGTGATGAGGGTTCCGTAAATCGGGGCGAGCGCGCCGAACTCGTCGAGGACGGGGTCCCATTCCTCGGTCGCGACGAACCCGATGCCGAACTCCCGGAGCGCCGGCAGCGCGCCGTCGGCGAGCGTGAGGATCACCGCGGCGAGAATCGCGAGGACGAGAAAGGCGAATCCCGCAGCGGTCGCCTTGAACAAGCGATCGCCGAAAGTCCGGCGCCGCGGCGTCCCGCTCAGATCCAGGGAAGAGACGGTATCGGTCATGAGCGCTGAGAGGGCGGCACACGAGCCGCCCGCCGGTGGCTTAACTTAGGACGCCTTGCCGGTCCAGACCTGCCGGCCGCCCGAGTCGCCGATTTCGCCCCAGGCTTTGCGGATCAGCTTCACCGTACCTTCTGGCATCGGCACGTAGCCGAGCTCCTCGGCGAGCTTCTGCCCGTTCGCGAACGCCCAATCGAAGAAGGCGAGCACCGCCTTCGTCCTCTCGGGGTTCGTCGCCTTCTTGTGGACGAGGATGAAGCTCGCGCCCGTGATCGGCCAGCTCTCTTCGCCGGGCTCGTTGGTGAGCACCTCGCCGAAGCCCGGTGTCTTCGCCCAGTCGGCGCTCGCCGCCGCGGCCTGAAAGGCGGCGCTTTCCGGCGCGACGAACTTGCCTGACGCGTTCTGCAGCAGCACGTGCGACATCTTGTTCTGCTTGGCGTAGGCGTACTCGACGTACCCGATGGCGCCGTCGGTGCGCGCCGTAATCGCCGCGACGCCCTCGTTGCCCTTTCCGCCGAGCCCGATCGGGAACTTCACCGAGGTGCTCGACCCCACCCTGGACTTCCACTCGGGATGAATCTTCGAGAGATAGTCGGTGAAGAGGAAAGTCGTACCGGAACCGTCCGAGCGATAGACCGGCGCGATCGCCTGGTCGGGGAGGTTCGCGCCGGGATTGAGCGCCTTCAGCGCCGGATCGTTCCACTTCGTGATCTCGCCGAGATAGATCCTGGCGAGCGTCGGACCGTCGAGCCTGAGCTGGCCGGGCGCGATTCCCCGCACGTTCACGACCGGCACGACGCCGCCCATGATCGCCGGAAACTGCATGAGGCCGTGCTTTTCGAGGAGCTCGGGCTTCAGCGGCATGTCGGAGGCGCC
>JADGGZ010000200.1 GCA_019689675.1 Rhodospirillales bacterium | reverse complement strand
CATCTCGTCGCCATCCTCGGCGCCCCGTGGTGGTCGGTGCCGGAACTCGCCGAGCGCGCCCGAGAACGCGGTCATGCCGAAACGGCACTCGAGGCTTTCCGTCGCAGCGGGCTCGATTTTCTTGGGCAGATCCGCGGCCCGTTTTCTCTGGCGCTCCTCGATCTCGAGGCGAACGAGGCGGTGGTGGCGGCCGACCGGTTCGGGGTCCATCGCATCTACTACGCCGCGACCGGCGAGCGACTCGTCTTCGGCTCGACGGCGGACGCCGTGCGCGCGCATCCGGACGTTTCAGCGACCCTCGACCCGCAGGGAATCTACAATTATTTCAGCTACTTCACCGTGCCTGCCCCCGGCACGATCTACAAAGAGCAGCAGAAGCTTCTTCCGGGACAGGTTCTTCATTACCGCGGGGGGACGGCAAGGCAGTCTTTCTACTGGACCCTCGATTACTCGCCCGAGCCGCTCCGCGCCTCGGAACAGCAACTCGCGGAAACGCTGCACGAGCTTCTGACGCGGTCTGTCGCGCGGGCTGTCGACGAAGCCGAAGGCCGCCAGATCGGCGCCTTTCTGAGCGGCGGCCTCGACAGCTCGACCGTAGTAGGGCTCCTTCGCAAGGTGACGGGCGCAGGGCCGCGCACCTTCACGGTCGGATTCGATGCCGAGCCGTACGACGAGGCGCACTATGCGCGCATCGCCGCCGAGCGCTTCGGCGCGGCCGGTCACGAGCACTATCTGACGCTCGAGGAGAGCGTCGATGCGGTCCCGCGCATCGCCGCCTTCTATGACGAGCCGTTCGGCAATTCGTCGGCAGTTCCGGCCTATTACTGTGCGCGCTCGGCGGCCGAGCGGGATGTCGAAATCCTCTTCGCCGGGGACGGGGGCGACGAGCTTTTCGCCGGCAATTCCCGATATGCCACCGAGACGGCGCGCGAGCGGTATTTCCGCCTGCTGCAGGTCGTGCCGACCGGCCTCATCGGTCCGGGAACCGCGCTTCTCGGGCGCGGCAGGACGGCCCGGCGTGCGCGGAACTTCCTCGCGCTCATGACGACCCCGTTGCCCGACCGGATGCTCGCCTACGAACACGTCGCGCCCGATGAAGCGCGCGCGATGTTCACCTCGGCGTTTCTGAGCGAGGTCGACCTCGACGGGCCCATGGCGCTCGCACGGGAGACCTATTTCCGCACCACCTCGCCGGCCCCGCTGCACCGGATGATGCATCTGGATCTGCGGCTGGCGATTGCGGACAACGACCTGAGGAAGGTCTCCGCGATGTGCCGGATGGCCGGGGTCGGGGTCCGCTTCCCCTTCCTCGACGAGGATCTCGCGACCTTCGCGGCCAAGATTCCGGCGGAAATCCTTCTCGCAGGGGGCGAGCTGCGCGCTTTCTACAAATCAGCGATGAAGGGTTTTCTGCCGCAAGAAATAATAGATAAGAAGAAGCACGGCTTCGGCATGCCGTACGACTTGTGGATAGAAAGCGATACGCGTCTGAGGGAGATGGCCATCGAGGCCGCGCGCTCCTTCCAGGAGCGCGACATATGTCGATCTTCCTATGTCGATGACCTCCTGGCGCGAAGCGCCGGGGGCGACGGGAAGGCCGCCTCGCGCCTCTGGGATCTGATGATGCTGGAGCTGTGGCTCCAATCGCACAGCGTTTCGACTTGACGGGTCTTTACGAGATCCGGTTAACCATTTGTACTCAACCGTCGGTTCACATTCCGATCTCATCGTGTAATATCCGGCCGGCTCCTCGAGCCTAGGCCATTTATTGGGGGAGAGAACCTTGAACAGGCGCTGGAGATTGATCCGTTGCCTGCTGGTGGTTTTGCTTGCCGGCTGCTCGACTGCCGAGCCGCTGCCGGACATCGCGCCATCAGGCGACAGCAGCAGCCCGGACTACGTCATCGGGCCGCTCGACTCCCTTCAGATCTTCGTCTGGCGCAATCCCGAGGTCTCGACGACCGTACCGGTGCGTCCGGACGGGCGTATTTCGACGCCTCTCATCGAGGATATGCAGGCGGCGGGCAAGACGCCGACGCAGCTGGCGCGGGACATTGAGCGCGAGCTGAGCAAGTACATCGTCGATCCGGTGGCGACCGTGATCGTCACCGGGTTCAGCGGGCCCTTCAACCAGCAGGTCCGGGTGGTGGGCGAGGCGGCGAAGCCGCAGGCGATCCCGTACCGCGAGAACATGACGCTCCTCGACGTGATGATCGCCGTCGGCGGCCTTACAGAGTTCGCCGCGGGCAATCGCGCCGTGCTGATCCGGGGCTCGGGCGCAGAGCAGAAGGAATATCGCGTCCGGCTGAACGATCTTCTCAAGGACGGCGACGTGACGGCGAATGCGCGCGTCCTGCCGGGCGATGTGTTGATGATCCCGCAAAGCTGGTTCTGACGGGCCTGGAACGATGCCCCAGGCGAGGGCTCTGAGGCATCACCGGGTTCCGGGAATCGCGAGCGATGTTCCTTCGGAGTAAAGGGTGTCCGAGCTTCTAGCGCTCTTGCGCGACTACTCGCTGATGGCGTGGCGGTACCGCTGGTACGGGCTGGCGGTGAGCTGGTTCATTTGCGTCGCGGGATGGCTGCTCGTCGCCACGATGCCCGACATCTACCAGAGCAGCGCCCGCATCTACGTCGACACCGATTCGATGCTGCGCCCGTTGATGCGCGGCATCGCGGTCGAGCCGAACCTTCTCAGCGAGGTCGAGATCATGCAGAAGACCTTGCTGAGCCGGCCGAACCTGGAGAAGGTCGCGCGTGCCACGAACCTCGATCGCAACGTGCGCACGCCGGGCGAGATGAACGAGTTGACGACGTCGCTCGGCCGCCAGATCCAGATCTCCACCCAGGGACGCAATCTCTTTCTCCTGACCGCGGAGAACGAGTCGCCGAAGGCGGCGAAGGCGATCGTCGACACGCTCCTCAATCTCTTCGTCGAAAGCAATCTCGGCAATTCACGCAAGGACCTGGCGTCCGCCGTCAGGTTCATCGACGAGCAGGTGCGCGACTACGAGCGTCAGCTCGACCTCGCCGAGCGCAAAGTCGCCGAGTTCCGCGAGAACAATCTCGGCTTTCTGCCCGGCGAGGGAAATTACTTCAATAAGCTGGAGCTTGCTCGGGCCGAGCTCGCCAGGACGCAGGGCGAAATCGAGGAGCGTGTTCGGCGCCGCGACGAGTTCGCACGGCAGCTCGCCGAAATTCCCCAGATGATCGAGGTCGCCGGGTTCGGAGAGGGGGCGGGCCCGCCGCTCGGGCCGCCGCTCGGCGGGCCGGGCGAAGCGAGCGGACCGGGAGCTGCCGCCATCGAGATGAAGATCGCCGAGCTCGAGCGGCTGCTCGACAATCTCTTGAGCCGCTACACGCCGCGGCATCCCGATGTTCTGGCGACGCAACGTGAGCTCGACCGTCTGAATCAGCAGCTGAAAGAGGCCCAGCAGCGAGAGAAGGAGCGGGCGCAGGCCGAACCGGCGCCAGGGCAAGCTTCGGCCCTGCCGAGGTCGATGGCGCCCAACCCGGTCTACGAGCAGCTCAAGCTGAGGCTCGCGACCGAGGACGGGGAGATTGCGAGCCTAAAGGCTCGCGCGGAGCGGCAGCTCGCCGAAGTGAAGAAGTGGGAGCAGCTCGCCCGGGCCGTTCCGGGAGTCCAGGCCGAGCTTGCGCGCTTGACCCGCGACTACGAGGTCATGAAGCGGAATTACGACGAGCTCTTGAACCGTAGGCAATCGGCAAAGCTCGCGCAGGATCTCGACACGCAGACCGACAAGGTGCAGTTCCGGATCGTCGAGCCGCCGATCGAGCCGACGAAGCCGTCGCGGCCGAACCGGCTCCTGTTCCTCTCAGTCGTTTGGGGCGCGGCCCTCGGCGGGGGCGTCGTCTTCGCGTTCTTCCTCGGGCAGCTCGATCAGACGGTGAGGACGGTCGATCAGCTCCGGGCGCTGGTGCGTGTGCCCGTTCTCGGCAGCGTCTCGCTCGTCGAGGCAGTCGTAAATCGTCGCGCCCAGTTCCTTCGACGTGCCGCATTCGGGGCGACCTGCCTCGCGCTCGGCGTCGCTTATGCCGGCGTCGTCGCTCTCAACGCGATTCGCGGCTTCAAGATCACGGTTTGAGGGCGATCGATGAGCATCATCGCGAAAGCGGTCGAGCAGCTGCTGCAGCAGGGCGCCGCTGCTCCGGCGAAACCGCCGGTCCCTGACGGGCCCGGTTCGCAAGCGAGCGCGGTCCCCTCCCCGCGTCCGCAACCCAGTCGACTGGATCCGCAGCCGAGTCGGCGGGAGGAGCAGGGCGGCGCTGACGAAGCTGCCGCGGCACCGCGGACCAGCCGGCTTCGCGTCGAGCTCGACCTCGACCGGATGAGGCGGATGGGCCTCGTCATCCCCGGGGAGACGAGCCTCATTGCCGAGGAGTTCCGCGTCATCAAGCGGCCGCTCCTTCTCAACGCCTTCGGTCCTGACCCGGTCGAGCGCGGCAATCTCGTCATGGTGACGAGCGCGCGACCGGGCGAAGGAAAGACGTTCACGGCCGTCAACCTCGCCCTCAGCATGGTCTCCGAGCAGGACGTCACGGTTCTTCTCGTCGACGGCGACGCGATCAACCCGACCGTGCCGAAGGTGCTCGATTTCAATGCCGGGCGCGGGCTGACCGACGTGCTTTCAGACAGTCGGATCGACCTCGCGGACGTCCTCATCCGAACGAACATCGACAAGCTGTCGATCCTTCCGGCCGGCAGCCCCCATCCGCTCGCGAACGAGCTCCTTGCGAGCTCGCGCATGAGCGCGTTCGTGGACGAGATCGCTGCGCGCTACAAGGACCGGATCATCATCTTCGATTCGCCCCCGGTGCTCGCCACGACGGATCCGACCGTTCTCGCGCTCCATGTCGGGCAGGTCGCGTTCGTCGTGGAGGCGGAGGGTACGGGCAAGGCGGCGATCGAGGAGTCGCTGCGAATTCTCGGGTCGTGCCCCCATCTCGGCGTGATCCTCAACAAGGCTCGGCGCAGCACTCAGCCGTACGACTACAGCCGCTACTACTACGGCCCCGGTCTCTCGAGGTAGCTGCGGCTGTGGGCACCTCGACTGAGAAGAGAAGAAATCATCTGGGCGTAGCGTGCTGTATCAGCACGCTCCTCATGGCCAGCGCCGCCGCCGACGCGGCGGAGTGGCGGATCACGCCGCGCGCTTCGCTGGAGGAAATCTATACGAGCAACGTTCGGCTGGAGCGGAAGGGGGAGGAGGACAGCGACCTCATCACGCGGCTGAGCCCCGGTCTTTCCATCCGCGGCCTCGGACCGTCCCTGCGCGTCGGCCTCGACTACGATCCCGACCTTCTCTTCTATCTGACCGCCGACGAGCAGAACGGCATCAGGAACAATCTCGCCGGCTTCGCCAACGTCGATTTCTTGGAACGGCGCCTAGGGATCGACGCCAACGCATCGATCGTCCAGGCATTCACGAATCCGGCGGGTGGCATCTCGGGAAGCGATTCCCTGATCGGCGGCACCTTACCCACCACCACGAGCAGCACCGCCGCATCGAACAATCTCAGCGAGGTGAAGACCTTCACCGTCAGTCCTTTCTGGCGCGAGCGCATCGGCGGCGTCGTCGAGAGCGAGCTGCGATACCGCTTCGGGATCGTAGCCGCGGATACTTCCGACGTCGGGGACACGATCACGAACGCCGTTTCGGCGTCCCTGCGCGGCGCACCGGGCGCCACCGGGCGACTCGGCTGGTCGGTCAGCGGCCATCAGGAATGGACGGAGACCTCGGGCGGCAGATCCGGAATCGGGGGTACCGGCGGCGTCGAGCTCGGCGATACGTCGCGCCGGCGTCGGTTCGCCCGCGCGGATCTCAGCTATCAGGTTTTCTCCAACTTCGCGCTTCTCGCCGGGATGGGCTGGGAAGAGATCGACGATCCGACGCTGAGCGAAGAGCCGGACGGTCTCATCTGGAATGTCGGCTTCGAGTACCGTCCCCGGCCGCGCTCCAGCTTCCGCCTGACATACGGGCGGCGCTTCGACGACCAGGATCTCGAGATCGCTTCGCAGTGGCAGCTCGGCGCGACCACTCGGCTCAGTCTCTCGTTCACCGAGTCGCTGGAAACCTCCCAGTCGTCGCTGCTCGAGCAGACGACGCAGATCGGCACCGACGCCCAAGGCAATCTCATCGACCTTGCGACCGGCCTGCCTTTCCAGCCTGGCGAGCGAGAGCTCGGTCTCACGAGCCAGACCTTCCGCCAAGAGAGCTTTCGTGCCGCTCTCGTCTCGGAGCGCGGCCGCAACACCTACAGCGTCCTCGTCAATTACCAGAACCGCAAGGCGGAGTCGCCGTCGACGGACAAGGAGAGGACCGCCGGCGCCGGCGTCGGATGGCAGCGACGCCTCTCGCCCACGGTCTCCCTCGACACGCAGCTCGACTATCGGAATCTCCGATTCGGCGGGGGCATCGCCGGGCGGGACGACATCTACACGGCCGGAGCGGGGCTCTCCATCAACCTTTCCGAGACCCTGCTTCTGAACCTTCGCCTCCGGCATACCGAGCGCCAGTCGTCGGAAGACCTCCGCGAGTTGCGCGAAACCCTCGTCTCGGTCCGGCTCAGCAAGAGCTTCTGAGGAAACGGCGTCATGTATTCCGAGTTCTACAAGTTCACCGGTCTGCCGTTTCAGCTCACGCCCGATCCGCGGTTCTTCTACAACAGCCAGAATCACCGGAAGGCGCTCGCCTATCTCACCTACGGGCTCAGTCAAGGCGAGGGCTTCATCATCGTCACCGGCGATATCGGGGCCGGCAAGACGACGCTCGTCGACCGGCTGCTCTCCTCGCTCGACAGCGATCGTTTCGTGGCCGGCAAGGTCGTGACGACCCAGCTCGAGGCCGACGATCTCCTGCGCGCGGTAGCGAACGCGTTCCGGCTACCCGGCACGGGAGGCGACAAGGCGACGCTGCTGCGAAGCCTGGAGGCGTTCCTCCGTCGCGTTCACAAGGAGGGAAAGCGCGCCGCCCTCATCGTCGACGAGGCGCAGAACCTTCC
>JADGGZ010000199.1 GCA_019689675.1 Rhodospirillales bacterium | reverse complement strand
GCGGTGGTGCGGAAGCCGCTGGGCTTATCGGAGATCGCGCGCGCCTTGGGCGCGCCGGTGTCGAGCTGTTTCGGCCTTGTCCGCACGCTGCAGGCGCGAGGCTTTCTCTATTCGGTCGGGCCGCGGCGCAGCTTCTATCCGACCAAGCGCTTGCTCGAGCAGGCGCAAATCATTGCGGCGCACGATCCGGTGCTGGAGCACGTGACGCCCGTCCTTTCGGCGCTGCGGGACGAGACGAAGGAGACCGTCCTCCTCGGAAAGCTGCAGCAGAATCAGGTGATCTATCTCGACATTTTCGAAGGCCCGCAAAGCATCCGCTACACGGCGCGCGCGGGCGAGCTGAAGCCGCTGCATTCGAGCGCGATGGGCAAGGCGCTTCTCGGCAGCCTTCCCGAGGCGGAGCGGGCTCGCCTCCTGGAGAAGCTGCCGCTTCCCGCCGTGACCCCGGCAACGATCACCGACCGCAATCGCCTTGCCGTCCACCTTGAGGAGGCACGCCGGCGCGGCTGGTATACGACGAAGAGCGAAAACGTCGCTGACGTCATGGCCGTGGCGATGACGGTTCCGCTCGGCAGCGACCGGTACGGAATCGCGGTGGCAGGGCCGCTCCACCGCATGGAGCCCGCGCAGGAGCGCCATGTCCAGGCCCTGAAGGCCGCCTGCGCCCGGCTGGAGGCGTGAGCATGAGCGCCCGGCAATACGTCAAGGCCCGCGTCGAGGGCGGAGTGCTCCGGGTCACAATCGATCGCCCGGAGAAGCGGAATGCGCTGAGCCGCCAGGTGCTCGGCGAGCTGCGCTCCGCCTTCGAGGCGCACGCGGGCGACGAAAGCCTCCGCCTCGCGGTCCTCAGCGCTGCCGGGGGCAAGCATTTCGCGGCGGGGGGCGATCTCAAGGAGCTCAACGCCGTCCGCACGCTGGAGGAGATCGCGGTCGTCTCCGACGAGGCGCACGCGGCGCTCGACAGCGTCCGGCGCTTTCCCGTCCCGGTCGTCGCGGCGGTGAGCGGCGATGCGCTCGGAGGCGGCTCCGAGCTCACCGTCGCCTGCGACATTCGTGTCCTCGCGCCTCATGCGCGGATCGGCTTCATCCAGGGCCGGCTCAACCTCACGACGGCCTGGGGCGGGGGGACAGACCTCATGCGGCTCCTTGGGTTCGGCCGCGCGCTGAGCGTGCTGAGTCGCGCCGAACCCATCGGGGGCGCGGAGGCACTCATGCTCGGGCTCGCCGACGCCGTCGCACCGGAAGGCGAAGACTTCGAGCAATTCGTCGAGCGCTTCATCGAGCCGATGCGCCGGCAGTCGCCGCTCGTGATGCGCGGCTTCAAGGCGCAGGCGCTCGCGGAGCGCTTGGGGGCGCCTCAGGTAGAGCGGCGCCGCCTCGAGGCGCATTACTTCAGCCGCAGCTGGGTCCACGACGATCATTGGGCCGTCGCGGAGAAGCTGCTCACGAACTCCAAGTGACCGGGAGGACGAAGATGGCCGCTGCCGAGCAGAAGAAGCCGGTGCTTTCCGAAGAGCTCACGATTCCGCCGCCGGCTCCGGTGACGCCCTCGGGGATCGAGATCCCGGTGGTGGTGACGCCCGACATGGTGAAGAACCGCGATCCGGGACGTCCGGGCGAGTATCCCTTCACGCGCGGCATTTTCCCGGACGGGTATCGCGGGCGGCTGTGGACGATCCGGCAGTACTCGGGCTTCGGTACCGCGGAGGAGTCGAACGCGCGCTACAAATTTCTCCTGGATCAGGGCCAGACCGGGCTTTCGGTAGCGCTCGACCTGCCGACGCAATGCGGCTTCGATCCGGTCGATCCGATGGCGCGCCCCGAGATCGGCAAGGTCGGGGTTTCGCTCTCGAACCTTTCGGAGATGGAGGTTCTCTTCGAAGGCATCGATCTCGGCCGGATCTCGACCTCGTTCACGATCAACGGCACCGCGGCGATCATCTACGCGATGTACGTCGCCTGCGCGGACAAGAAGGGCGTGCCGCGCGAGAAGCTGACCGGCACCATCCAGAACGACATCTTGAAGGAGTACGTGGCGCGCGGCACCTGGATCTTCCCGGTCCGTCCGTCGCTGCGGCTCATCGCCGACACGATCCTCTTCAGCAACGAGGCGACGCCCCGATTCAATCCGATCTCGATCGCCGGCGCCCATGTGCGCGACGCGGGCGCCACGGCGGTCGAGGAGATGGCCTACACGCTCGCCAACGGGCTCGCCTATGTCGACGAGCTCATTCGCCGCGGCGGCGACGTCGACAAGTTCGCGAAGCGGCTGAGCTTCTTCTTCTACGTCCACATGGACCTCTTCGAGGAGGTCTGCAAGTTCCGCGCGGCGCGCCGGATCTGGGCGCGGCTCCTCAAGGAGCGCTACGGCGTCACCGATCCGAAAGCGCAGCTCTTCCGCTTCGGCGTCGTGTGCGGCGGCTCGTCGCTGACCGCCGCGCAGCCCTACAACAACATCGTCCGCGTCGCGATCGAGACCATGGCGGCGGTGATGGGCGGGGCGCAGTCGATCTTCACCTGCGCCTACGACGAGGCGTTCCAGATCCCGACCGAGTTCTCGGCCGAGATCGCGTTGCGCACGCAGCAAATCGTCGCCTACGAGAGCGGCATTCCGAAGACCGTCGATCCCCTCGGTGGCAGCTACTTCGTCGAATACCTCACCGACCGCATGGAGGAGAAGATTCTCGAGGTCATGGCCGAGATCGACGAGTACGGCGGCGTCGTGCCGGCGATCGAGGACGGCTGGCTGCAGATGCGGCTGGCCGAGCGGGCGCGCGACCGGCGCCGGAAGATCGACTCGCTCGAGACCGTGGTCGTCGGCCAGAACGCCTTCCGGCGCGAGAACCAGAAGGACGATTTCGGCGAGGTCTTCCGGCTCGATCCGAAAGCCTCCGCCCGCGTCATCGAGAAGTACAATGCGATCCGCGATCGGCGGGACAACGCCGCCGTCGAGAGGAGCCTCGACCGTCTCTGCGAGGCCGCGGCGAAGGAGGACGAGAATCTCATGCCCTATCTCGTCGAGTGCTGTCACGCCTATGCGACGGTGGGCGAGATCGTGAAGCGCCTGAAGGCGCAATGGGGCGAATTCCAGGAACCCGTCCGGCTATGAGCGACACGGCGAACAAGACCCTTCTCCGCGGCAAGCGCATTCTCATCGCCAAGCCGGGTCTCGACGGCCACGACATCGGCGCCAAGATCATCGCGCTCGCGCTCCGCGACGCGGGCGCGGAGGTGATCTACACGGGGCTGCGGAAGACGCCCCGCTACATCGCACGGGTCGCCGTCGACGAGGATGTCGACGCCGTCGGTCTCAGCATGCTCTCGGGCAGCCACCGGGAACTCGTCGCGGAGACGATCGAGGAGCTGCGCGCAGCCGATGCCGCCGATATCCCGGTCTTCGTCGGCGGCACGATCCCGGCGGAGGATCACGCGTATCTCCGTCAGCTCGGCGTCGCCGGGATCTTCACCAGCGAGATGCGTCTCGACGACGTCGTCGCGGAACTCGCCAGGGCGCTGGGATGAGCGGACCTCTCGCCGGGATCCGCATCCTCGAGGTCGGCCACATGCTGGCCGGCCCCTATTGCGGCATGCTGCTCGCCGATCTCGGCGCCGAGGTGATCAAGATCGAGCCGGCCGAAGGCGACATCGCCCGGCGCATCAGCCCGCATTGGATCGGGCCGCACAATGCTTATTTCGCGAGCCTCAACCGCAACAAGTTGAGCGTGACGCTCGATCTCGTTTCGGAGGATGGCCAGCGCGCCCTCCGCGAACTGGCCGCCTCCGCACACGCGCTCGTCGCCAATCTGCGGCCGGCCGCGATCAAGAAGCTCGGCCTCACCTACGATGCGCTGAAGGTCGTGAACCCACGCCTCGTCTGCGTCGCGCTCACCGGGTACGGGCTCGACAGCCCCTATGCGGACCGTCCCGCGTACGACTACGTCATCCAGGCCCTGACCGGCGTAATGGCGATCACCGGAGAGCCCGACGGACCGCCGACCAAGACCGGCTACTCGGCGGTCGACAACTCGGCGGCGATGATGGGCGCGCTCGGGCTCCTCGCGAAAGTGGTCGAAGGGCGCGGCGGCCAGGTCGACGTCGCGATGTACGACGTCATGCTCTCGCAGCTCAATTATCTGGCAGGGGCCTGGCTCAATGCCGGCGAGCGTGCACAGCGCTACGCCCGCTCGGCGCATCCTTACATCGTCCCGGCCCAGCTCTTCGCGACGAAGGACGGCTGGCTCGCTCTCTTCATCACGCATGACGATTTCTGGAAGCGCTTCTGCAACGAGGTCGGACGGCCTGAGTGGCTCGAGGACGAGCGCTTCGCGACCATGTCGGCCCGGCGCGAGAACCGGGAGGTCGTAATCGCTGCGATCGGTGCGCTCTTGGCGGAGCGAGAAACGGAGCATTGGGTCGGGCGGCTCGCGCCGCTCGGCGTCGTGGTCGCCGGCGTCGAGACGCTCGAGGACGCGCTCGCGAGCGATGTCGCGCGGGCGCGCGAGATGGTCGTCTCGATCCCCACCGATGCCGGAACGATTCGCGCTGTCGGCAATCCGATCAAGACGCAAGGCGAGGCCTCCCGCTATGCGCCGCCCCCGCTCCTCGGCGAGCACAACGCGGTCCTCCTCGGGCGAGGGGCCGCCTGATGGCGGAGCAGGGCAAGGCGATCAATCGCCGCGCGCTCGGTCGCGCGTTGAGCCGGATCGCCGATGCGAGCGTCGAGGAGGCGCTCGCCGGGCTGGTCGAGCCGCCGGCGAGGAGCGCACGGCGCATCGGGATTACCGGACCGCCCGGGGCGGGCAAGAGCACGCTGATCAGCGGCTTGGCGCGGCGACGGCTCGACCGCGGCCGCTCTCTCGGTATCGTGGCGATCGACCCGACGAGTCCGTTCTCGCACGGGGCAATTCTCGGCGATCGGATCCGCATGGAGGAGATCGGCGACGACCCGCGCCTCTTCATCCGCTCGCTCGCCAGTCGCGGCGCGCATGACGGGCTCGCAGACAACATCCCCGACATCCTTCTGACGATGGACGCGCACGGGTTCGACGAGGTCGTGCTCGAAACGGTCGGCGTCGGTCAGGCGGAATACGGCGTGCGGCTCCTGGTCGACACGGTCGTTCTCGTCCTCATCCCGGAATCGGGCGACCAGATCCAGGCGATGAAGGCGGGCGTGCTCGAGACCGCCGACATTTACGTCGTCAACAAGGCCGATCTGCCGGGCGCGCGGAAGATCGCGGCCGAGCTTCGCGGCGTGCTCAAGATACGCCGCCGCCTCGGCGCGACGTGGGAACCTCCCGTGATTCTCGCTTCGGCGCAGGACGGCGAAGGAGTCGGCGCGCTAGACGAGGCGGTCGAGCGGCATCTCGAGTGGCTTGCCTCGACGAGGGAGCCCTCCGAGCTGCGGCGGGCCCGCGCGCGGTATCATCTGCAAAGCCTTTTCGCGCGACGAATCGCGGAAATTTTGGAAAGCGTTCCGGAAATTCTCGACGGGAGCTCTCTCGCCGCCGGGTATCGGGCCGCGCTCGATCATCTCGGCCGGCGAGCCGAGACCGGCAACGGGCGACGCGAAACGTCGTTCTAGTGGCCCGCCGCGAGGGGCAGGCCGTCAACTGCAGGAGGAGACATGAGAAGCGTTTCTGGATTGTTGATCGCGGCGCTGTTGGCCGCAGCCCTTCCCACCGCCGTCGAAGCGCAGCAAACCGAGATCCGGATCTCGCATCAATGGCGGCAGAACACGGACGCCCGCGACCGGGCGGCGCGGGTCTTTGCCGAGGAAGCCAGCAAGCTCGAGCCCAGCCTCAAGTTCCGGATCTATCCGAACCGCTCGCTCATCTCGGACCCGATCGCGCAGTTCGACGCGCTCACGAACGGATCGATCGAAATGGCCGTCTATCCGCTCGTCTACGGCGTCGGGAAGGTGCCTGAGTTCTCGATCACGATCATGCCCGGAACGGTGCCGAGCATGGATTACGCGATGAAGCTCAAGGGAACCGCGTTCCACAAGAAGCTTCAGGAGATCGCCGAGGCGAACGGCATCCGGGTCATGACCTGGTGGTGGACGCCGGGCGGCTTCGCGACCAAAGACCGTGCGATCACGGGCCCGAAGAGCGTCGAAGGGCTCCGGATGCGGGCGGCCGATCCGTACATGGAGCGCGTGCTGCAAGCGAACGGTGCTTCGATCGTTTCGATGCCGTCGACCGAGATCTATCCGGCGCTCCAGTCCGGCGTTCTGGACGGGCTGATGACCTCCTCGGAGAGCTTCGTCAGCATGCGGATATACGAGCAGACGAAGCACGCGACGGCGGGCGGCGACTATGTGCTCTTCATGCTCCTGCAGCCGCTCGTCATCTCCAAACAGGCCTGGGACAAGCTGACCCCGGCCCAGAAGGACGCGATGGAGAAAGCGGCGACGAAGAGCGAAGAGTTCTTCAACGGCTTGCAGCGCGAGGCGAGCGACAAGATGGTCGAGCAGTTCAAGAAGGCGGGGAACGACGTGCGGGCGCTCTCGAAGCAGGAGTATGACGCCTGGGTCGCCTCCGCGAAGGAGGTTGCTTGGCCGCACTTCGTCGCCAACACCAAGCATGGAAAGGAGCTTCTCGAACTGATCCAGAATCCGGCGAAAGGCTCGTGATCTCAGGGCGGCGACGGCTCGTACCGTCGCCGCCCGCTTTCGTCCCCCGGCCAAACCGACGGAAGAGGGCTCGCACCGCAGCATGACCGACGCGCACAATCTGCCGCTCAGGGGAATTCGTGTTCTCGACCTGTCGCGCGCGCTCGCCGGCCCCTTCTGCTCGATGATTCTCGCCGATTTCGGCGCCGACGTGGTGAAGGTCGAGCCGACGCCGAAAGGGGAGATGATCCGCGGCTGGGGGCCGTTCGACCGCGGAATCAGTGTCTACTATCTCAGCGTCAACCGCAACAAGCGCAGCCTGGCGCTCGATTTCCGCGATCCGGACGGTCTGGCGCTGCTGCGCGATCTCGCGGCGCAAGCCGACGTGGTGGTCGAGAACTTCAAACCGGGTGTCATGGAAGGGATGGGGCT
>JADGGZ010000198.1 GCA_019689675.1 Rhodospirillales bacterium | reverse complement strand
CACCGCATTCTGGTCGCGATCGGCGCTCTCGAGCGGCCGGTTCCGGTGCGCGGCTGGACGTTGCCCGGGGTCATGACCGTAGGGGCGGCGCAGATCCTGCTCAAGACGGCCGGCCTCGTCCCGGAGAGCGGCGTGTGGATCGCAGGAAGCGGGCCGCTGCCGCTTCTCTACGCGAGCCAGGTCCTGCGCGCGGGCGGGCGGATCGCCGGCTTTCTCGATACCGCCGTCGCTCAGAACCGGCGGCGCGCGTTGCCATATCTGCCGGGGGCGCTCCGGAACTGGCGCTATCTCGAGAAAGGCCTCGGCTACCTCGCTGCGCTCCGCCGCGCCGGCGTCCCGCGCATTCGCCACGTCGAGGCGATCGAGGCGCGTGGTGATGGGCATCTCTCGACGGTGCGCTTCCAGGTCCGCGGCGCTTGGGAGGAAGGCCCCGCGACCGGGTTGCTGCTGCACGAAGGCGTGGTGCCGAACGTGCACATCACGATGGCGGCGGGGTGCGCTCACAACTGGGACCCGGTCCAGCGCTGCTTCCGGCCTGTTCTCGACGCGTGGGGGCGCTCGGACCAGCCGACGATCCTGGTCGCCGGCGATTGCGGCGGCATCGGCGGTGCCGCAGCGGCGGAGCACCGGGGCCGGCTCGCTGCACTCGCAGCGGCGGCCGATCTCGGCATGATCGACGAAGCGACCCGCGACCGGCGGGCCGCCCTGCAATGGCGTGCGCTCCGCCGCCACCAGCCGATCCGGCCGTTTCTCGACCGGCTCTATGCGCCCCGTGCGGCGCTCCTCGCGCCCGAGGACGACGTCGTCGTCTGCCGCTGCGAGGGCGTCACAGCCGGCCGCATCCGCGAAGCCGTCCGGATCGGCGCCCTCGGACCCAACCAGGCGAAGTCGTTCACGCGCGCCGGCATGGGGCCCTGCCAGGGCCGCCTGTGCGGCCTCACTGTGACGGAGACGATTGCGGCCGCCCGCCAGGCCGATCCCGGCGAGGTCGGATTCTTCCGCGTGCGGCCGCCGCTCAAGCCGATTACCCTCGGCGAGTTGGCGGCGCTCGATCAAGACGCGGCATGAAGACCTTCGCGGATCATGAGGCGGATGTCGTCGTGATCGGTGGCGGCCTGCACGGCTGCGCCGCCGCGCTCTTCCTGGCGCAGCGGCGCCGCCGCGTCGTCGTGCTCGAGCGCCGGCATGTCGGTCGCCACGCCTCCGGGATCAACGCCGGCGGCGTGCGGACGCTGGGCCGCGATCTCGCGGAGGTGCCGCTCTCGCTCGCCGGGATGGAGCTCTGGCATACCGTCGCGACACTCGTCGGCGACGATTGCGGCTTCGCTGCGCACGGTCAGGTCAAGGTTGCCGAGACTGCGGCCGAATTCGATCAGCTGGCGGCCCGCGCCGAAACGTTGCGGCGCCTGGGCTACACGCACGAGGAGCTCGTCGATGCGGTGCAGCTGCGCCGGCTCGTGCCGGCGATCTCCAGATCCTGCGTCGGTGCGCTCGTGGCGATGCGCGACGGCGCGGCGGACCCGTATCGGACGACGCTCGCCTTCAAGCGTCGCGCCGAGGCGCTCGGCGCCGCGTTCCGTGAAGGCGAGGGCGTGACGGCACTGGAGCGCGGCGCGAATGCCTGGACGGTGGTGACCGCGACGGGAAGGTACCGCGCTCCGATCGTGGTCAACGCGGCCGGCGCGTGGGCCGGCCGCATCGCTGCGCTCGTCGGCGACGACGTGCCATTGCGCACGCGCGCTTCGATGATGATTGTGACCGAGCGGCTGCCCCGTTTCATCGAGCCCGTGATCGGCGCCGTCGGCCGCAAGCTTTCGTTCAAGCAGACGCCGAGCGGAACCGTGCTGATCGGGGGCGGCGCCCAAGGCCGCGCCGATCTCGCACGCGAGGAGGCCTTCGTCGATTTCCGTGCCTTAGCCGAGAGCGCCGCCGCCGCGGTCGCGCTCTTCCCGATGATGCGCGGCGTGCGTGTCGTGCGCAGCTGGTGCGGCATCGAGGCGGAGACGCCGGATCGAATTCCGGTAATCGGCTTCTCACCTGGGGCGCCCGGGATCATCCATTCCTTCGGCTATTCGGGGCACGGTTTCCAGCTCGGGCCCATCGTCGGCCGGGCCGTGGCCGACCTTGCCACGACCGGCGCGACCGGCTTGCCGATCGCTTCCTTCGCACTGGCGCGGTTCCGGAACGAGGCGCGTGCCGCCTGATGCTCGGGTTTCTGCTTCGGCGCATCGCCCTCGCCATTCCGACGCTGCTCGCGGTGATGACCGCCGTGTTCGTGCTGGCGCGCGTCGTGCCGGGCGATCCCGCGCAGGTCATCCTCGGCGACCAGGCCACCGCCGAAGCGCTTGCCGCGCTGCGCCAGAGGCTGGGCGTCGATCGACCGCTCCCGGCGCAGTACGTGGATTTTCTGAGCGGCATTCTCAGGGGCGATCTCGGCACCTCGATGGTCACCGGGAAGAGCGTATGGGCGGAGGTGCTTGCCGTGCTGCCCTATACGATCGAGCTCACGCTGGCGGCGATCCTGCTCGGTATTCTGTTCGGCGTGCCGCTCGGCGTGCTCGCCGCCACCCGGCACAATCGCCTCCCGGACGCCTTGACGCGCGTGCTTTCGCTGGCCGGACTTTCTTTTCCGGCGTTCGTCTCGGCGGTGCTGCTGCTGCTCGTCTTCGCGATCGAGCTGCGCTGGTTCCCGGTGATAAGCAACCCGCGCAGTGGCGATTTGCTCGAGCGGCTGCAGCATCTGGCGCTGCCGGCGCTCAATCTCGGGCTCATCATGACCGCCTACATCACGCGCGTGACCCGCTCCTCGGTGCTCGGCGTACTCGGCGAGGACTATATCCGGACGGCGCGCGCCAAAGGGATCGGCAGAAGGGCGGTGCTCTGGCGCCATGCCCTGCGCAACGCCCTAATCCCGGTCGCGACCGTGATCGGGCTATATCTCGGCACGATGATCGGCAACTCGGTGCTGACGGAGATCGTCTTCAATCGGCCCGGTCTCGGCAAGCTCATCCTCGGCGCGTTGAATCAGCGCGACTACACCCTGCTCCAAGGACTCATGGTGATCTTCGCCGGGTTCATCGTGCTGGCGAACGTCGCGACCGACCTCGCCTATGGCCTCATCGACCCGCGGGTGCGTGCGAGATGACCGCCGAAGCAGTCGCGATCGAGACCGTGCGACGGCGACGCTCCGCCTTCCGCTTCGCCGCGGCGCCGCTGACCTGGATCGGCGCGGCTCTCATCGCCCTCATCATCGTGGCAGCGTTGCTCGCTCCCTGGATCGCGCCGTACGATCCGCTCGAGCAGAGCATCGCCGACCGCCTGATGCCGCCTTCTGCCGAGCATCTCCTCGGCACCGACAGCTTCGGGCGCGATGTCCTCTCCCGCCTCATTCACGCCGCCCGGATCTCGCTTGCCGTCGGCGTGCTTTCGATCGCCTTGGCCATGGTCGCGGGATGCGCGATCGGCATTACGGCAGGCTGGATCGGCGGTTGGTTCGACTCGCTCGTCATGGGCGCGCTCGACGTGCTGATGTCGTTCCCGAGCCTGCTGCTCGGGCTGATGGTGGTCGCCATGCTCGGCCCCAGTCTCGAGCATCTCGTGCTCGCAATCGCGATCACCGAGCTCGCACCGTTCGCCCGGGTCGCGCGCGCGCCGACGCTCGCCTTGAAGGAGCGCGACTTCATCGAAGCGGGACGCGCGCTCGGGCTTTCCGAGCTGCGCATCATCGTCGTCCACGTGGTACCCAATTTGCTCGGCGACGTGGTCGTCGTGGCGTCCCTCTGGCTTGCCACGGCCATCCGGACCGAGGCCTCCTTGAGCTTCATCGGCCTCGGCGTCAAGCCGCCGACCCCGACCTGGGGCGGAATGCTGCGCGAGGGGTTCGAGACGATCCTCGACGCGCCGTGGCTTTCGGTCGCGCCGAGCCTCGCCATCCTCGCAACCGTGCTCGCTTTGAACATGATCGGGGACGGGCTGCGCGACGCAGTCGACCCGCGGCTTCGCCGTGACTGAGCCGGTCCTCGCCATTCGGAACCTCGCGGTCGAGTTCCGCTCGCGCGACGGCTGGCTTCCCGCCGTTCGCGGCATCGACCTCGATCTCGCTCCGAACGAGACGCTCGCCCTGGTCGGCGAGTCCGGCAGCGGCAAGAGCCTGACGGCGCTCGCCATCATGGGGCTGGTGCCCGGGCCCGCCGGGCGGATCGCGGCCGGCAGCAGCATCCGCTTCGAGGGCGAGGAGCTGGTCGGTGCCTCGGAGAAGGCGTTGGACGCGGTGCGCGGCAACAGGATCGCGATGATCTTTCAGGAGCCGATGACGGCGCTCAACCCGACCATGACCGTCGGCGCCCAGATCGCCGAAGCGATTCGTGTCCATCGCGGCCTCGGGCGCGACGCTGCGTGGCGCGAATCCGAACGGCTCCTCGACCTCGTCAAGGTCCCGTCGCGGCGGCGGCGGATGCACGATTACCCGCATCAGTTCTCCGGCGGCATGCGGCAGCGCGTCATGATCGCGATCGCGCTCGCCTGCCGCCCGCGCGTGCTGCTCGCCGACGAACCGACCACCGCGCTCGACGTTACGATCCAGGCCCAGGTTCTCGGACTGCTCGAGGATCTGAAGCGCGAACACGGCCTCGCCGTCCTCTTCATCACCCACAATCTCGGCGTCGTCGCGTTGATTGCCGACCGCGTTGCGGTGATGTATGCGGGCGAGATCGTCGAGAGCGGGCGCGTCGAGGCGATCTTCGCGGCGCCCAAGCATCCCTACACGCTCGGCCTGCTCGGCTCGACGCTGCGGATCGACCGCGACATCGAGGCGCTGCAGCCGATCCCCGGCAGCGTGCCCGCGCCGGGTGCGCTCGGCCGCGGATGCGCCTTTGCGCCGCGGTGCCCACGCGCCGTGTCGCGCTGCGAGACGGAGCCGCCGCCCCTCGAAGCTGTCGCGCCCGGCCGGCTGGTGCGCTGCTGGATGCCGGCATGAGCGACGAAATCCTGATCGTGGACGGTGTCAGCAAGTCGTTCCCGGCGGGTGGCGGCTGGCTACGGCAGCGCCGCGTGGTACAGGCCGTCGACAACGTCTCGTTCTCGGTCGTGCGGGGCAACTCATTCGGGCTCGTCGGCGAGTCAGGTTGCGGCAAGTCGACGCTGGCGCGCTGTCTTTTGCGCCTGATCCGTCCTGATCGCGGCCGAGTGATGTTCGAAGGCACCGACATCGTGCAGCTCGGGCGGCGGGCGCTGCGCCGCGCGCGCCGGAGGCTGCAGATCGTCTTCCAGGATCCCTACGCGTCCTTGAGCCCGCGGCGCACCGTGTTTCAGACGCTCGCCGAGCCGCTCGTGGTGCATGGGATCGCGCGGGGGGCAGCACTGCGCCCCCGCGTCCAAGCGGCGCTCGCGGAGGTCGGGCTGCCGGCCGAAGTTGCCGAGCGGTATCCGCACGAGTTTTCGGGCGGGCAGCGGCAGCGGATCGGAATCGCTCGCGCGTTGATGCTCGAGCCCGCGTTGATCGTGGCGGACGAGCCGGTTTCCGCGCTCGACGTCTCCGTCCAGGCGCAGATCCTCCGCCTGCTCGAAGGGTTGCGCAACCGACGCGGCCTCAGCTTCGTCTTCGTCAGCCACGACCTCGCCGTGGTGCGGCATTTCTGCGACCAGGTCGCGGTCATGTATCTCGGCCGCATCGTCGAGCTCGGTCCGACCCGCAAGGTGCTGGAGCAACCGCTGCACCCTTACACGCGTATGCTGCGGCTTGCCTCGCCCGTTCCCGATCCCGCCGCGCGCTTTAAGCTGCCGCGTATCGAAGGAGAGATCCCTTCCGCTCTCGCGCCGCCGAGCGGCTGCCCCTTCCATCCGCGCTGCCCGGACGCGATGCCGGTCTGTGCCGCAGTCCGGCCGCGCACGGTCGAGCCCGAAGCCGGCCGCCGCGTCGAATGCCATCTCTACGGTTGATGGAGCCGGTTCGCTGAAGAATTTCTGATGCGCTGCGCCTGATTGAGCGATCCGACCGAAGCCTAAACGAGGCTGCGCAGAATCTCGAGATTACGATCGTTCTGCGCTGCGGTGCCGATCGGAAACATGACGTACTTGCCATTCCGAGAGCACGCCGACGCAGTAGACCTGTGCGACCGCGCGTCCCGGAAGCAGGGCTTGCAGCATGCGGCCTGCGGTGTCGAAGAAGGCGCGCTCGGTACTTTTGGTGCAATGCACGCCGGCGAGGTTGAGCTGCGCATCCGCCACCAGGACGGCGATGCAGCTGCTGATGTTCGGAAAGAGGATGTCCGGGCCGGCGCCCATGGCCTGTTCCGCCAGACAGATCGTCGCCATGCCAGTCCCCCGTCAAATGTTCTGCCGCTGTGTTGCGCACGCTGCGCGAGATTACTTTAACATCATTGTTGCACATTGCGGCAATCGGCGGCGCATCGCAGCATCCTGCGGCCGAGCCGGCACGGCGACGGAAAACTTCGGTATCCCGCCATCGAGTCCGTGGGGGAATTCTGCTGCCCGCCACACGGAGGCGGCCGCGACCACCGAGCAAGCGGGTCGCGGCCGCGAGCTCGGCGACGCGGAGGAGGCAGCCCTGCTGCGGGAGCTCCGTGTAGGCCCAGAGCGAATGGCCGAATACGCCGATGCCGTAGCCGGCGGCCAGAGGGCATCCCGACGCATTGCCCTGTATCGAAAAACTCCGCGGCATCAGCGATGGTGTCAAGGACGCGGCGAAAAACAGCGCGCCGAGGAAAAGGCCGCAGGAGCGAAGGAATGCCATCGCCCCTCCCATTCGGCCTCGCCGCGGGCGCGATCCTGATGGGGATCCCGATTCGCGCGCTTGCAAGGCCGGCTGTTCGGTCGAGACCATCATGGCCATTCCGAATGTTCAGGGCGAGGTGGAGGAACGCCACGCGCGCCGGACCGCACCGAGATCGCCGATGGAGAACGGAAACTGCGTACGCCCTGATGATCCGCGAGCGGACCGAGAATCGATGCTGAGTCACTGAGAGAGAATTGGCTGGGGGACTAGGATTCGAACCTGGACGGGCGGAGTCAAAGTTCGCTGTAACCGCAA
>JADGGZ010000197.1 GCA_019689675.1 Rhodospirillales bacterium | reverse complement strand
GTTGGCGGAGAGGGTGGGATTCGAACCCACGGTACCGCTCACGCGGTACAACGGTTTTCGAGACCGCCCCGATCGACCGCTCCGGCACCTCTCCGCGGCTGGGGGCGCCTATATAGGCGCCGCGACGCAGGGGCCGCAAGGGAGGCTTTGCCCGGCGCGGCGCCGCACCCCCCGGCGTTGACAGTCGCGCGATCCTCGCTATATTGCGCGCTCCCGCGACGGGGCCGCCTTTTCGCGGCGCTGCTTCGCGCAAAGCCCTTCAGGAATTCGCAATGTTCGCAGTCATCCGCACCGGCGGCAAGCAGTACAAGGTCGCCAAGAACGACGTCGTCACGGTCGAGAAGCTCGCCGGCGAGCCCGGCTCGACCGTGGAGCTCGGCGAGGTCCTGATGCTCGCCGGCGACGGCACGATGAAGACCGGCACGCCGACCGTCCCGGGCGCCTCCGTCTCGGCCGAGGTGCTGGAGCAGAAGAAGGGCGAGAAGGTCATCGTCTTCAAGAAGAAGCGGCGCCACAACTACCGCCGCAAGAACGGGCACCGGCAGGAGCTGACGGTGCTCCGCATCACCGACATCAAGGCTTGAGAGCGCACCCATGGCACACAAGAAGGCAGGCGGCTCCTCCCGCAACGGACGCGACAGCGCCGGCCGGCGCCTCGGCGTCAAGAAGTACGGCGGCGAGCAGGTCCTCGCCGGCAACATCATCGTTCGCCAGCGCGGCACGAAGTTCCATCCCGGCCGCCATGTCGGGATCGGCAAGGATCACACGCTCTTCGCGCTCGTCGACGGCTCGGTGAAGTTCCACAGCGGCGTCAAGGGCCGCACCTACATCTCCGTTCAGCCGGCGCTCGCAGCGGAGGCCGCCGAGTAGCGCGCCGCGCGGGAGCGCGGTTTCGGAAAGAAGGGGGATGCTTCGGCATCCCCCTTCTTCTTTGCGGCGCAACGCGGCCATCCTCTTCCGATTCCGGCGCTTCGCTCCAGCACCGGCGCATCGCGCAAGCCTGCGCCCGGCTCGAGGGGCGCGCCAGAATCGAGCATCTCGGCTTCGACGCGGCGCTGCGGCGCGCCCGCGCCCTCCTCGCCCTGCCCTTCCCCGAAAGCTGAAAGGCCTTATCTCACGCCCCCGGCGCGGCCTTGCCGAGCGCGCGCATGATGTCGACCGGAAACGGGAAGACGATGGTCGAGGCGCGCTCGCCCGCGATGTCGTGCAGCGCCCCCAAATAGCGGAGCTGCATCGCCTCCGGCACCTCGGCGATGATCCGCGCCGCCTCGACGAGCTTCTCGGCCGCCTGCTGCTCGCCCTCGGCGTTGATGATCTTGGCGCGGCGCACGCGCTCGGCCTCGGCCTGGCGCGCGATCGCGCGGATCATGCTCTCGTCGATGTCGACGTGCTTGATCTCGACATTGGCGACCTTGATCCCCCAGGCGTCGGTCTGCGAGTCGAGAATCGTCTGGATGTCGAGATTGAGCTTCTCGCGCTCGGCCAGCATCTCGTCGAGCTCGTGCTTGCCGAGCACCGAGCGCAGCGTCGTCTGCGCGAGCTGGCTCGTCGCCGCCATGAAGTTCTCGACCTGGATCACCGACTTGTCGGCGTCGACGACGCGGAAATAGACGACCGCGTTCACCTTCACCGAGACGTTGTCGCGCGAGATCACGTCCTGGCTCGGCACGTCGAGGACGCGCGTGCGGAGATCGACCCGCACCATCTGCTGCACGACCGGAATGAGGATGATGAGTCCCGGGCCCTTGACGCCGGTGAAGCGTCCGAGCGTGAAGACGACGCCGCGCTCGTACTCGCGCAGGACACGGATCGCGGTGATGAAGAGCGCGGCCAGCAGGATGACCGCGAAGACCACCGGGGCGAAAGTCAGCATGAAGGGTCCTCCTCACTCATTCATCGGCTCGACAAGAAGGACGAGGCCGTCGCGGCCCGTGATGCGCACGCGGCTACCCCGCGACGGCGTGCCGGCGGCGCTGCGCGCCTGCCACGTCTCGCCGCGGATGCGGACCCAGAGCACGCCGTCTTCGATCCGGACGACCTCGCCCTTCTTGCCGACGATCTCCTCCTCGCCGCTGACGACGGCGCTGCGGCGCGCGCGGATCGCCGCGGCGACGACGAGCAGGAAGAAGGCGGCGCTCGCGATCCCGGCGCCGATCGCGAGGCCGGGCGCGAGCTCGAACCCGGGCGCGGTGCCGAAATCGAACATCATGATGAGGCCGATGACGAACGCGACGGCGCCGCCGATCCCGAGCACGCCGTAGGAGGGGACGAAGGCTTCCGCCGCCATGAAGGCGAGCCCCAGAAGCACGAGCGCCGCTCCCGCGTAGTCGATCGGCAGCGTGTTGAGCGCGAAGAGTCCGACGAGGAGCGCGATCGCGCCCATGACCCCGGGCAGGACCATGCCCGGGTTCATGAATTCGAAGATGATGCCGTAGATCCCGATCAGCATCAGGATGAGCGCGACGTTGGGGTCGGTGATCGCCGCGAGGAGCCGCGTGCGCCAGCCCGGCTCCCGGACGCGGATCTCGGCGCCTTTCGTCGCGAGCGTCGCCTCGCCGCCCGAGACGCTCACGCGGCGCCCGTCGATCTCGGCGAGGAGGGTCGGGAGGTCGGGCGCGAGGATCTCGATGACCCCCTTCTGCAGCGCCTCCTCGGCCGGCAGGCTCGCCGCCTCCCGCACCGCCTCCTCGGCCCAGTCCGCGTTGCGCCCGCGGAGCCGCGCGAGCCCCCGTATGTAGGCGATGGCGTCGTTCACCGCCTTCGCCTCCGCCGCCGTTGCCGGGGGGCGCCTCTTCCCCTTCTCTCCGCCCTCGTCCTTGTCCTTGTCGCCGAGCGGCTGCGGCGCCCCGCCGAGCTGGATCGGCGTCGCGGCGCCGAGATTGGTGGCCGGCGCCATCGCGGCGACATGCGAGGCGTAGAGGATGTAGGTCCCGGCGCTCGCCGCGCGCGCTCCCGACGGCGCCACATAGGTCACGACCGGTACCGGCGAGGCGAGGATCCGGTGGATGATGTCGCGCATCGAGCTGTCGAGCCCGCCCGGCGTATCCATCCGGAGAATCACGACCCCGGCGCCCGCCGCCTTCGCCTCGTCGAGCCCGCGCTCGATATAGTCGGTCATCGCCGGGCCGATGGCGCCCTTCACCTCCAGCACGAAGGCGGGCCCGGCGGCGGCCGCCTCGCGCCCGCCGGAGAGCGCGAGGAACGCGAGCGCCGCGACGAGGAGAAGCCTCTTCATAGGGCGAGCGTAGCCCACAGGCGCCCGAGTTGCGCCCGTTTTCCCTCGCATCGCCGCGCGGGAGCGCCTACTTAACGATGTCCTCGCCGTTTCCGCACCGCGCGCGCCGCGCGGAAACGGCCGGCAACCTCGCTCTAAGACCCTTCGCGATGAAGTTCCTCGACCAGGCCAAGATCTACCTGAAAAGCGGCGACGGCGGGCCCGGCGTCGTCGCGTTCCATCGCGCCAAGTTCATCGAGTTCGGCGGGCCGGACGGGGGCGACGGCGGCCGCGGCGGCGACATCGTGTTCGAGGCCGTGCCGAACCTCAACACGCTCATCGACTTCCGCTACCAGCAGCATTTCAAGGCACGGAACGGCGGCCAGGGCGCGGGGTCCAACCGCACCGGCGCCTCCGCCGAGCCGCTCGTCATCAAGGTCCCGGTCGGAACGCAGGTTCTCGACGAGAACAACGAGGAGGTGCTGCTCGACCTCACCGAGCCCGGCCAGCGCGTCGTCTTCCTTCGCGGCGGCGACGGCGGCTTCGGCAACGCGCATTTCAAGAGCTCGACCAACCGCGCGCCGCGCAAGGCGACTCCTGGCTGGCCGGGCCAGGAACGGTGGGTGTGGCTGCGTTTGAAGCTCATCGCCGACGCCGGCCTCGTCGGGCTCCCCAACGCGGGCAAGTCCACCTTCCTCGCCGCGACGAGCCGGGCGAAGCCCAAGATCGCCGACTACCCCTTCACGACGCTGAAGCCGCAGCTCGGCGTCGTCGAGGCCCATGGCGAGGAGTTCGTCCTCGCCGACCTGCCGGGGCTGATCGAAGGCGCCGCCGAGGGCGCGGGGCTCGGCCATCGCTTCCTCGGTCACGTCGAGCGCTGCGCCGTCATTCTTCACCTCGTCGACGGTACCGAGGAGGACGTCGTCGGCGCCTGGCGGACGATCCGCGCCGAGCTCGAGGCCTACGGGCACGGACTCCCCGAGAAGCCGGAGATCATCGGGCTCAACAAGGCGGACGCTCTGACGCCCGAGGCCGTGAAGGCGAAGCGCGCCGAGCTGAGGCGCGCCGCCAATCGCGAAGTGATGGTGCTGTCGGGCGCGACCGGCGCGGGCGTCCGGGAGGTGCTGGAGGCGCTCCTCGCCGAAGTGAAGGCCGCCCGCGCGGCTTCCGGCGCCAAGCAGCCCGTGCCCTTTACGCCTTGATATCAGTTGCTTGCTGGACGTTTCTAATCTTCCTTGTGAAGATGACTCGGCCAGCATCGCCCAATCTCGCGAGCGCGGGAGCGGCATCGTGACGGCTTGCGCCCGCCGTCTATTCTCTCGGGCGATCCCGCGGTCGGGAAACGAGGCGAACGGACGGACGGCATTTTGCGCGAGCTGACGGAAACCCGGGAATGACGGGCGAGGCGGCTCTTCTGCCGCGCGCCCGCGAGCGGCTCGATGCCGGGGCCGCCGCGACCATGGTCCTGCTCTGCGCGCTCTGGGGCTTCAACCAGATCGCGGTGAAGGTCGCGAATACGGGCATCTCGCCGGTGCTGCAGGGCGGCTTGCGCTCGATCGGCGCCACCCTCCTCGTGCTGCTCTGGGCGCGGGCGCGCGGCGTGCGCTTCGGCGGGCGCGACGAAACGCTCGTGCCGGGCGTCGCCGCCGGGCTGCTCTTCGCCGTCGAGTTCGCGCTCCTCTATTGGGGCCTCGCCTTTACGACGGCATCGCGCGGCGTCGTCTTCCTCTACACGACGCCCTTCATCGTCGCGATCGGGGCGCATTTCTTCGTCCCGGGAGACCGCTTGACGCGGACGAAGGCGCTCGGCCTCGCGGCAGCCTTCGCCGGGCTCGCGCTCGCCTTCGCGGACAGCCTGCGCCTGCCGAGCCAGCGCGAGCTCCTGGGCGACCTTCTCTGCCTCGGCGCCGCGGTCCTCTGGGGCGCCACCACGGTCCTCATCAAGGCCTCGCCGCTGGTCCGCGCGCCGCCCGAGAAGACCCTCCTCTACCAGCTCGGCGTCTCCGCCCTGGCCATGCCGATCGGCTCGGCGCTCATCGGCGAGCCCGGGATCGTCGCCCCGACCGGCGCGGTCCTCGCCGCGCTCGCCTACCAGACGGTGATCGTCGCCTTCGCGAGCTACGTCGCCTGGTTCTGGCTCGTCGCGCACTATCCCGCCTCGCGCCTCGCCGCCTTCTCGTTCCTGGCGCCGGTGTTCGGCGTCTTCTTTGGGGCGACGCTCCTCGGGGAGGCGGTGGGACCGCCCCTCCTCCTCGCCGTCGCCCTCATCGCCGCCGGGATCTGGCTCGTGAACCGGCCGCCCGGCGACCGGTCGCGCGCATAGCCGCGCTCCCGACGGGGCCGGAGCGAAGCGTCCTTTGCCCGGAACGTACTTGAATTTCCTATTAGGACATGTCAGTGTCCGAGGCGAGATGCAGGCCGCCCTTCCCGACCTCCTCCTTGCCTCCGCGCGGTGCGGCGCGGCCCCGGGCGGCGCGCAAGTCCCTGCATTTTCCCTGCATTTGCAGGAGACCACCCTTGCGCCGGACGAGCCTTGCTGCGCCGCGGAAACTGCTATTGTGGCGGCCGAGCCATGACCGCCCGCGCCGCCGCCATTCCTGTAAACTTTCCTGTTATTTCAGGAAAGGCGCCCTCGCTCGCCTCGGCGCGGCGGCTCATCGTCAAGATCGGATCGGCCCTTCTCGTCGAGGAGTCGGGCGAGATCCGCCGCGCCTGGCTCGAGGCGCTCGCCGCCGACATCGCCCGCTGCCGCGCCCGCGGCCAGGAGGTGATCGTCGTGACCTCAGGGGCGATCGCCGTGGGGCGCCGCCTTCTCGGCCTCCGCGGGCGGACGCTCCGGCTCGAGGAGAAGCAGGCGGCGGCGGCGACAGGCCAGATCCGGCTTGCGCATGCCTGGCAGGAGGCGCTGGCCAAGCACGGCATCACCGTGGCGCAGCTCCTCCTCACCCCTGACGACACAGAGGAGCGGCGGCGGCACCTCAACGCCCGCGCGACGCTCACGCAGCTTCTCGCCCTCGGCGCCGTGCCGGTGATCAACGAGAACGACACCGTCGCGACCGCGGAGATCCGCTTCGGCGACAACGACCGGCTCGCGGCGCGGGTCGCGCAGATGGCGAGCGCCGACACGCTGGTGCTGCTCTCCGACATCGACGGGCTCTACACGGCCGATCCCAAGAAGGACCCGAGCGCCCGCCTCATCCCGGAGGTGCGCGAGCTCTCGCCGGAGATCGAGGCGATGGCGGGCGACGCCCCGCCCGGATACTCCTCGGGCGGCATGGTGACGAAGATCGCGGCCGCGCGCATCGCCATGGCGGCGGGCTGCCGCATGGTGATCGCGCTCGGCAAGCCCCTCTCGCCCTTGGCGCGGATCGAGGAAGGCACGCCCGCGACGTGGTTCCTGCCGGCCGCCGAGCCGCGCACCGCGCGCAAGCGCTGGATCGCCGCGACCCTCGCGCCCTCGGGAAGCCTCGTCGTCGACGACGGCGCCGCGGCGGCGCTTCGGCGCGGCAAGAGCCTCCTTCCGGCCGGCGTCGTCGGCGTCGAGGGCCGCTTCGAGCGCGGCGACTGCGTCGCGGTGCGCCGGCGCGACGGCGTCGAGGTGGCGCGCGGCCTTTCCGCCTACTCGTCCGAGGACGCCTCCCGCATCGCCGGGCGCAAGAGTCATGAAATCGAGGAACTCCTCGGCTATCGTGGCCGCGACGAAATGATCCACCGCGACGATCTCGTGGTGACTGGATGAAGACTTCGACGAAAACGACGACCGCCGCGCGGCAGGACGCCTTCCCGGCGAACGACCGCCTGCTCGAGGAGGAGATGCGCGGGCTCGGCAGGCGCGCGCGGGCGGCCGCCTCGAAGCTCGCCCTCGCCTCCTCCGCGGCGAAGGA
>JADGGZ010000196.1 GCA_019689675.1 Rhodospirillales bacterium | reverse complement strand
ACGCTTCACGGCGCTCCGCTGGCAGAACCCGCCGAGCTTCGAGACCTATCAGGCGGAAGTGGAGGAGGCCGGGCGCGCGGGATGGGCGAAGGATGTCGGCCGCCTCTATCGAGGCATCACGACCGTCGCCAGCGTCATCGTCGATCAGAGCGGGAACCCACGGTTCGGAATCAGCGGGATCGCCATCCAGGGACAACATTCCCCGGAACGCATCGACCGGCTCGGCCACGAGTTGCGCGACGTCTGCGGCTTCATAAGCCGGGTCCTCTTCACCCGGCCCGAGCGGACACTGATGGGCGAGGTCGCCTGACGCCCGCGAGGGCAGCTCCTCGAGCCGTAACGTTTCCGTCGGCGTCCCATTTGCGGGGACCGGCTCTTTCCGGCAGCCGGTCGCTCTCGCCGCTCGGAACGCCGTTGGTGATCCCGCAGGCGCTGTGGGTCGCCGGCCTTATCGAGTTCGCCGCGGTCGCGCTCCTGCTTCTCCTCCGCGGAACAATCCTTCTCTTCGTCGGGGACGTGGAAAAGGTCAGGCGTCTTCTCGGCTCGCGCTCGGCGGTGGAGGAGATGACCGAGGAGGTCGACGCGCTTCGAACGCTCGACGGAGCGCCGCGAATGGAGGCGGCGAGATGATCCTTCCTGCCGTCGGAGTTCTCGTTCTTCTCCTGCCGCTCTCGATTCCCGCTTCCGCTGCCTTGGGGTGGCGCGGGCTTTCCCTCAGCGGTCTCTACTCGAAGCTCCCGCTCAGCATCACCCCCGTCGTGGTCTCGCTCGGCTACGACCCCGTCTGGTTCGGGATCATCGTGCTTCTGCTCGTCGAGACGGCCATGATCACCCCGCCCGTAGGGATCAACCTCTTCGTCGTTCAGGGGATCCGTCGGCGCGGCCAGATCAACGACGTGCTGATCGGTTCCATGCCCTTCGTCGTCGCGCTCGTCGCGATGATTGCGCTGCTCGTGGCGTTCCCGGGGATCGCGCTCTGGCTGCCGGAGACCTTCGCGCGGTAAGGAGCCGCTGTCGCGACTCGATGGCGCCGGCGGGCGCAGGCCCGCCGGCTCATCTTCCTGCTATTTCTTGACGAGTGGGCACTTGGTTTCCGAGATCGATCGGAACGCCTGCTCCGCCGGGATGGTCGAGATGATCCTGTAGTAGTCCCAGGGATACTTCGACTCCTGCGGCGACTTGACCTCGATGAGGTACATGTCGTGCACGAGCCGGCCGTTCGGCAGCAGCTTGCCGTTGCGCGAGAACATGTCCTCGATCGGCATTTCCTTCAGCTTCGCCAGGACCTTGTCGGTGTCCTTGCTGCCGACGGCCTGGACGGCCTTCAGATACTGCAGGACGGCGGAGTAGACGCCGGCCTGCGCCTCGCCCGGCATCTTCTTCAGCCGATCGTAGAATCGCTTGGCGAAGCTGCGCGTCTGCTCGTCCATGTCCCAATAGTAGGGCACGACGAACTGGAGGCCGCGCATCTGCTCCAGGCCGAGGCTGTGCACCTCGGTGATGAAGGTGAGGAGGCTGGCGAGGCGCTGCCCGGTCTTTTCGAGGCCGAACTCGTTGCCCTGCTTGATCGCGTTGACGGTGTCGTTGCCGCCGGAGGCGAGGGCGATCATCTTGGCCTTGGTCGCCTGCGCCTGAAGGAGGAACGAGGAGAAGTCCTGGGTATTGAGCGGGTGGCGCACGCCGCCTACGACCTTGCCGCCGTTGCGCGTAACCGCTTCGCGCATCGCGGCGTCCATGGCATGGCCGTAGGCGTAGTCGGCGACCAGCATGAACCAGGTGTCGTAGCCCTTGTCGATGAGCGCGCGCGCCGCGCCGTTCGTCTGCGAGTAGGTGTCGAAGGTCCAGTGGAGGCCGTAGCCGGTGCACGAATCCTCGGTGAGCCGGTCGGTGGCGGCGCTCGCGAACATCGCGATCTTCTTCTTGTCCCGCGCGAGATTGGCGACCGCGAGGGCGATTCCCGAGTTCGGCACGTCGAGGATCACGTCGACCCCGCCCACGTCGTACCATTCCCGCGCGATCGAGAGCCCGGTCTCCGGCTTGTGCAGGTGATCGGCCGACACGAGCTCGATCTTCTTGCCCAGAACCGTGCCGCCGAAATCCTCGATGGCGAGCCGCGCCGCCTCGACGGAGCCTGCGCCGGACAAGTCGGAAAAGGTCCCCGACATGTCGGTGAGGACGCCGAACTTCACCGGCCCGTCGCTGCTCTGAGCGGCAGCCGCGGACGCGAACAGGAGCATAGCTGCGATCGCCGCCAGGCTCGTCTTCATGGTCGTTCCTTCCTTCATGCCCTCTCTCTTTCTCTCTAACGGCACTTATTGGGCCGATGCTACACGGCGCAACTCCTCGACCGCTTCCGGATTGACGAGCGAGGAGGTGTCGCCGAGCGGCTCGCCTGTGAGCACGTTGCGGACGACGCGGCGCATGACCTTCATGTTGCGCGTCTTCGGCAGGTCGGTGACGAAAAGAACGCGGACCGGGCGGAACGAGCCGCCGAGGCCGGCGACGACCGCATCCGAAAGACGGCCCGCGAGCGCGGCGTCCGGCGTCGCGCCGGGCGGCGGAACGACGACGCAAACGACGGCCGCCCCTTTGACCGGGTCGGGGACGCCGACGGCAGCCGCCTCGGCGGCGGCGCCGCTGCCGAGGAGGAGCGTTTCGATTTCGGCGGGCCCGGTGCGCTTGCCCGCGACTTTGATCGTGTCGTCGGAGCGGCCGTGGATGAACCACGCGCCGTCCTCGTCGCGCGACGCCCAGTCGCCATGCACCCACATTCCCGGAATCGTGCGCCAGTAGCTCTCGAGAAAGCGCTCCCGGTCGCGCCAGAGGCCGCGTGTCGTGCCGATGCACGGCTCGCGCATGACGAGCTCGCCGACCTCGCCAGGTCCGAGGCTGTTGCCCGAAGCGTCGACGATGTCGGCCCCGGTGCCCGGCACGCCGCCGTGGAAGCTGCACGGCTTGATCGGGAAGAGCACGTTCGTCGCGACGATGCCGCCGACTTCCGTGCCGCCCGAGTAATTCTGCAGCGGCGCGCGGGAGCCGAGGACCTTGCGATAGACCCAGAGCCAGGACTCGTCGTCCCAGGGTTCGCCCGTCGAGGCGGCGACGCGGAGCGACGACAAATCGTGCCTCGCCGGTCCGTCGTCGCCGTATCGGCGCATGACGCGCGCGAGGGTGGGGCCGATGCCGAGAAACGAGACGCGATGCGCGGCGATAAGACGCCAAAGCCGGTCGGTGCCGGGATAGTCGGGGGCGCCTTCGGCCATGACGACGGTCGCGCCGGCCTGCGCGGCGGCGGTGAGCTGGATGGGCCCGACCAGCCAGCCCATGTCGCTCATCCAGAGGACGCGGTCGCTCCCCTTGAGGTCGAACCCGAGCTCGAAATCCTGCGCCGTCTTGATGCCGAAGCCGCAATGCGTGTGGACGGTGCCCTTGGGCCTTCCCGTCGTACCCGACGTGTAGACCAGCATCAGCGGGTGCTCGGCCGGGACTTCGGCGGTCGGCATTTCGGTCGGGCGCCCGGCGACGAGGTCGTCCCAGAAGACGTCGCGGCCGTTCTGCATGGGCACGTCCATGCCCGCACGGCGGAGCACGACGACATGGCGGAGCGTCGGCACGCTCGCGGCGGCCTCGTCGATGACGGGCTTCATCGCAACCGGCTTTCCCCGGCGCGGGCTGCCGTCGACGGTAATGACTGCCTTCGCCTCGCCGTCGGCGAGCCGTGTCGCGACCGCCGCCGCACCGAAACCGGAAAAGAGCGGCATCGCGATGCAGCCGAGCTTGGCGACGGCGAAGAACGCCGCCGCCGTCTCGGGCAGCATCGGCATGTAGATCCCAACCATGTCGCCGGCGGCGAGGCCAAGCCCGGCGAGGCCGGCTGCGAGGCGGCAGGTCTCCGCGTTCAGCTCGGCATAGGTCCAGCCTCGGACCTCGCCGTCCTCGCCTTCCCAAACGATCGCCGGACGCGTCGCGGCATCGCCGTGCTTGTCGAGGCAGTTGAGGACGAGGTTCGTGGTGCCGCCGACGCACCAGCGCGGAAACTCGATGCCCTCGGAGAGGTCGAGTACGCGCTCGTAAGGACGGTAGAAGCGGAATCCGAGATAGCGAATGAGCGCGTTCCAGAACCACTCCGGGTCGGCCGACGCCTTGGCCGTCAGCTCCTCGTAGGAGGGCAGGTCGACCGCGCGTAGGAACGAAGTCCAGTTCGCCGCGGCACGGAATTCCTCCGTCGGGTGCCAGACGTAGCCCGTCACGGCCGCTCCCCGGTGTCGAAGTCGCAGACGACGATGTCGGAGATGTAGGGGGTCATGAAGGCTTTCATTTCCTGGTGCACGGTGGAGACCTGATAGCGGTCGTGGTCGGCGCTCGTGTCGAAGGTTCCGATCACGGCCCAATCATAGCCTTTCCCGCGATCGGCGACGTTGCGACCAAAATGATAGTCCCGCACGTAATCGAGCTCTCGCCGCACCCGTCCGACGAACTCGTGGATACGCGCGTGCACCGAAGCGTCCGCATCGTCGGAAAGTCGCATCATTACAACGTGAAAGAACATCTTTCCTTCGCCTCCTCGGCCAAGTCTGCCGGACGCCGCTTGCTGCGGGTTCCGGGCCGCCGGCCGGCAATCGTCCGGCGATGCCCGATGCCGCCTCAGGCGGCGGCGACGAGGCCCCCATCGATGGTGAGTATATGTCCGTTGACGAACGCCCCGGCCGACGAGGCGAGATAGACGACCGCCGGACCGAGCTCCTCGGGTCGTCCCCAGCGGCCGAGCGGCACCCTCTCGGAAATATAGCGGTTGAAGGCGGCATCCTCCTGGAGGGTGCGGGTGAAGTCGGTGGCGAAGAATCCGGGCGCGATACCGTTGCAGGTGATCCCGTGCGGCCCGAGCTCGACGGCGAGCGCTCGCACCAGCGCGGCGAGTGCCCCCTTGGCTGCGGCGTAGGCCGTGATCGTTCCGCGGACGCGTTCGCCGGCGATCGACCCGATCATGATGATGCGGCCGCTGCGCCGCGCGAGCATGTGAGGGACCACGGCCCGAGTGACGAGGAAAGCGCCGTCCAAATGCGTTCCAACGATGCGACGCCACTCCTCCGGGGTGTAGGTGTGAAACGGCTTCCGATTCTGTATGCCGGCGTTGTTGACGAGGATGTCGATATGGCCGCAGCGCTCGACGGTCGCCCGCACTCCGGCGGCGATCGCGTCCGCGTCGGTGACGTCGAAGGCCGCGACGGAGGCGGCGAGGCTCTCCGAACGGAGCTCCTCCGCCCGCGCCCGGAGGGCCGCTTCGTCACGGCCGTTGAGCACGACATGCGCGCCGGCCTGCGCGGCGAATCGCGCCATTCCCCAGCCGAGCCCGCGCCCCGAGCCGGTGACGAGCGCGACCTTCCCGGTCAGCGCGAAGGCGTCGAGGAGGGCGCTCGAGCCCGGTATCGACTGTCCGTCTCCCATCGTGTCTCCTGATGCTACAGAAGAAGAGCGCGCGGTAGGAAGTTTCGACGGCGCTTGTAAAGCCTGCCTTTAGCACCCGCCGGGCTGCCCAAGGCGCCGCATCATGGCCGGTGTCGCTCCGCTCGGCTTGGGAGACGCACGGGCAGCTGAATATCGCGCAAGGCCTTCTGGCGCCGAGCGGTTCGCGGGGTGGCGGAGCAACGTTCGAGGGAGTCCCCAATTCGTGAAAGCGAGGTGCCAAAGTTCGTGATCGCGTCATATTGTCTCGGCGATCGCCGAGCGCTGCTTAGTGAGGAGATCAGGATGACGAAGTTCGACGCCGCCGGATACGTAGCGCGGCACTTCAAGTGGTCGGTCGTGCCTCCCGGGATCGGCACGATTACCCTGAGCCGCCCCGAGCGGAAAAATCCGCTGACCTTCGATTCCTACGCCGAGCTCCGCGATCTCTTCCGCAATCTCGTCTACGCCGAAGGGGTGAAGGCGGTCGTGATCACGGGCGACGGCGGGAATTTCTGCTCCGGCGGCGACGTGCACGAGATCATCGGGCCGCTCGTTCGGCGCCAAGAGGAAGGCGATATGCGCGGCCTCCTCGACTTCACGCGCATGACCGGGGATCTCGTCAAGGCGATGCGCGCAGCCCCGCAGCCGATCATCGCCGCTGTCGACGGGGTTTGTGCCGGGGCCGGCGCCATCCTGGCGATGGCGTCCGATCTCCGGATCGGGACGCCGCGCGCGAAGACCGCGTTTCTGTTCGTGCGCGTCGGCTTGGCCGGAGCCGATATGGGCGCTTGCAGCATGCTGCCCCGCATCATAGGGGCGGGGCGCGCCGCCGAGCTGCTCTACACCGGACGCGCGATGAGCGCGCAGGAGGGCGAGCAGTGGGGCTTCTTCAATCGCCTCGCGGAGCCCGAGACGCTCCTCAGCGAGGCACAGGAACTGGCCAAGAGCATCGCCGAGGGGCCCACCTTCGCCCATGCGATGACGAAGAAATGCCTGCACCAGGAATGGAGCATGGGCCTCGACGAGGCGATCGAGGCGGAAGCGCAGGCGCAGGCGATCTGCATGCAGACGCGCGATTTCGCGCGCGCCTATCGCGCCTTCGTCGAGAAGTCGAAGCCGGTGTTCGAAGGCAACTGAGACTCGGGGGAGCCCGGCGGCAGCGCTGTCGCGATGACAAGCGGTGATGATCCCCGGGGGCCCCACTCCTGGGAGCGGCGACCACCCGGGCGACAGCTATAGCTGCGCGCCCATCATTCTCGTCGGCAGCCAGGTGGCGATCTCGGGGAAGATCGCCAGGATGAACATCGCCAGGATCATGAGGAGAACGAAGGGCATGGAGCCCCAGAGCACGGTCGGCAGCGGCACTTGCGGCGCGACGCCGCGGAGCACGTAGAGATTGAGACCGACCGGCGGCGTAATGAGGCCGATCTCGAGGTTGATCGTCATGATGATGCCGAACCAGATCAGATCGAAGTCGTGGGCCTCGAGCACCGGTTGGAGGATCGGCATCGACATCAGGATGATCGCGACCGGCGGCAGAAAGCATCCGGCGATCAGCAGGAAGATGTTGATGACGATCATCAGCACCCAGCGGTTCATTTCGAGGCTGACCATGGTGTCGGCGACCGTCTGCGTGACGTAGAGCAGCGACATCATGTACGAGTAGAG
>JADGGZ010000195.1 GCA_019689675.1 Rhodospirillales bacterium | reverse complement strand
GCAGCCGCGAAGAGAAGATCCTTGAAGCGCTGGCCGTCCGGGTAGGCGACGGCGAGATTGTAGGCTTCCTTGATCCGGCTCTCCGCTTCGTCGGCGGCGCGCTCCACCGCGTAGCGCAGATCTTGCCCCTCGACTCGGGACGAGCGGCGGCGCACCGCGCTTCGCGCCGCGAAGAGGCAGAGGAGCTGGGCGTGATAGGGAAGGCCTTGCGCGAACTCGACGATGCGGCGGCGCACCTCGGGCGCGAAGGTGAGGCCGGACTTCGCCTCTCCGGTCGCGATGATCCCCTCGATCTCCCGCGCGGTCATCAGGGGCAGCGGGATGGTCACCAGCGTACGGCGGAGCGACGGGTGGCGGCCGAGCAGCTCGTCGACGTTCTCGGCGACGCCGATGAGCAGAATTGTCACCGGCGCCGAGGCGTCCGACATGTTCTTGATCAGCTCTGCGAGCTTGTTCTTGGTCGTGTCGCTCGTGATCCGATCGTACTCGTCGAGCACGAGGATGACGTGCCGGTCGTGAATCCGTTCCAGCACGCGGATGAGATCCGCCACGCCGACTTCGCCTTCCGGCAGCAGCTGCTCGAAATTGTCGATTCCGGCCCGGTGCGTGACGCCGATCCCCTCGTCGAGGAACGAAGCCGGAATGCGGCGGAGTGCGATTCGGAACACCTCGTCGAACTCGAGGTCCGACGAGCAGGCGAGCTTCACGACGTGGTACCCGGCCTCCTCCGCCTTCGCGGCGACGATGTTGGCGAGCGAGGTCTTCCCGCTGCCGCGCTCGCCGTAGAGGACGATATGCGCCCGCTCCTCCTCGATGCCTGCGATGATGCGCTGGAGCTGCCGGTGCCGTCCGGAGAAGAACCCGGCCTGCTGCTTCGGGCGGGTCGGGGTGAATGCGTCGCGCAGCACTGCGTTCACGGCGCCGAGATCCTGGAGCGTCGTCCGGCTCTTCACCCACGAGACGCCGGGTGCCGCGAGAGTGAAGCCGGGCATCGACGGGTCGCCGGCATCGGGCTCACGGACGGGGTGCGCCGGCGCCTGCGCCTCGGGACGTACCGGCTCGAACCGCGGCAGGGGCGACGGATCGGCCGGCCGCCCGCTCCTCGCCGGCATTGCCGCGGGCTCGGGCATCGGCTGCCGCGGCTCTACCGCCCAGGGTTCGGCGCTCGCTACCGGGCCCGTGCTTCCGGCGGTCGTTTCCGTGACCGTGGCGGCGGGGACGCCTCCCGCGGCGGGCGAGCGGCGCGCGATGAAGAAGGCGCGCCGCCGAACGGCGAACGCCGCAACCTTCGCTTCCTCCTGCTCCTCCTCGGCGGCCTCGTTCCCCGCTCGGACCACTTCCGGCCGAACGTCGAACGACTCGGGCTCGATGATGCGCCCGCCGCGTACGGCGCTCAGACGCGGCGGCGGCGGGGGCACTGCCTTCGGCGCCGCATCTCCGCCCGGCGCGACCCGCAGCGCCGGCTCGTGGCGCTCGTGGGCGAGCCTCCCGGCGCGCCCGAACTCCAGCACCGGAAGCTCCGCCAAAGGGTCGGAGCGCTCCGGAGGGAGCCTGCGGCGACGGCGGAACCAATCCCTCGGATTCGGCATGGCAGATCAACCGAGCGTGGTGTTCATCGAAGCGGGCCCGACCGAACGCGAGAACTCCGGTCGCGGCCCATACGTCGCGAGTTGAACGGAACAGCCGGCTAGTTGGTTCAATTCGTCGCGCAATTGCGCCTTGCGGGCGCGCGAGCGAGCTTCATGGTTGTGCAACCTAAAGGAAAACGCCGTTTATTAAGCAGCTGGTAAGGATGACGGCCATAACGAGGAGGGGACCCGAGGCTCTTCCCGCGAGAGAACGATGATGTCGATGCCGATGCCAGCGCCAGCGACGACCGAATCGATCGACGATCGGGAGGCGCGCGACGTGGCGCTCTTCCTCGTCCGCGTGTTCGGGGACGATGCCGCGGCCGTGGTGGCCGAGCGTTCGGAGAACTCCGAGCAGAAGGCCGACTGGCGGCGAGTGGGCAGCGAGGTCGAGAAGCTCCTTTCGGACGAGGTCGCGCGGATGGACCCGCGGCCGCTCCGCCTCATCGGCTGAGCGGGGCCGACGCGCGCTGCTTCGCGTGCTAAAGCAGCGCCGATGCTCGAACTCGAAATCGTCGATATTCCCGGTGCCGAGCCGGCGCTCGTCTTCCTTCACGAAGGGCTGGGCTCGGTCGCCATGTGGCGTGATTTCCCCTCCCGCGTCGCCACTCGGACCGGGCGGCGGACCGTCGTCTATTCGCGCCTCGGTTATGGCCGCTCGGCGCCGCTGCGGGAGCCGCGCCGCCCCGACTACATGCATCGCGAGGCGCTGGAGACGCTGCCTGCGCTTCGCGCCGCACACGGCCTCGGGGACGCGATCCTCGTCGGGCACAGCGACGGAGCCTCGATCGCCCTTATCCATGCCGGCGCCGGGCATCCGGTGCGCGGCATCGTGGCGATGGCCCCGCACGTCTTCGTCGAGGACGTGACCATCCGCAGCATCGAAGCGGCGCGCGAGGCCTGGCGAACCACCGATCTGCGCGCCCGCCTGCAGCGCTACCACGCCGACGTCGACGGCGCCTTCAAAGGCTGGAACGACGCCTGGCTCGATCCCGCGTTCCGCCAATGGAACATCGAGGAGTTCCTCCCTTCGATCGCCTGCCCGCTTCTCCTCATCCAAGGCCGAGACGACGAGTACGGCACGATGGCGCAGCTCGACGCGATCGAGCGCGCCGTCGAAGGGAAGGTGCGCCGGCTGGAGCTCGCCCATTGCCGGCATTCGCCGCACCGCGACCAGCCCGAGGCGACGCTCGCCGCGATCGTCGACTTCGTCGCTTCTCTTTAACGCGGCGACGGCGTCGCGCGCGAGCCCGAGGCGGCGTTCGAGGCCGACCCGGTGGTGGGGGACGTGCTCTGGCCGACGTTCGACATCGGATCGCTTCGGCTTGTCGCCGGCGGTGACGCGCCGACGTTCTGATCGCGCTCCGCGATGGTATCGCTGCATGCGACGAGGGCCGCTGCCGTCAGGGTGACCAGGATGACGCGCTGCATGAGTCCGCCTTCCGCAAGAGGTTCGATTCCCTAAACGGGACGGAAGGCGGAGCGTCCCTGGGGCCTCAGCCCTTCGCCATCGCCTTCAGCCGATAGATCAGCTCGAGCGCCGCCTTGGGCGTCAACTCGTCGGGATGGATTTCGGCGAGCGCGGCCTCGACCGGCGAGGGGGGCGGCGGGGCAACCGGCCGCCGTGCCGCGCTGAACAGCGGCAGGTCGTCCGCGAGGCGGGTGAGCGCCCCGCTCTGGCGCTGGCTCTCGAGCGTCGCGAGCACCTCCTCGGCGCGCGCGATCACAGGCGCGGGGAGGCCGGCCAGCTTGGCGACGTGGATGCCGTAGGAGCGGTCGGCCGCGCCGGCCGCGACCTCGTGCAGGAACACGACTTCGCCGTGCCATTCCTTCACCCGCATCGTGTGGCACGAGAGATCGGGGAGCTTCGAGGCGAGCGCGGTGAGCTCGTGGTAATGGGTGGCGAAGAGCGCGCGGCAGCGGTTCACGTCGTGGAGATGCTCGACGCAGGCCCATGCGATCGACAGCCCGTCGAACGTGGCGGTGCCGCGGCCGATCTCGTCGAGGATGACGAGCGCGCGCGGACCCGCCTGGTTCAGGATCGCCGCCGCCTCGACCATCTCCACCATGAAGGTCGAGCGGCCGCGCGCGAGGTCGTCCGCCGCGCCGACGCGGCTGAAGAGCCGGTCGACCACCCCGAGATGCGCCGCCGCCGCCGGCACGTAGGAGCCGAGCTGCGCCAGCACGGCGATGAGCGCGTTCTGGCGCAGGAAGGTGCTCTTTCCGGCCATGTTCGGGCCGGTGAGGAGCCACAGGCGCTGCCCGGCGCGCAGGTCGCAGTCGTTGGCGACGAAGGCCCCGCCGCCGGCGGACTCGAGCGCGGCCTCGACGACCGGATGGCGGCCCTGGGATACGGAGAAGGCGAGGCTGTCGTCGACGACCGGGCGCGCCCAGCGCTTTTCCGCCGCCAGCTCGGCGAGCGCCGCCGCGACGTCGAGCCGCGCCAGCGCCTCCGCCGCGGTCGCGATCGCCTCCGCCGCGTTCGAGACGGCGGTGACGAGGCTCTCGAAGATCTGCAGTTCGAGCGCGAGGGCTTTCTCCGCCGCGCTCGCGATCCGGCTCTCGATTTCGCCGAGCTCCACCGTCGTGAAGCGCACCGCGCTCGCGAGCGTCTGGCGGTGGATGAAGGTCGGCGGCGCGAGCTTCGCGGCGTGGTTCGGTCCGACCTCGATGTAGTAGCCGAGAACGTTGTTGTGCCGGATCTTGAGATTGGCGACTCCGGTCTCGCCGGCGTAGCGCGCCTGGAGGGAGGCGAGCATGCGCCGGCTGTCGTCGCGCAGCATTCTCAGCTCGTCGAGCTCGGCGGAATAGCCCTGCGCGATGAAGCCGCCGTCGCGCGCCTGCAGCGGGAGGTCGGGCCCGAGCGCGCGGCTCAGCAGATCGACGAGGGCGCCGTGCTCGCCGAGGCCGCGCTCGGCCGCGCTCACCTCCGGAGGCGGAAGCGCGAGCCCGTCGCCCCGCAGCATGGCGCGGAGCCGCGCGGTTTCGCCGAGCGTGTCGCGGAGCGCAGCGAGATCGCGCGGGCCGCCGCGGCCGAGCGTGAGGCGCTGCAGCGCCCGTGCGACGTCGGGGCAGCGCCGTAGCGTCGCGCGCAGGTCCTCGCGCAGCCGCTCGGCGCCGAGGAAGAACTGGACCGCGTCGAGCCGGTCGGCGATCGCGCGCGTATCGGTGAGGGGCGCCGCGAGCCGCTCGGCGAGCAGGCGCGCGCCGGCTCCGGTTACAGTCCGGTCGATGGTGGCGAGGAGGCTGCCGCGGCGTTCGCCGACGAGAGTCTGCGTCAGCTCGAGATTGCGCCGTGTCGCGGCGTCGATCTCCATCACGGCGCCGGCAGGAAGGCGCCGCGGCGTGCCGAGACGCGGCAGCCGGCCCTGCTGCGTCAGCTCGACATAGTCGACGAGGGCGCCGGCGGCGGCGAGCTCCGGTCGGCTGAAGCTGCCGAACGCGTCGAGCGAGCCGACGCGATAGAGCGCCTCGAGACGGCGCTTGCCCGATTCGCTGTCGAAGCGCGTATTGGCGAGCGGGCTCGTGACGCGCTTCCATTCGGCGAGGGCGTCGGCGAGGTCCTCGCGCGCGAGCAGCCGCTCGGGAACCAGGAGCTCGCCCGGGTCGAGGCGCGCCAGCGCGGCGGCGACGGCGCCGCGCTCGACCGCCTGGAGCTGGAAGTCGCCAGTCGAGAGATCGATCCATGCGAGGCCGAGCGCGCCCGCGGCCTCGCCCAGGGCCACGAGGTAGTTGTGGCGGCGCGCATCGAGGAGGGTGTCCTCGGTGAGCGTGCCCGGCGTCACGACGCGGACGACCGCCCGTCGTACCGGCGCCTTGGCGTTGCGCTTCTTCGCCTCCGCCGGGTCCTCGATCTGCTCGCAGACCGCGACCTTGAAGCCATGCCGGATCAGCCGCGCGAGATAGCCCTCGGCGGCGTGCACCGGCACGCCCGCCATGGGGATGTCGTCGCCCTCGTGCTTGCCCCGCTTCGTCAGGGTGATGTCGAGCGCGCGCGCCGCCACGGCGGCGTCCTCGAAGAAGAGCTCGTAGAAGTCGCCCATCCGGTAGAAGAGGAGGCAATCCGGATGGCGGCTCTTGATCTCGAGATATTGCGCCATCAGCGGCGTCGTGCCCTCGGAAGCGGGCGGCGCGTGGCGGCGCGCGGTGTCGTCCATCAATTCAACTTGGCACGGCGGGAGATGTCCGTCATAGGTAGCAGGAAGAGATGGCCGAGGACAGACGCTTTCCCCTCGCCCGCGAGGCGGTCGCCTCATTCGCCTCGCGCGCCGCGTTCGATCGCGCCGTCGCGGGCCTCAAAGCGGCCGGTTTCGATCCGAGCGACATCTCGGTTCTGGGCTCCCACGATTCGCTGGCGACGGCAGGAACGTCCGACGAGCAGCAGGGTGTCGCCGGGCTCGCGTCCGAGATCAAGTACCTGGCGCCGCTGACGATCGCCGGCATCATCATGATCTCCGGCGGCCCGGTCGCCGCGACTCTCGCCGCCGTGGTCGGCGCGGGGCTCGGCGGCGCGGCGGTGAAGGAGCTGCTCGACGGCTATTTCTCGCCGAGCCACAAGGACGAGTTCGTCGCGGCGCTCGAAGCCGGTGCGCTCCTCCTCTGGGTCCGAGTCGACGATCCGGAGATGGAGCAGGTCGCGCTTCGGATACTGACCGAGGCCGGCGGGCGGAACGCGCACATGCACGCGCGCCGTGTCGAGGCGCCGGAAGACTGACCTCAGGTCGCGGCGTGCCGCGCCTGCTCCTCGGCGTAAAGCGCGCGCTCTTCCGCGAGCGCCTTGGCGATGCTCGGCCGTTTCAGCATCCGCGCATGATAGGCGCGCACGGCTGGCCATTCGGCGAGATCGATCTTCGTGGCGAACGACCAGCTGAGAACGGTCGTGAGGTAGGCGTCCGCGATGCCGAAGCGATCGAGCAGGTGCTCGCGGTCGGCGAGATGCCGGGCGAGGTGGGCGAAGCGTCTCGGCGCCTGCTGGCGCGCGAAGTCGCGCGCGCCCTCCGTGCCGGCGGACGCGAGCAGCGGCACGAAGACGGCCTTGTGCAGCTCGGTGGCGATGAAGCTGAGCCACTGCTGCAGCCGGTAGCGTTCGAGGCCGCCCTCGGGCGCGAGTCCGGCGTCGCGGTAGCGGTCGGCCACGTATTGGAGAACGACGGCGTTCTCGGTCAGCGTTTCGCCGGTGTCGAGGCGCAGTACCGGCACCTGCCCCAAGGGATTGATTTCGAAGAAGTCGGACCCGTCGGCAAGGCGCTTGGTCCTGAGGTCGACCTGGGTGAAGCGCGCCTCGGCTCCGGCCTCGTAGAGAGCGATGCGGGTCGCCATCGAGCAGGCGAGCGGTGCGAAATAGAGCTCCATTCCGTCCTCCGGCCGGTTGTTTTTTGTACTGTCTAGGACAAAATAGGGCGGGTCAAGATATTTTATGCAAAATGATACAAAAATCTGAGCCGAAGCGGCGCGGGCCATCTCGGCGAGCGCGGCCCCGCCCGGGGGGGCGCGGC
>JADGGZ010000194.1 GCA_019689675.1 Rhodospirillales bacterium | reverse complement strand
CGAGCTATCTCCGGGTCAATCGGCTCTTCGCGGAGCATCTCGCCCCGCTCGTGGGGCCGAGCGATCGTATCTGGGTCCAGGACTACCACCTCATCCCGCTCGGAGAGGAGCTTCGCCGCCGCGGCGTCGAGGCGCCGATCGGCTTCTTCCTCCATATTCCACTGCCGCCGCCCGATCTCTGGAAGATCGTGCCGGCGCATCGCGACCTCATGCGGGCGCTCGCGGCTTACGATCTCGTGGGCTTTCAAACGCGCAGCGATCTCGACGCTTTTCGCGACTACCTCCTGCGCGAGGCGGATGGGGTCGATCTCGGCGACGGACGGCTGCGTGCCTTCGGCCGGACGGTCCGCGCCGACGTCTTCCCCATCGGGATCGATGTCGGGAAGCTCGCCGAGCTCGCCGCGGCCTCGGTCGCGGCACGGTACACGAAGCGTCTGCGCGAGTCGCTCGGCGGCCGTACTCTCATCATCGGCGTCGACCGGCTCGACTACTCGAAGGGGCTCGTGGCGCGCTTCGACGCTTTCGGCCGGCTCCTCGAGCGACACCCGGACGTGCGCGGGCGGGTCACGTTCATGCAGATCGCGCCGCCTTCGCGCAGCGACGTGCCCGAGTATCTCGAGATCCGCCGCGGCCTCGAGCGCAAGGCAGGCCACATCAATGGGCGTTTCGCGGAGTTCGACTGGACGCCGCTGCGCTATCTCAACAAGAGCTTCAACCAGCGGCAGCTCGCGGGCTTCTACCGCGTCGCCAAGATCGGCCTGGTGACGCCGCTGCGCGACGGGATGAATCTCGTCGCGAAGGAGTACGTGGCCTGCCAGGATCCCGAGGATCCAGGCGTCTTGGTCCTGTCCTGCTTCGCGGGCGCGGCGCGCGAGCTCGGCAACGAGGCGGTCATCGTCAATCCCTTCGACACGCTCGGCACGGCGGAGCAGATCCGTCGGGCACTGCTGATGCCGCAGGAAGAGCGGCGCGAGCGCTGGGAGGTGATGATGGCGACGCTCCGCCGGAACGACATCACGTCGTGGCGCGAGAACTTCCTCAAAGCGCTCGGGTGAGGGGGCTCGTCGCCGACATCGGCGCGACCAACGCCCGCTTCGCGCTCGTCGATGCGGCGGGCGAGGTGGTCCGCCCCCGTATTCTCGCCTGCGAGGACTACCGCGCCATCGACGACGCGATCGACGACTATCTCCGGTCCGAGCGCGTCGAACGGCCGCGCGCTGCTGCGCTCGCGATCGCCTCGCCCGTGACAGGCGACCATGTCGCGCTCACGAACAACCCCTGGCAGTTCTCGATCTCCGAGCTCCGCCGGCGCTTGGGGCTAGAGCGGCTCGAGGTGGTGAACGACTTCACCGCGAACGCGCTCGCTCTGCCGCGGCTCTCCGAGCGCGACAGGCGCCAGGTGGGCGGCGGTCACTCGGTCGCCGGCGCGGCGATGGCGGTTCTGGGGCCGGGCAGCGGGCTCGGCGTATCGGGGCTGATCCCGAGCGGCCGGCGATGGATCCCGCTTGCGGGGGAGGGGGGCCATGCGACCATGCCGGCGTCGAGCGACCGTGAGGCCGCGGTTCTCGCCCTGATGCGCCACCGCTTCGACCACGTCTCGGCGGAGCGCGTTTTGTCGGGTCCCGGCCTCGTCAATCTCTACGCCGCGCTCACCGAGCTCGACGGCGTTCCGGCGGCGAGCTACACGCCCGCCCAGATCACCGATCCGGCGACCCGCGCATCCGACAGGCATTGCCGCGAGGCGACGGAGATGTTCTGCGCCATGCTCGGCACGGTTGCGGGAAATCTCGCGCTGACGCTGGGCGCCCGCGGCGGGGTCTACATCGCCGGCGGCATCGTGCCGAAGCTCGGGCCGATGTTCGACACGAGCGAGTTCCGCGCGCGCTTCGAGGCGAAAGGCCGCTTCCGCTCCTATCTCGCCGACATCCCCACCTACGTCGTCACGAACCCGGTGCCGGCGTTCCTCGGCTTGGCCGGCCTGCTCGGCTGAGGAGCTCGCGCATCAAGGAGTCCGGTATCGCGATCCCGTCGCGCGCATGACGCGCCCGCGCCGCGAGGCGCCGGTCGCCGGGCAGCCGCGCGCCGTCGTCGGCGAGGATCGCGGCGCAGAGCGTCTCGACGCGTTCCTTGAAATGCGGCGCGAAGCTCGGATCGAGCACGAGGAAGAGCTGCCCGACATTGGGCGGCGAGCCTTCTGCATCGAAGAAGGAAGAGGCTTCGAAGCCGAAACGCGAGCCGGTGAGGGCGGCGGCGAGGATTTCGACCATGAGCGCCAGGGCGGCGCCCTTGGCCCCGCCGAGCGGAGCCATGGAGCCCTGCAGCGCCGCCTTCGGGTCCGTCGTCGGATGCCCTTCGCCGTCGAGCGCCCAGTCGGCGGGGATGCTCTCGCCCTTCTGCGCCGCGGCGACCACCTTGCCGCGCGCCGCGACGCTCATCGACAGATCGACGACGAGGGGCGGCCCGTTTTTCCGCGGACAGGCGAAGGCGATGGGGTTCGTCCCGTAGAGCGGGCGCCGCCCGCCCCAGGGCGCGATCGCCGCCGGCGTGTTCGCGAAGGCGATGCCCACGAGCTCTTTCGCCGCGAGCCGCTCGACGTGATGGCCGGCGACGCCGCAATGATGCGAGTTCCCGATCGCGACGGCGACGATTCCGGTGGCGCCCACGACGTCGTCCGCCGCCTCGAGCCCCGCTTCGATCGCCGGAAACGCGAACCCCGATTTCGCGTCGACGCGCACGAGCGCGCTCGCGGGGCACGTGACCTCCGGCACCGCCCGCCCATCGATCTTTCCGCTCCTCACCTGGTCGGCATAGATCGGCAGGCGCGAAAGCCCGTGACTCGGAATGCCGTCGAGCTCCGCGGCGACGAGCGCCGCGCCCACGGCTTCGGCCGTCGCAGGGAGGACTCCGGCCCTCACGAGGACCTCCTTGGCGAGGATGCGCAGCTCTTCGGGCGGATGAATGCTCACGGTCGCCTCTCCGGCGCTCGGGGGACGTCAAGGGCCGTCATCGTGGGGAACGCGCCTTTCCAACTTCTCGGCTGACGCGCGGACGTGCGGCACGAGATTAACGCTCGGAACGGCGCTGAAGGCATCGCTCTGCGGATCGGCGGGACGACGCTCCCGGCGCGATGCGCGTTCGCTCACGCGCTCTGATAGAGTTTCGTCAGCACGAACTCGCGGTGTCCCAAGGCCTCGGCCGAGGTGAGGCGGCCGTTGCACGTGCGGAGCATGATGTCGATGAGCCGATCGCCCGCCTCGTCGAGGTTCATCTCGCGGCGCAGGATGCCGGAGACGTCGAGGTCGATGTGCTCGCTCATCGTGCGTGCCGTGCGCGGGTTCGCCGTCAGCTTGATGACGGGCTCGATCGGGTTTCCGATTACGTTTCCCTGCCCCGTGGGAAAGAGGTGGACGACGAAACCCGCTGCGGCCTGCAGCGTCACGCATTCGGCGGCGGCAGAGGAGGTATCCATGAAGTAGAGCCCCGGCCCTTTGGCGGGCTCCTCTGCGGGGGCGAGGACGTCGATGAACTTCGCGCGCTTGCCGATTTTTTGAAGATTCCCGAACGCCTTCTCCTCGATCGTCGTGAGGCCGCCCTCGATGTTGCCCTTGGTGGGCTGGGATTCGGAGAGGTCGTCGGTCTTGTTGCGCTCGATCACCTCCTGATAGGCCGCGAAAGCCCGCATGAACTTGCGCGCCGCTTCGGGAGTGGCCGCACGCGCCGCGCATTCTTGTTCCGCGCCCGTGAGCTCCGAGGTCTCGCCGAAGCACGTCGTGGCGCCGAGCGCGTCCATCTTGTCGATGAGGTTGCCGACCGTCGGGTTCGAGGCGAGGCCCGAGGTCGTGTCGCTCTCGCCGCATTTCGTCGAGATGAAGAGCTCCTCGATGCCGCATTCCTCGCGCCGCTTTTCCGACGCCCACTGGAGGAAATCCTTCGCCTGACGCGACGCGGCGGCGATCGTGTTGATGTCGCCGTTGCGTTCGATCGCGAACCCGGCGACGGGCTTTCCTGTCTTCGCGATTCCCTCGACCACGCGGCCGGTCCAGCCCGGCTCGATGCCGATCACGACCACCGCCGCGACGTTAGGGTTGGATCCCGTTCCGATGAGCGTGCGGAAGGTGAGTTCGAGATCGGCGCCGAATTGCAGCCTTCCGTAGGCGTGCGGCAGCGCGAGACAGCCCTTGATGTTGTTCGCGACCGCCTCGCAGGCGGCGTTCGAGAGGTCGTCGAGCGGCAGGATGACGACGTGATTGCGGATGCCGACGCGGCCGTTCTCGCGGCGGTAGCCCCAGAAGGTCGGACGGGCCATGGTCACCACCTCTTGGTCTTCATGTTGTGGATGTGCGCGTGGCCGCCCTTCCTGATCGGCTTCACCGCGCGGCCGATGTCGGCCCCGTACTTCAAGACGGTGTCTCCTTCGGCGATGTCGCGGAGAGCGACTTTGTGACCGAGGGGCACCGCATCGAGCGCCGTTACGCGGATTGTCTCGTCCGTCTCCATGATCCAGCCCTCGAGCTCCATGCCCGGCTGCACGTCCTCGACTACGACCACGCCGACCGTGTCGCGCTTGTCGTGGACGATGAATTGGGTCGCCATCGCTCCTCCCTTCCTCTCCGCGCGCCGCAGTTGCCGGGTATCCTATGCCCGGTCGAGAGGCGACGGATAGCCCGCGGAGCAGTTCGCGGCCGCGGAGCGGCCGCCGGAAAGGAAGCGGGCGCCGGAAGTCACACCCAGAAAGGCCGGGCCGCGACGAAGGCGCGCCACTCGTCTTCCATCTCGTCTTCGGCGAGGGCGAGGGCATGCGCGTGCCAGCCGATCACGCGTCCTGCCGCCGCGGCGCGCTCGACGCGCTCCGCTTCCGGGCTCGCGGCGACGAGATCGCCGAGGATCCGCCGCGCCGTCTCGAGATCGCTGGCGCGGCCGAGTCCGTTCTGCAGCGCGGCGAGACGCTTCACATACTTGCGAGGCCGCGCGGTCTGGAAGAGCGAGGCGAAGAGCTCGGCGGCGTACCGGAGCTTCTTCAGCGCGATGCGCAGCTCGTGCCGGCGCTCCGGGTCGAGCTTTCGAAATTTCTTGCCGAGGCGCTTCGCCTTTGCCGCGCGTTTGTCGAGGAGCCGCGCGGCGAACGCCGCCGCGTCCTCTCCGCTCTGCCAGGCGCTGTCTTCGACGAACGCGCCGAAGCGAAGGACGAAGCGCGTATACCGGGCGCTCGCGATGGCGCGGCGCATGGCCCGGAACGCCTTTTCGCGCGAGGCCGCCACGGCCGTGGCGAGGCTTCCGATCCCGCCGTCGTCGGGCAGGGCGGAACGCGCCGGCGCGATGGTCTGGTCGAGAAGCACGTCGAGGTCCCGCGCCGCGCCGAGGATCCCCGCGAGCCACTTGGCGTCGGCGGCGAGCCGCCCGCTCTCCTCGCGCGGTAGCACCGAACTCAGCAGCCCCAGCACCGAGCGGAACCGGCGAAGCGCGACGCGCATCTGGTGAACGCCGGCCGCGTCGCCGGTCTCGTACGCCAGCGCCTGATTGGCCGTGAGGTGATCGAGGCAATGTCGGAGAATCGCCGCGACGGCCTCGCCCGTCGAAGCGCCTTTCTCCAGGGCGAGCGGCTCCGCGGAGGTCGCGCCGGCGCCTTCCGCCCCAGCGAGAAGATAGCCGCGCTCGGACTTCGTGCGCGTCTCGAGCGCGACCGGAGCCGAGTCGGCGAGCGCCAGCGCCAGAACGAAGACGTCCCTGGGCGACCCCGATTTCAGCTCGAACTCGACCTCGCTGATGCGCTCGATCACGCCGTGCGGGGTACGGATCTCGCCGGTGTCGAAAGCGACCTCGATGCCCTCGACCTTCCGTACGACGCGGTCGATGCGGGTCGTGAACACTGGCTCCAGCTTCTCGGCCGCGGTCACCGGGAATTCGCGGGGCAGGCGGGCGAGGTCCGGCAGGGCGCCGGCGAGCGGCGTCTCGATTTCTTCCCGGCGCTGAAGTGCAGCGCCTCGGCCGCGCGACTTGACCGTCTGGACGTATCGCGTGCCGTCGCGCCGGACCCGCAGCACCGCGCCTGCGCGCCGGAGCGCGAAGTCGGCCGTGTCGAAATAGACGGTCTCGAGCGTGCGGCGGGTCGAGGCGGCGCCGCGGAGCGCGGCGGCCTTGGAGAGACGGCCGAAGCTCTCGGGCTCGACGCGCAGCTTCAGCTCGATCTCGGAACCGGACACGCCGATACAGCTACCCGGGGCGAATTCAACCCGCAATCGTCGTATCCCCCGTAACAAACTTGACGTCGAAAACGGCACCGTGACTTATCCTTTTCAGCGAGGCCACGATGACGACACGACGCCCGGCCGAAGAGATGGCCGGAAAGAACGCTCCCGAGCCGGAATGCGGCGCGCGCTGATACTCGGCAGCCGCGGCCTTCTCGGCGGCGCCCTTCTCGCGGCGGCATGGACGCGGGCCTGGGCCGTTCGGGGGCTCGACCGTCGGGACCTCGACATCACGGATCGGGACGAGGTCGCGCGCGTGATTGCTCGCGCGGACGCGGATCTCGTCGTGAACGCGGCTGGCGTCACCGAGCCGGATGCCGCCGAGCGCGAGCCGGCGGCGGCCTATGCCGTCAACCGCGATGGCGCCGCGTTCGTGGCCGAGGCCTGCTCGCGCCGGCAGGTCCCGCTCGTTTGCTTCTCTGTCGCCGACGTCTTCGACGGCGAGCTCGCACGCGCTTGGCGCGAGGACGATCCGGTCTCTCCGATCAATGTCTTGGGCGCAAGCAAGGCGGCGGGCGAGAGCGAAGTCCGGCGGCGGCTCGAGACGCACGTCATCATCCGGACCTCATGGCTGTTCGGCAGCGGAGGAGGGGTGCTTCCCGCGATCCTGGCGCTCGGCGCTGAGGGCCGGGCGCCGAGCGTCGCCGCCAGCGAGACTGCGCGGCCGACAGCGGTGCAAGATCTTGCCGCTGCCGTCACGCGGATCGCCGACCGGCTGGTGGGCGGGGTCCCGGCATGGGGCACGTTCCATTTCGCCAATTCCGGTGCGGCCAGCCGAGCCGATTTCGTCGCGGCGGTGCTGCGCATGGCGGGGCTGCCGCCCGGCACGCAGACGGCAGGAGCCGGCGCCTCGCCCCCCGCGGCGCGGCGGCCCCCGAAAGCGGTTCGGGGTCTGTGGCTTATAAACAA
>JADGGZ010000020.1 GCA_019689675.1 Rhodospirillales bacterium | reverse complement strand
GGAGAATCTCGTCCACGTACTCGACGAGCAGACGAGGAGCGCCGTGCGGGCGGTCGATCTGTCGCTGCTCGGCATCGTCTACGCGCTCCGGCTCCAGCCGGAGACGCCACACCACGATCCGATCTTGACGCAGATGCTGCGCTCGCGGGTCGCAGAGCTTCCCTACGTCCGCGCGCTGTTCGTCGTCGGCGCGGACGGGTTCATCATCCAGGACAGCGACCTCGACACGCCGCGCCGCAATCTCGCGGACCGCGACTACTTCCAGGTCCACGTGAACAACCCCAGAAGCGGGCTCTTCATCGGCGCGCCGCTGCGGAGCCGCTCGACCGGCGCGCCGTGGTTCCTCAGCGTGAGCCGGCGTATCACGCTCGCGGACGGCACCTTCTACGGTGTCGCCGTCGCCGCGATCGAGCCTCACTTCTTCGCCCGCTTCTACTCGCGGATCGCGGGCGAGGACACCACGCTCAGCCTCGTCCACCGCGCGGGACTCATGGTAGCGCGCGTTCCCGGACACGAGCGCGCGGTGGGAACGCCGTTCGCCAACACGGTCCTTTTCCGCAAGCACCTTCCGGCGCGCCCGATCGGCACGTTCGTGACCACGAGCATGTTCGACGGAGTCGAGCGCATCCTCAGCTACCGCAGCCTCGACCCGCTGCCGCTCGTCGTGGTCGTCGGGATCGGTCGGGACGTCGCGCTGCGGGACTGGCGCTCCACAGCGATGACCGCCGGCGCCGCCACGCTCGGCTGGACGCTCATCCTCGCCCTCGCGGCGGCTGCCATCATTCGTCAGCGGGCGCGTGACGCGCGCACTATCGAGCGGCTCCATCAAATCGAGAAGTCCGAGGCGCTCGGCCGCATCACGAGCGGCGTCGCCCACGACTTCAACAACCTCCTGACGATCATCAGCGGCAATCTCGAGATCATCGACCAGGGCCTGCCGGAAGGGCATCGCTTGCGGCACAACGTCGAGAGGGCGACGCAGGCGATCGAACGCGGCGCCCGCCTCGTCCGTCAGCTTCTCGCCTTCGCCCGCCGGCAGCCGGAAAGCGCGACGCGAGAGAATCCGCGCGACCTTCTGCTCGGCGCCGAGGAGCTGCTCGGCCAAGCCGCGGTGCCCGTCGGGCTCCGGCTCGAATGCGCGCCGCAGACATGGGACTGCGAGATCGATCGCAGCGACTTCGAGCGCGCAATGATGAACCTCGTGGTCAACGCCCGGGACGCCCGCCCGAAAAGCCCGATCAGGGTGGTAACGCAGAATGTTCCGACGAGCGACTTCGACCGCCGGGCTTGGCCGGAGCTTCAGCCCGGCGATTACGTCGCCTGCTGCGTCTTCGACGACGGCGCCGGAATGCCACCCGACGTCGTTCACCGGGCCTACGAGCCCTTCTTCTCGACGAAGGAAGTCGGCAAGGGCACGGGTCTGGGGCTCGCCCAGGTCTACAGCTTCGCCCGCCAAAGCGGCGGCAGCGTGCGCATCGAGAGCAAGCCCGGCGGGGGAACCGCGGTGACGATCCTGCTGCCGCGCTCGTTGCGTCCGGCTGTTGCCCCAGCCGGAGAGACGCGCGCCGCCCAACCCGAAGACTCGGTCGAGGCGCGGTAGAGCGCGAACGTTTCGTGTCGCGCCGCCTCGGGTGCTAGCCTCTTGCGCCAGGAGGACAGCAAGGATGCACGGCCCGCTCGCACGGTTCAAAGTGATCGACCTCACGCGCGTCCGCGCGGGCCCAACGGCGGTGCGCCAGCTCGCCGACTGGGGCGCGGACGTGATCAAGGTCGAGACCCCCGAGGCAGTCGAGGGCGGCGAAGGTCTCGGCGGGCCGCGACACGGGCCCGACTTTCAGAACCTTCACCGCAACAAGCGCAGCATCACGCTCAATCTCAAGGAACCCGAAGGCCTCGCGATCTTGAAGCGTCTTGCCGCCGGCGCCGACGTGCTGGTCGAGAACTACCGCCCCGACGTCAAGCACCGGCTCGGGATCGACTACGAGACGATCCGCGCCATCAACCCTCGGATCGTCTACGCGAGCATTTCCGGCTTCGGACAGGACGGGCCTTACGCGGCAAGGCCCGGCTTCGACCAGATCGCGCAGGGGATGGGCGGGCTCATGTGGATCACGGGACTTCCCGGCCAGGGACCGGTGCGCGCCGGCATCCCGATCGCCGATCTCACCGCCGGCATCTTCTGCGCCATGGGCATTCTCGTCGCGCTCCTCGAGCGCGAGGTGTCGGGGGAAGGTCAGTGGGTTCAGTCGTCGCTCCTCGAGGCGCAGATCGCGATGCTCGACTTCCAGGCGGCACGCTGGCTGATCGCCAAGGAAGTGCCGGGCCAGGCCGGCAACGACCATCCGACCTCGATTCCGACCGGCGTGTTCCGGACGGCCGACGGGTTCGTCAATGTCGCGGCGTCCGGGCAGACCATCTTCGCGCGCCTCTGCAAGGCGCTCGGGGCCGAGCATCTCCTCGAGCATCCGGACTACGCGACCGATGCCGCGCGGTCCAGGAACCGCGTCGCGCTCAATGCCGAGATCCAGACGGTCCTCTGCACGCGCACGAGCCGGGAATGGGTCGAGCGGCTCAACGAAGCGGGTGTTCCCTGCGGTCCCATCTACAAGATGGACGAGGTCTTCGCCGATCCTCAGGTGCGCCATCTCGGCATCGCGCAGAAGGTGCAACACCCGAGCCTCGGCGAGATCGAGCTCGTCGGCCAAGCAGTCCGGCTGAGCCGCACGCCGAGCCGGATCGAGCGCGCCTCGCCCGAGCGCGGCGAGGACACGGACGCGGTCCTTGCCGAGCTCGGCCACACCGCCGATGCGATCGCCGATCTGCGGCAGCGCGGCATCGTCTGACGTCGAACCGAAGCTGCCATCCGCCTTCCCGCCGCCGATGACAGGCGTCGAGCACGAGTGCCACTCCTGCCGCTCGCTGCGGCACGGGGACGAAGCTCCGCTCGGCATTCCGGCCGAAAGCGCGACGTGAGCCGGAGCGCCGTCCAGATGCCGTTGCTCCGCCCTTCCCCGCCCGCCCGGGGCCTTGTTGCCGCCCGCATCGCGTTCTTCTACTCGGCCGCCTTTGCCGTCGTCGGGGTGCAGCTGCCGTTCTGGCCGGTGTTCCTGGCGAGCCGCGGCGCGGATGCGGCCGAGATCGGGCTTCTTCTCGCGATGCCGCTCGTCGTGAAGCTCCTTGCCAACCCCGCAGCCGGCATTCTCGCCGACCGGACGGGTTCGCGGCGCGGGCTCATGGCAGGCCTCGCCGCCGCGTCGCTCGGCGCTTACGCGCTCTTCGGGGTCGCGCAGGGTTTTTGGCCCCTCGCGGCCGCGACCTTGCTCGCCGCCGCCGCCTTCTCGCCCCTCCTGCCGCTCGGCGAGAACGTCGCTGTGCGCGTCGCCCAGGAGCGCGGCCTCGATTACGGGCGGCTGCGGCTATGGGGGTCGCTCGCATTCATCGTCGCCGCGCTCGCGTCGGGCGAGCTCCTCGGTTGGGGCGGGGCCGACTGGGCGCTACGGCTCGCGCTGCTCTTCGTCTTCCTGGTCCTGGCGAGCTGCATTCTTCTGCCCGAAACCGAGGCGGCTGCGACACGGCCGCAGCCTTGGAGGCTGCTCAGCGAGCGCAGGCTCCTCCTCGTCCTCCTTGCCGCGACCCTCGTCCAGGCGAGCCATAGCGCCTACTACGTCGTCGCGACGCTCCACTGGCAGGCGCTCGGCCATTCGAGCGCGGTGATCGCCTGGCTTTGGGCGGAAGGCGTCGTCGCCGAGATCGTCCTTTTCTGGTTCGGCGGCAGGCTGGTGCGGCAGCTGGGGCCGCTCCGCCTCATCGCGTTCGCCGGGCTTGCCGGCCTCGCGCGCTGGCTCGGAACGGCGGGCGCGGAGAGCCTCCCCGCGCTCGTCCTTCTTCAGGCGATGCACGGGCTCACCTTCGGTGCCGCCCATCTCGGGGTCATGCACTTCCTCGGACGCGCGCTGCCGCCCGGCCTCTCGGCGACCGGACAGGCGCTCTACTCGACGATGAACGGGATCGGCTTCGGGCTCGGCATGGCTGCCGCAGGGTCGCTCTATGCCATCGAGGCGTGGCTCGCCTGGGCGGTGATGGCGGCAGCGGCCGGCGCTGGCGCCCTGCTCGCGACGCGGCTCGCTCCAGCAGAATCGGGGGTTGATGCCCCGTTCCCGCCGATGCGAGGCTCGCTGCGATGAGATCCCCAGGCCTGAAGCTCGCCCTCCTCCTCTTCTGCGGCGCGATGATCCTCGCCATCGGCATGGGCGTGCGCCAAAGCTTCGGGCTCTATCTCCAGCCGATCTCGGCCGATCTCGGCTGGTCGATGGCGAGCCTCGGCTTCGCGGTCGCCGTCCAGCAGATCGTCTGGGGCGCGACGCAGCCCCTCTTCGGTGCGCTCGCCGACAGGTACGGGGCCGGGCGCGTCGTTTTCGCCGGCGCGCTCGCCTATGCCGCGGGTCTCTGGGTGATGTCGGTTCATCGCTCGCCGCTCGAATTCACGCTCGGCGCGGGCGTCCTCGTCGGGCTCGGCGTCAGCGGCACCGGCTTCGCGATCGTCTTCGGCGCGATTGCGCGGGCGACACCGCCCGAATGGCGCTCGATGGCGCTCGGGATCGGCTCGGCGGGCGGCTCCTTCGGCCAGTTCGCGTTTGCGCCGATCAGCCAGGGCCTCATCGATGCGCTCGGCTGGTCCGAGGCGCTCCTCGCGCTCATCGCCTTCGCCGCGCTGATACCGCTCCTCGGATACGCCCTCTCCGGCACGCCGGCGAAGACCACCGGCGAAGGCAGCGCCGGCTCGCTTTCGGAGGCTCTCGCCGAAGCGGCGAAACATCGCTCGTACTGGCTGCTCAATGTGGGCTTCTTCGTCTGCGGCTTCCACGTCGCCTTCATCTCGACGCACCTGCCGGGCTTCATCGCGGCATGCATGCTGCCGCCGGCGCTCGGCGCCACGGCGCTCGCCCTCATCGGCCTCTTCAACATCATCGGCAGCTACGCCGCGGGCGCGCTCGGCGGGCGCTACCGCAAGAAGAACCTCCTCGCCGGCATCTATCTCGGCCGCGCGCTCGCGATCGGCATCTTCCTGGCGGCGCCTAAGACCGAGCTCTCGGTGCTGGTCTTCGGCGCCGCGATGGGCGCGCTTTGGCTCGGGACCGTGCCGCTGACGAGCGGCCTCGTCGGCCAGATCTACGGCACGCGCTACCTCGCCACGCTCTTCGGCATCGTGTTCCTGAGCCACCAGGTCGGCGGGTTCTTCGGGGCCTGGCTCGGCGGCGCGGTATTCGACCTCACCGGCAGCTACGATGTGATGTGGCTGGTTTCGATCGCGCTCGGGATCATCGCCGGGCTCGTCCACCTCCCCGTGGCCGATCGCGCGCTTCGCCCGGCCACCGCCTGAGGCTCGCGCTCATCGTTCGCTGATCACCTTCACCTTGTCGCCCGGCTTGAGCTGGTAGTCCGACGGCATGCCGTTGAGGACGAGGAACCGCTCCTTGTGCAGGTTCTCGACCGGCATCGCCCGGGCGAGGCTCTCGACCGTGTCGCCGGCGCGCACGGTCACGACCCGAACGCGGAGCGGCCGGAGCGATGCGGCCTCAGCGTCCGAAAGGCGGCGGAAGCTGCGCGCCGTACGCTCGAAGAGGGGATCGAGCCGCGAGATCGACCCGGCGGGCGCGACGAAAAGGAAGCGATAGAACGTGTCCTCGTTCCAGGCAATCGCGACGAAGCGCAGGTCCACCATGCCGCCGTCCCGCAGGCGCGCCCGCGTCGTCGCGGTCGCCGCCGGCATTCCGCCGATGTCGAACCGCTGCAGATTGGCGAGCTGCGCCTTCGAAGCCCAGGCGCGCGCGAGGTAAGCGTCGGGCGAGCCGCGGAACGGCTGGGGGTTCCGGTCGAAGACGACGACCGCTCCGTTCGGCCCCTGCGCCTGGACCTGCGTCTTGCCGTTCAGAACCCGGAACCCCTCCGGCACGGTGAAGGCAAAGCCGAGCGCAGGATGAAGAAACGTCCGGTTCCTGACGACGCCCTCATCGGGGCTGTTGCCCCAAACGATGCCGTCGATCTTCTGAAGGTAGATGTCGCGCGCGAGCATCGGATCCTGAACGGTGACGCCGCGCGCCGCCTCGATCGCCTGCTGAACGCGGTCCGCCGTCCGCGGGTGATCCGAAAGGAAGGTGTAGGCGGCGTCGCCCCGGGGTGCGCCGGTGATGCGGCTCTGCAGCGAAGAGTCCGCTTCAAGATTGGCGAGGAACCACGCCGCCGCGCGCGGGTCGTACCCGGCGCGGCTCATGAAGCGGATCCCGAGAATGTCGGCCTCGGTCTCCTGCTCGCGCGAGTAGCTGCTGATCCAGGCCATCGCCCCGAGCTGGCCGAGCTGGCCGAGCTGCGGCGCCCCAATCAGCGCGCCGATGAGCCCGGCTCCGAGCGCACCCAGCACCCCGTAGGTGCTGCGCTCCTGCCGGCCCTGCGCGTGCTGCGCCGTCACGTGCCCGATCTCGTGCCCGAGCACGGACGCGAGCTCGGCCTCGCTGTTGGCGAGCGCGATGAGGCCGCGCGTGACGAACACGTCGCCGCTGGGTACGGCGAAGGCGTTGACGATCTCGCTGTCGAGGATCGTGAAGCCGTGCGCCGCGCCGGGTCGATCCGAGGCTTGGCTCAGGAAATTGCCAATCGAGGCGACATAGCGCTGGAGCTCGGGATCGTTGTAGGGGCCGCCGAACTCGGCAGCGATCTGCTTCAGCTCTTCGGGCGACTGCGCGGCCGCCGGCGCTGCGAGCGCCAGCGCCACGGCGAGGGCGAGAACGGCGGGCCGAACGAAAAACGACATGAACGCCTGAAGTCCTTCGAAGATCGTTGCTGGCAAGAACGACTCGACCCCGGCATCGTATCCGCTCGATGCGCGCCTTGCCGCTCCTCGTCCCGCTGCTGCTCGCTCTCGCCGGCTTCACCGCGGAAGCCGCCGAGGTCGACGCCGTCCCGGATGGCGGTACGGTCGTGCTGCGGGACCTCGGTCCGGTCCGGCTGGCCGGGATCGAGCCGGCGCCCTCCCCTGCGGCACGCAAGGAGCTCGCGGAGCTGGCGCTCGGCCGCGACGTCGCGGTCGAGCCCGTGACGACCGACCGTCACCGGCGCCTCCACGCCCATCTCCGCCGCGCCGATGGGCTCTGGCTTCAGGCCGAGATGCTGCGACGCGGTCTAGCCCGGGTTTTCACCACTCCCGACGACCGCGCCCGCGCTCGCGAGATGCTCGCGATCGAAGCCGCGGCGCGCGAAGCGGGGCGAGGCGCCTGGGCGCATCCCGCCTGGACCGTGCGCACGCCCCGGACCGCATGGCGCTTCCTCGACTCCTACCAGCTGGTCGAAGGCCGGGTGGTTTCGGCCGAGCGCGTACGGAGCGAGGTATTTCTCAACTTCGACGCGGACCGAAAAAAGGATTTCACGGTCCGGATCGACGCCGAGGCGCTGAGGTTGTGGCGCGCCGCCGGTCTCGATCCGCTCGGCCTCGAGGGGGCGCGCATCCGCGTCCGCGGCTGGCTTCGCTCCTGGAACGGCCCGTTCATCGATGCGAGCCATCCCGAGCAGGTCGAGCGGTTGCCTTGACCGCGGAGCCCTCTATGCTGCCCGGGCCGTCATGAGCCGCCGCGAGCTTTTCCCCCCAATCGAGCCGTACGCGACCGGAATGCTGCCGCTGGACGGCCGGCACACGATGTATTGGGAACAGTGCGGGAATCCCGGCGGGCAGCCCGTGGTGTTCCTGCACGGGGGCCCCGGCGCCGGCGCGACCCCGACGCACCGCCGATTCTTCGACCCCGCCGCCTACCGAATCGTCATCTTCGACCAACGGGGCGCCGGCCGCTCGACACCGCTCGGCGAACTCGCCGACAACACCACCGACCGGCTCGTCCAAGACATGGAGCTCCTGCGCACCCAGCTCGGCATCGAGCGCTGGGTGGTGTTCGGCGGCTCCTGGGGCTCGACCCTCGCCCTCGCCTACGCCCAGGCGCACCCCGAAAGGGTGCGCGCCTTGATCCTGCGCGGCGTCTTTCTCTGCCGCCAATCCGAGGTGGAATGGTTTCTCTACGGCGTTCGCACGGTGTTCCCCGAGCCTTGGCGGGCGTTCGCCGAGTTCATCCCCGCCGGGGAGCGGAGCGACCTACTGGAGGCGTATTACCGCCGCCTCATCGATCCCGACCCGGCGGTGCACATGCCGGCGGCGCGGTCCTGGAGCATCTACGAAGGCGCCTGCTCGACGCTCCTTCCCAATCCGGACACGGTGGCGGCCTTCGGCGAGGACCGGATGGCGCTCGGTCTCGCCCGCATCGAGGCGCATTTCTTCAGACACGAGATCCGCTCGGGCCCGCGCGACCTCGTGCGCGGGGTCGAGCGCATCCGCCATATTCCGGCAACGATCGTCCAAGGCCGCTACGACATGGTCTGCCCGATCGTCTCGGCCGACGAGCTGGCGCGGGCGTGGCCGGAGGCCCACTACGTGGTGGTCCCCGACGCCGGCCACTCGGCGATGGAGCCGGGGATCCGTGCCCAGCTTGTGACCGCAACGGAAAGAGCGAAGAGGCTCGCCTGACGGCTTGGTTACAGGAGGACCAGTCCCTACATTGTGTCTGGCCGACCGGGTTTGCTATACCGGCGCCGCTTCATTCAACGCTCACCCCGATCCAGCGGAATCACCGGTCGATGGCCACGTCCCGACGCAGACAGATTTACGAAGGCAAGGCCAAGATCCTCTTCGAGGGGCCGGAGCCGGGCACGCTCATCCAGTACTTCAAGGATGACGCGACCGCCTTCAACGCGCAAAAAAGGGGAACCATCACCGGCAAGGGCGTGCTCAACAATCGCATCAGCGAATACCTGATGACGAAGCTGAACGAGATCGGCGTGCCGACGCATTTCGTGCGCCGTCTCAACATGCGCGAGCAGCTCATCCGCGAGGTCGAGATCATCCCGATCGAGGTCGTGGTCCGGAACATCGCGGCCGGCAGCCTCTCGAAACGCCTCGGCATCGAGGAAGGCACGCCGTTGCCGCGCTCGATCGTCGAGTACTACTACAAGAACGACAAGCTCGGCGACCCGATGGTCTCCGAGGAGCACATCACCGCCTTCGGCTGGGCGACGACGCAGGACATCGACGACATTCTGCAGCTCTCGCTTCGCGTGAACGATTTCTTGAGCGGTCTTTTCCTCGGCATCGGGATCAAGCTCGTCGACTTCAAGCTCGAGTTCGGCCGTCTTTACACGAACGACGAGATGCGCATCGTGCTGGCCGACGAGATCAGCCCAGACAACTGCCGGCTTTGGGACGCGCGCACGAACGAGAAGATGGACAAGGACCGCTTTCGCCAGGACCTCGGAAAGGTCGAGGAAGCCTACCAGGAAGTCGCACGCCGGCTCGGCATCCTGCCGGAAGGCGTCGCGCCCGCCGATTTCAAGGGCCCGAGGACGATGCAGTGAAGGCCAAGGTCCATGTCACGCTGAAGAGCGGCGTGCTCGATCCGCAAGGCAAGGCGATCGCCAACGCGCTCGGACATCTCGGCTTCACCGGCATCGGCGAGGTCCGCCAGGGCAAGTACATCGAGCTGGAACTCGCCGAGACCGACCGCGAGAAGGCCCGGCAGCAAGTCGAGCAGATGTGCCGTCAGCTCCTGGCCAACACGGTGATCGAGAACTACTCGATCGAAATCTGATCCGTCCGCCTTTCCGTTCGGTTGAAAAATTTATCCGGATCTCGCGCTCACGGCGTGAGAGTGAGCAATTGAAGCCGGCCCCCGTTTGCCCGCGCGCAACGCGAACGCGCGGAGGAGGCGTCGGATGAAGAGGAACGCAGCGGCCCAGAACGTCGACCGCTACGTCGGTGCCCGAATCCGGGAGCGGCGGATCATGCTTGGCCTCACCCAGCAGCAGCTCGCCGACCTCATCGGCGTCACGTATCAGCAGGCGCACAAATACGAGCGCGGCATCAATCGCGTCTCGGCCGGAAGGCTCTTCGAGATCGCGAAAGTACTGAGCGTGCCGGTCGGCTATTTCTACGAGGGGCTAGGCGAAGGCACCGAGCCCAAGGCGCCGACGGCGCGCGAGCGCATGATGCTCGAACTCGCCCGGAACTTCAGCGAGATCCGCAACGAGAAGCACCAGGAGGCGTTCAGCCAGCTCGCGCGCGCGCTGTCGAGCGCCGGCGGTTCGCGCGACTGATTTCCGGCGGCTCCGCCTCGCGCCGCCGGGCGAGAAGAAGCGGCGCGTTACTTGCGGCAGTTCTGCGGGTTGTTGTCGAGCCCCTCGTAGCTGCCTCTGCTGTTCGGCATTTCCCACCATACGACCGAGCCATCGGCGGAGCAGTTGTCGAAACCGACGAAACGGCCTTCGCACGCGGTCAGCAACACGGCGAGCGCGGCAACGGCCGCGATGTGCTTCAGCATCGTATTCTCCGTTGGGATTTGGACGGCCGGTTGAATACCAGCGTCATCCAGCACGCGCAACGGGGGCCGCCGTGTCAACCGGTGGCACTCTCTCCTCGCGCGCGACCGCAGGGAAGAAGAGCGCCGCGAGCGCCGTCGCCGCCCCCATCGCGGCGAGGGCGAGGAACACGGGAGCGAATCCGGTGCCGCCATGGAGCGTCGCCACCATCGGAACCGCGAGGCTCGAGGCGCCGAAGGAAACGACGTAGCGCAGCGCGTAGACGCGTGAGCGCCAGCCCGCGTCGGTGTACCGCGCCACGATCGCGTCGTTGATCGGGATCTGGCCGAAGACGACGAACATCAGCGCGAGCGACACGGCGACGAGCGGCCAGCCTTCGAGCGAGACGGCGAGAAGCAGGAGCGGCGCCTGGGCGACCGTCACCGGAATGAAGACGCTGCGCAGCGGATAGCGGTCGATGAAGCGGCCGACGATGAGCTGCGCCACCGCGGCGAAGACGTAAACGAGGCAGACGAGTGCGCCGATGCCGAGCGTCCAGCCGCCGAGGGCCGTGATGCGCTCGGCGAAGATCTTCGGCATCGAGACGGTGAGGCCGTTGAAGATCACTCCGCCCATCGAGGTGGCGACGAGGAGCACGGCGAAAACGCGGATCATCACCGACCGCGAGAGCCGGATGCCGCGCGCGCTCCGCTTGGTGCCGGACGCGTCCCTGGGCACGAAAACGGCGAAGGCGATGCCGAGCACGATCGCCACGACGCCGGGAACGAGAAAGGCGGCTCGCCAGCCCGCGACCTCGACGAGCGCGCCCGCGACGAGCGCGGCGAAGGCGAGGCCGAGGTTTCCCCAGACGCCGTTCACGCCGAGGGCGCGCCCGAGCCGCGCGGGGTCCGCGACGATCATGGCGATGCCGACGGGATGATAAATGGCTCCGAATACGCCGATGAGCGTCAGGGCCAGGAAGAGCTGCGTCGTCGACTGCGCGAGGCCCACGAGGCAGGTCGCGACGCCGATTCCGACGAAGAACACGACCATCATGCCCCAGCGGCTCCAGCGATCGCCGAGCCAGCCCGCCGGCAGCGAGCAGGCGCCGAACGCGACGAAGCCTCCGAACGAGAGCTGCAGAAGCTCGTTCCAGGATGCGCCGAACGCGGGTCCCATCGCCAGGACCGCGGTCGGGAAGATCAGCATGTAGAGATGGTCGACGAAATGGCCGACGTTGACGAAAAGCGTCTGCAGATCGCGCCGCATGGGGCAAGAGTAAGGCTGGAGCGCCCTGTCGTTCTCGCGCTAGGCTGCCATACTTTGTCGAGAACGGGACAGAGAAGCCTCGATCCGGCCGACTACCAGGACATCCCGCGCCCGATCGCGGTGATGCCGAAGGATTACCCGGCGGGGACGGTCGTGCCCTGGCACCGCCACAAGCGCGCGCAGCTCGCCTTCGCGAAGTCGGGCGTGATGGTGATGGCGACGCGCGACGGCGACTGGGTCGTGCCGCCGCACCGGGCGCTCTGGCTGCCGGCCGGCACCGAGCACCAGCTCCGAGCCTCGACGGCGCTGGCCATGCGCACGCTCTATATCGAGCCGGAGGCGGCGCAGGGAATGCCGGAAGCGGTGCGCGTCATCGACGTCTCGCCGCTCCTGCGCGAGCTCATTCTCGCTGCCGCCGAGCTGCCTTTGCTGTGGCGGGAGAGCGGCCGCGACCAGAGGATCATGGCCCTCATTCTCGACGAGATCCGAATCCTCCCCGACCTGCCCCTCGGGCTGCCGCGGCCGACGGACCGGCGCCTTGCACGCCTCTGCGATGCGGTTCTCGCCGCGCCGGGCGAGGATTGGGGGCTGCGCGCGGCGTCCCGGCGCGTCGGAGCGAGCTCCCGGACGCTCGCCCGCATCGCGCAGCGCGAGCTCGGCATGAGCTTCGCGGCGTGGCTTCGGCGCGCGCGCCTCCTCTGCGCTCTCGAACGGCTCGCGCGCGGCGAGTCCGTTACCGCGGTGGCGCTCGACAGCGGCTACGGGAGTCCCGCCGCGTTCGCGCAGATGTTTCGCCGTCACATCGGCGTGGCGCCGAGCCGATACTTTGGCGGCGGCCGCACGGCCGGCCCGCCCTCGCCCGCTAGTTCGCCGGAAGCTTGAAGACCTGGCCCGGATAGATGAGATCGGGATCGCGGATCTCGGTCTCGTTGGCGGCGTAGATCACCGTGTAGCGCGGCCCCGAGCCGTAGGTCTGCCGCGCGATGTTCCAGAGATTGTCGCCCGGCTGCACCACGATCTGATCGCCGGGGCCGCCGGCCGCGACGACGACGCGCCGGAAGGGCACCGACACGCGTGCGACGACGCGCCCGTCGGGCGAGACCTCGTCCGCGCGCAAAGTGTAGAGCCCGGGATTGATGGCCTTGGCCGGCTTCGTCTCCCAGCGCCCGTTCTCGTCCGCTGTGGCCGTCCCGAGCCGTGCGCCCCCGAGAAAGACGTGAATCTCTGCGCCGGGCTTCGCCTGCCCGCCGACCACCACCTCGCCCTTCGCATCGTACTCGACCGCGTCGAGCGCGAGCGTGCCGGGCGGCGCCACGGGCGATCCCTGCAGCGGGCGTGCGGGCGCGTTCTTCGGGAGCAGCACGGCAATTGCCTCCTCGGTCTTCTCGCCGGGCTTCGCCTCGCCCGGCTTCGTCTTCTTCTCGGGCACGAGCACCGCGACGTCGTCGGAGCGCTCGCCCGTCGGCGTCTCGACCACGAGCGCGTGCGCGCCGGGCCCCAGCTCCTGGTCGGGCAGCACGACCCATTCGCCGCGCGCATCGGCGACGGCGCGGCCGATCTCCTTCTCGCCGTCCTTGATCGTGACCTCGACGCCGGGCGCGGCACGGCCCGCTATGACGGCGCTGCCGCTCGGCGCGACGCGAACCACGTCGAAGCTCGGCGCGTCGCTCTTCTTCTCGGGCTCGGGCGTGGGAACAGCCGACGGAGGCGATGCCGTGGACGCCGTGTCGGACGCCCCCTTCGCCTCCGGCGGCGGGGACGGCGCCGGCACCGTCGTCGTCGCGACAGGACCGAGCGCCGGCGGCATCATGGTCTGCCACCACACGAGCGCACTTGCCGCAGCGAAGGCGGCGAGGAGAAGCACCCAGGCGGACCGAGACATTGCGGGCAAAAGTTAATCCTCTTGCCGAAGGGTGTCCACCGGACCCGCCGACCCGCGTCATCGGCTATGCGCTACTCGCGGCTAGAAATCCGGGCTAGAACCGGTTCCCTTCTCCGGGTGTTAGGGCAAGGTCATGGCAACTGTTCAGAGCCTTTGCGTCTATTGCGGCTCGTCGAGCCGCGTCGCCGAAAGCTACCGCCAGGCGGCGCGCCAACTCGGCGAGCTGCTCGCCCGGCAGGGCATCGAGCTCGTCTACGGCGGCGGGCGCATCGGGCTCATGGGGATTTGCGCCGACGCGGCGCTGGCGGCCGGCGGCCGCGTCACGGGCATCATTCCCCGCCATCTTCATGACGTGGAGGTCGGCCATCACGGCCTGACGCGCCTGCTCGTCACCGAGAGCATGCACGAGCGCAAGCGCCTCATGTTCGAGATGAGCGACGCCTTTCTCGTCCTGCCCGGCGGGCTCGGCACGCTCGACGAGGCTTTCGAGATCATCACCTGGCGCCAGCTCGCCCTTCATGACAAGCCGATCATCGTCGTCGACATCGAGGGCTACTGGCAGCCTTTCCAGGCGCTGGTGCAGCACGTCGTGGACGAGGGCTTCGCGCGCCCGACGGTCCTTTCTCTCTTCAAGGTCGTGCCCTCGATCGAAGCCGCGTTCACGGCCCTCGAACTCGCCCGCGAGCCCGCCGTCACCCCCGCCCCGGGCCTCGTCTGACTTGCCCCTCGGGAGCGGCGCGGCGTATGGTCCGCCGGCCCCGAACCCGAGGTTTAAGAGAAGATGGCGAAGATCAAGGTAAAAAACCCCGTCGTCGAGCTCGACGGCGACGAGATGACCCGCATCATCTGGAAGTTCATCAAGGACAAGCTGATCCTGCCCTATCTCGAGATCGACCTTAAGTATTTCGACCTCGGGATCCAGAATCGCGACGCGACCAACGACCAGGTCACCATCGACGCCGCCGAGGCCATCCGGCACTACAGGGTCGGCGTCAAGTGCGCGACGATCACCCCCGACGAGGCGCGGGTGAAGGAGTTCAACCTCAAGAAGATGTGGAAGTCGCCGAACGGGACGATCCGCAACATCGTCGGCGGCACGATCTTCCGCGAGCCGATCATCTGCAAGAACGTGCCCCGGCTCGTGCCGGGCTGGACCGCGCCGATCGTGATCGGCCGTCACGCCTTCGGCGACCAGTACCGCGCCACGGACTTCGTCGTCCCCGGCCCCGGCAAGCTCACCATGACCTTCACGCCGAAGGGCGGCGGGCAGCCGATGGAATTCGAGGTCTTCGACTTCCCCGAGAGCGGCGTCGCCCTGGGCATGTACAACCTCGACGAGTCGATCCGCGGCTTCGCGCGCTCGTGCTTCAACTACGGGCTGCAGCGCGGCTGGCCGGTCTATCTCTCGACCAAGAACACGATCCTCAAGGCCTATGACGGCCGCTTCAAGGATCTCTTCCAGGAAATCTTCGACAAGGAGTTCAAGGAGGCCTTCGCGAAGAAGAACATCACCTACGAGCACCGCCTGATCGACGACATGGTCGCCTCGGCGCTCAAGTGGAACGGCAACTTCGTCTGGGCGTGCAAGAACTACGACGGCGACGTGCAGTCGGACGTCGTGGCCCAGGGCTTCGGCTCGCTGGGGCTCATGACCTCCGTGCTGCTCACGCCCGACGGCAAGACGGTCGAGGCCGAGGCCGCGCACGGCACGGTGACGCGCCATTACCGCGAGCACCAGAAGGGCAAGGAGACCTCGACCAATCCGATCGCCTCGATCTTCGCCTGGACGCGCGGCCTCTGGTACCGCGGCGAGTTCGACGGCACGCCCGAGGTGAAGCGCTTCGCCGAGACGCTCGAGAAGGTCTGCATCGAGACCGTCGAGAGCGGCCTCATGACCAAGGATCTGGCGATGCTCATCAGCCCCGACCAGAAGTGGCTGACGACGAACCAGTTCCTCGACGCGCTCGACGCCAACCTCAAGAAGGCGATGGCGGCCTGAGACCGCCGCCGGGAGGCCGCCTACCGAGCGGCCTCCCGGGCGTTCCGAGCGCCTTGCTCATCGGACGGGTTTCGCGTAGCTTCCGCCACCCAGCGGACCCGTAGCTCAGCTGGATAGAGCGCTGCCCTCCGAAGGCAGAGGTCGTGAGTTCGAATCTCGCCGGGTCCGCCAATCGTTTGCGCAGATTCGAGCAGTGTCCCACCCCCTCTCGAAGGCGCGGCTCAGGAAGAAGGCGGATCCTCCTCGACCAGATGGGCGATCCCGGCGATCTGATCGACCGGTACGACGAAGGCGAGGCCCTTTCCCGGCGCCGTCAGCTCTGCGGCACGCACGATCTCCTGTAGCATCGCGTCCTTGAGGTCCCGCGGCACGAGGGTAAAGACGATCTCCTTTTCGGGTTCGATCTGAATCCCGAAGACCCGCTGCTGCTCGTTGCGGCCGATCCCGCGCCCCAATAGGACAGTGCCGCCATGCGCGCCGGCCTCCATCGTCGCGTTGAGCACGGCGTCGCCCCAGCCTTTGCGGACGATGCTAACGATGAGGCACGGGTTCTGCATCTTTCTCGCTCCTCGTTACGGGCTTTTGCTCCCGGTTGCGGGCTTTGAACCTGACGGCGACGCCGAGCATCATGACGGACGTGATGGGCGCGATCGCGATGAGTGCGACGAAGCCGAAGCCGTAGATCACCAGGTCCTGATCGCGCACCGCGGCGGACGCGCCGAGTGCCAGAGCAAGGAGAAAGCTGTTGGCGAGCGGCCCGGTCGCAACGCCGCCGGAATCGATAGCGACCATGAGGAACTCCCTGTCGCACAGCCATACCAGGCCGATCACGAAAAGATAGCCGGGCACCACCAGATAGAGGATCGGAATGCCGTAGGCGATCCGCACCATGCCGAGACCGACCCAGAAGGCGACGCCGATGGATACGACAAGAACGACCAGCCGCGCTCGGATGGCGCCGCTCGAGGCGTCCTCGACCTGATCGGCGAGAATGCGGACGGCAGGCTCTCCCCACGCCGTCAAGAAGCCGAGCACAAAGGTGGCGAGGAAGGACAGCCAGATCGCGTCCAGCCTCCCGAGAGCTTCGCCGACCACCCGTCCGAAAGGCAGAAACCCGATCCCGATCCCCAGCAGGAACAAGAAAAGTCCCAGCGCCGCGATGATCGTTCCTTTCAGGATGGCCGCCGCCTGCTGGCGCGGCAGCTTGAGCACGAAAACCTGAAAGGCGAGGAACAATACGATCAGCGGCGAGATGGCGAGGATCACGCTCCATGCGGTCGCTTCGATCTCCTCGATCAATCCTCCGGTCACGACCCAAAGATCCCCGCCAGCAGAACGACGATGATGGGACCGATGGAGGCGAGCCCGAGCACGCCGAAGCCGTCGGAGACCGTCGAGCGGCCCGCCAGAACGGCGCTCATGCCCAGCGCGATGGCGATGATGACCGGCGCCGAGAGCAGCCCTGTCGTGACGCTCCCGGCATCGTAGGAAAGGGGCGTTATCTCGGCCGGCGCGAACAGGGAAAGCACGATGACGACGCCGTAAGCGATCGTCAGCAGCACGCGTATCGACCAACCGAGGATGATGCGGGCGATCGCCATGGCCGTGAAAACGCCCACCCCCAGAGCGATCGCGAGAAGGACGTGCCGCCTCGCAATCGCTCCGCCGGAAGCGGCATCGACCTGACCCGCCAGGACGAGCACGTCGGGTTCCGCCATCGTGGTCGCGAAGCCGAATGCGAACGCCATCGCGGCAATGAAGACGATGGACCCCGTCTTCGGCAGTTCGGCGCCGACGAAGCGCCCCATCGGGAGGATCCCGAAATCGATGCCGATGAAGAGCAACAGCATGCCGACGATCACGAGGAGGGAGCCGACGAGAAACTGAACGACGACATCGGCCGGAGCGCCGACGATCGCGATCTGCAGCACGCCGGTGAACCCGATCAGCGGCAGAACGGCCTTGAGCACCTCGACGAGCTTTTCTTTGAGCAAAGGCCACATAGGGATATCCGTGCTTCCTTCCGGGCGAATCGGTGCCGATACCGGCCGCGCTGCCGCCGAAAAATTAGCATTCTATCGAGCGGACGGGCCGTCACCCGCCGCACTGGAGCCCTGCCCTTGCGGCCGGAAGGCCGAGACGGGTTCATCTAATGCAAGCGGCCGCGCGTCGCGCAGAAACGACCGCGACATGCCTCGGCTTTTACGCACCGCTTGAGCAGCCGCGGTATCTCGCCTCGACCGGATCGCCAATCGTCGGATCGAAGTTCCAGCGTGGCGTGCGAACGGGACCGGGGGTGCGGCAATCCGTCTTGCCCCGCACCCGGTTGCAGTCTCGCCAGCCCTTCCTAGATTGCCGCCTGCGACAAGGCCGAGAGCCCGCTGTCGCACGTCTTCTAGGCGTTTCCTCCCCAACTCGGGGCCGCTTCGTGCGGCCCTTTTTTCTTTGCAGCCGCACAATATTGCGTCCACCGCGGCCTGTCCACCGTAACTTTCGATCACGGAGGGGCATTAAAGCGCAATGGAGCGACCTCGGCACCTTCGCACGCCTTCTCGTGCGGGACCGGCCACGATCCGCAAAAAATAAGGCCGAGAGCAGAGAGCTCTCGGCCTTCGTTCGAAACGTTTGGAACGGCGGCTTCAGGCCGCTGCGGGCAGCGCGGGAGCGTCGTTGGCGGCCAGCATCGCCTTCCGCAGCTTCTCGAAGGCCCGCACTTCGAGCTGACGCACGCGCTCGCGGCTGACGTTGAACTCGTGGCTCAGCTCCTCGAGGGTCGAGGGCTCGTCCTTGAGGCGCCGCGCCTCGATGATCCGCCGCTCGCGGGGGTCGAGCCGCTCCATCGCTGCGCCCATGAGGCGGCGCCGCTTGGCCAGCTCGTCGCGCTGCGCGAGCCGGGCTTCCTGGCTCGGCGTCTCGTCCGCCATCATGGAGAGGCGGTCCGTGTCGCCGTCCTCGCCGACCGGCGCGTCGAGCGACGCGTCGACCGCGGCAAGGCGCCGGTTCATCTCGACGACGTCCTGCTCCGGCACTCCGAGCTCGTGCGCGATGCTCTTCACGTCCTCGGGCGACATATCGCCTGCCTCGAGCGCGTCGCGGCGGGCCTTCATGCGCTTCAGGTTGAAGAACAGCTTCTTCTGCGCCGCCGTCGTCCCCATCTTCACGAGCGAGGCCGAACGGAGCACGTACTCCTGGATCGCCGCCTTGATCCACCACATCGCGTAAGTGGCGAAGCGGAACCCCTTCTCCGGATCGAACTTTTCCGCCGCCTGCATGAGGCCGACGTTGCCCTCCGCGACGAGGTCTGCGAGCGGCAGACCGTAGCCGCGATACCCGCGGGCGATCTTGAGAACGAAGCGGAGATGGCTGCCGACGAGGCGATCGAGCGCCCGCGGATCCCGCCGGTCGCGCCAGGCGAGCGCCAGCCGGCGCTCCTCCTCCGCGGTCAGCATCGGGAAGCGCTTCGCCTCTTCGGCGAAACGAGACAAGGTGCTGTCGAATCCGATGCGTTCGATGTTCACGTGTAGTAACCTCCTTGAGCGTCTCCAGCAGGCGCACAGCGCGGCGTCGGCCCGAGCCGGCCGTCGCAGTCTGCGTCGCGTGCTTCGAGAAGCCGCCGCGTCGAAAATCCCCAGAATCCGCGGCAGCCGTCCATATGTGGGCCGGCCGCCGGCCGATTCAAGAGTGCTTGGTAGAGAAATTGCAGTACGGGCGCTGAGCCGAGACTAAGCGGCTCATTAAATCTTCTTCAGAATACCCCCGGGCGCCGCCCGATGCAGTACCCGCGCGTCCGTCGACCGACGCGCGGCAGCCGCTCTCTACCGGGGCCGCTAATCGCTCACCTGGCTCGGGTCGCCCCTGAACTCCTCGCTGCAGAAGGGCCCGCCCTGGAACATGTCCGCGATCGGATCGGGCGGAAGCTTCGCCTGGCCGGCGAGAGCTTCGTCGCGGAACGCCTCGGCGCGCCCCGTCGGGCGGTAGCCGAGGGCGTAGGCCCGGCTGTTGTCCCACCAGCCGCGCTCGTTGTCGGACACGCCCCACAGGACCTCATAGCGTAGCTCCGGGTGCTCGAGCCCGATGCGTATCAGCTGGACCAGATCTTCGGGCTTTATCCAGATCGAAAGCCTGCGAAGATCGACCGGCTTGTCGTCGACATTGCCGATCCTGATGCAGGTCACGCGGAGCCCGTACTTGTCCGCGTACATCGCCCCGAGCGCTTCGCCGAAGGCCTTGCTGACCCCGTAGCGGCTGTCGGGACGCACCTTCCGGTCTGCGTCGATCCTCCGGTAGCGTCGGTAGAACCCGATCGTGTGGTTGGAGGAGGCGAAGACGACGCGCTCGACGCCTTTCCGCCGCGCCGCCTCGAAGACGTTGTAGCAGCCGATGATGTTGGCCTGAAGGATCGTCTCCCAGGGCCCCTCGACCGAATGGCCGCCGAGGTGAATGATGCCATCCACGCCGTCGACCGCGGCCTCGACCTCCTCCATCCGAGCAAGATCGGCAGCGACGAAGCGCTCGTGAGGGGCGAGATCAGGCGGCTGCCTTAAGTCGCTGAGGCGCAGCTCAGGATAAACTCCCTGGAGAAGGCTCCGCAGCCTCGTGCCGATCCCCCCGGCGGCGCCGGTCATCAGGACGCGCTTCACCATCCCGCCCTCCCCATCTTCCGTTTCGCCGCGGCCGGAGACGCCCGCATCCCCGCGTGACGGACCGCGAGCGTACGATAGCGGACGAGACTCCGGCAGAGAGGATCACGCATGGCGCGCCGGGCCTCCGCCGGATCTCGGGCGCCGATCGCGCTGAACATGCGTCGGTGCTGCCGCTGTACGGGAGCGAGGTAGGCCCGCTGCTCGGCCCCGGTCGCGAGCTCGAGCCGGATGCTCTGCCGCGGGATCATGAAGCGTCCGAGGAACTCGAGGAAGCGCACGAAGTGCGCGTTGCCGGTCGCCGCGGCGATCGCGCGATGGCGTCGGGGCCCTTCGAGCGCTCAGGCGCGGTCCTTGAGCCCACCGGCATGCCCGGCGCAGCTCGCGCAGCAATAGATCTTGCCTCCGGTCTCGACCCCATGCCCGACGATCCTGCACCCGCAATGCGCGCAGGTCGGCGCCATCGCATGTATGGCGCACTCGAAACTGTCGAAAGTCATCGTGCGCCCCTGCTGCGATACCTGGAACGCCTTGTCGTACTCGTTTCCGCAGACATCGCACTTCGCCATCGCACCCTCCTTTCCGGAGGTGAACAACCGTCGCGAGACGTAGTCACGCGGCCGGACGCCGGCCGAGCAAGAGCGTCGCGCGAAGCCCGGGCTTATTGTCGTCGAGATCGAGCCGCCCGCCATGAAGCCGGGCGACGGCCTCGACGACGCTGAGGCCCAGTCCGACGCCCGGCGTGCCGCGGCTGCGGTCGCCGCGCCAGAAGCGCTGGACCGCGCGCGGTCGCTCCGCTTCGGGGATCCCCGGCCCGTCGTCGCTCACCACCACCGCGGGAGGACTGGCCTCGAGCCGGACGCGCACGTGGCCTCCCTGCGGCGCGTACTTCACCGCATTGTCGACCAGGTTCCCCACCGCTTGGGCGAGGAGCTGAGGGTCTCCCTCCACGCTGACGCCCTCCGGCAAGTCGGCGGCGATCTCGACGGATTTCGCTTCCGCGATCGGCTCGTAGAGCTCGATCACGTCGCGGAGGAGCGGCGCGAGCTCGACGTTTTCAAAGCCGGCGCGGCGCACGCCCGAATCTATTTCCGCAAGCCGAAGCAGCGCGTTGAACATGCCGATGAGCCGATCGACGTCGGCGAGCGCGGCCTCGATCTCCGCCGTGTCGCGCTCCGGCGCCGAGAGCATCTGCTCGAGCCTCGCGCGCAGCTCCGCGAGCGGCGTGCGCAGATCGTGCGCGATCGCGTTCGAGACGTTCCGGACGCTGTCGACGAGCTGTTCGATCTGCTGCAGCATCCGGTTGATCGTCTCTGCGAGGAGGTCGAACTCGTCCCCGGTCCCGCGTGTCGGTACCCGGCGCGAGAGATCACCCTCGACGATCGCGGCCGCAGTGCGCTGGATCGCCTCGACGCGCGCGATCACCAGGCGGCGGAAAATGAGGCCGCCGACGATCGCGAGCCCGAACACGAGCGCCGCGCCCCATCCCATCGCCTCGAGAATGCGCGCGCGGATCCGGACGCGCTCCTGGATGTTTCGCCCGACGAGGAGATGGAAACCGCCCGGCAGCTCGAAATGCATCACCCGAGTGGTTGCCGCCGCTCCCCCTTTGACGAGCGGGACATGGTACCAGCCGCCGGCGGCGCGGTCGGCGCCGAGCGGCCAAGCCGACAGATTGCCGGCGAGTGGCCGGAGGCTCGGGCCGGTGAGAAGATAGACTGCACTCTCGTCGGCGTTCGCGCCGACGCGCTCGTTCAAGGCTTCGACGAGCCCGACGAGGCCGCTCTGATCGTAGCGGTCGGCGAGCGCCCTCACGTCCGCGAGAATCACCGCGTTGGTCTCGCGATCGAGATAATCGACGGTGCTCCACCAAGTGAAGGCTGCGAGAACGAGGGCGGCAATGATGAACAGCGCCGCCCAGAGAAGCGAAAGCCGGACGGCGGTGGAACGCAGGTAGCGGCGGATCAAGGCCCCTTCGCCTAGTCGGCGGCGAGCTTGTAGCCGGCGCCCCGCACCGTATGGAGCAGTGGCCGCGGAAATCCGGCGTCGATCTTCTGCCGGAGCTTGCTCACGTGGACGTCGATGACGTTGGTCTGCGGATCGAAATGATAATCCCAGACATTCTCGAGCAGCATCGTGCGCGTCACGACCTGCCCGGCGTGGCGCATCAGGTACTCAAGGAGCTTGAACTCGCGCGGCTGGAGGGCGACGGGCTTCCCGGCGCGCGAGACCTTGCGGGCGAGGAGGTCCATCTCGAGATCGCCGACCCGCAGCACCGTTTCGACCGGCGCGGAGCTGCCGCGGCGCACCAGCGCCTCGAGGCGAGCGAGAAGCTCGCCCATGGCGAACGGTTTCGCGAGATAGTCGTCGCCGCCCGCCTTGAGGCCGCGGATCCGCTCGTCGACCTCGCCGAGAGCGGAGAGGATGAGTATCGGGGTGCGGTTCCCTGTCTTGCGCAGCGCCTCGACGATGCCGAGCCCGTCGATGCCGCCGGGAAGCATTCGGTCGAGGACGACGACGTCGTATGGCTCGCTCGCGGCAAGAAAGAGTCCGTCACGGCCGTTCGTGGCGTGATCGGTCGTGTGCCCCGCCTCGGCCAGCCCCTTCTTGATGAAAGCGGCGACGCGTTCGTTGTCCTCGACCAGCAGCACCTTCATGACCGGGCTCAGGCGTCCTCGAGCTCGAGCGCCAGATAGTAGGGAGTTCCGCCCCGCATCACCAGAAGCGGGACCGCTTCCTTCTTCTGCTTCCGGACGGCGGTCAGCTTGGCGATCGCGCTGCGCGGGCTGTCCACCGCTTCGCTGCCGACCCGGAGGATCACGTCCCCCGGCCGCAACCCGGCCTTGGCCGCGGGGCTGCCCGGCTCGACGCGCGCGATCAAAGCGCCGGTGACGGAGCTGTCGAGCCCGAGCTCGGCACGGGCATTGGGCGTGAGCGGCGCCAAAGCGAGGCCGAGCCTCGGCCCGCTCCGGTCGCCGTCCTGCTCCGCGTTTCCTGCGACCGTTTCCTCTTTCGGCGCGTTGCCGAGCGTGGCCGTGAGCGTCTTCTCCTGGCCGTCCCGCGCGACGGTGAGGTCAAGCTTGCTTCCTGGCTTTCGGTCGCCGACGGCGCGAGCGAGGTCGCGGGGCGTCTTGACCGCGGTCCCACCTGCCCGGATCACGACGTCGCCTTGCTGAAGTCCGGCCTTGTCGGCAGGCGAGCCTGGGCTCACGCCGGCGACGAGCGCCCCGTCGGCATCCTCGCGCCCCATCGCCTTGGCGAGTTGCCGCGTGAGAGGCTGGAGCTGAACACCGAGCCAGCCACGCTCGACCGAGCCGTTCTCCTTGAGCTGCGCCACCACTTTTTGGGCGATGGCCGACGGGACGGCGAAGCCGATCCCGACCGAGCCGCCGTTCGGCGAGTAGATCGCCGTGGCGATCCCGATCACCCGGCCTGACTGGTCGAACAGCGGGCCGCCCGAGTTGCCGGGGTTGATGGGCGCGTCGATCTGGATGAAGTCGTCGTAAGGGCCCTCATTGATGTTGCGGCCGCGTGCCGAAACGATGCCGGCCGACACCGACCCGCCGAGTCCGAACGGATTTCCGACCGCGATCACCCAGTCGCCGACGCGGGCCGCGTCGGAATTCCCCCACTCGACATGGGCGAGCGGGTGCGGCGCATCGACCTTGATGAGCGCGACGTCCGTTTTCGGGTCGCGCCCCTTGACGACGGCGTCGAGCTCGGTGCCGTCCTCGAGCGTCACGATCACCTTTTCGGCCCCGTCGACGACATGATTGTTGGTCACGATCCAGCCGTCAGGATCGATGACGAAGCCGGAGCCGAGCCCGTGCCGCACGCCGCCTCGCTGCGGCAATTCTTGGAAGAAGCGACGGAAGGGCTCGGGGATTCCCTCCAACGGCAGCCGCTGTACCTTCTCCGTGACCGAGATGTTGACGACCGCTGGACGAACCCGCTCAACGAGGTCGGCAAAGCCGGTGTTGGGCGATCCCGGCGCGGCCACCGCCGGAGCCGGGGCGGCGAAGGCGCCAGGCGGCGGCGCATAGAGCACGGCGCCGCCGAGCACGGTCGTGGCGAGAAGAGCCGCTGTCACGGGAAAACGCAAATTTGAGCGCATGGCATTCCGTTCCTGGATGGCGATCGACTTGGACAAGAGATGCCATCGAGTGCTTCTGCATCGCCTGAGCAGAGAATTAACTCTTGTTGAGCCGCCGCGCCCCGGGGACCAGGTTTTCGGGCGGAACCTGCCGAGTCCGACGCCGTTGCCCAGTCATGGTGCGCGTCCTCGTCCTCGCCTTCTCGTGGGTCCTCCTTTCCGGCGCAGTTGCCGCACAAACCACCGAGTCCCCGCGCGAGCCGCCCTCCAGCCCGCCGCGTTCGCCGCCAACCACCCTCCCCTTGCCGCCCGACCAGGGAGAGGGCTCCGGCAGCTCATTGAGCGAGCGCCTCTCGCGGTCGCGAGGGGTCATCCGGCCGCCGCAGGACATCGATCCCGCGATGAAGGAGGCGCCTCCGCCGACCGGCCCGAACTCGACACCGGTCGTCCCGCCGCCCGGAGCGCCCGGCGGAAACCCGAAGGTCGAACCGAAGTAGCGGGGTGCAAGCCGGCTTGATCTCCGGCGCGACTTGGGGGAAAGGACGCGCGATGGACCGCGCGCGCCTCGAAGGACTGTTCTACCTGGCCGGGTTCGCCCTCTGCATCCCTGCGGCGAATTGGCTTATCGTCCATGTCGGCACGAGCTGCGCGCCCGGCGGACCCTGCGTCATTCCGGTTGCCCCGGGTCTCACGGCGCCCTCCGGCGTCATCATGGTGGGGCTCGCCCTGGTATTGCGCGATCTGGTGCAGCGCCGCCTCGGTCTCGCCGCGGCGAGCTTGGCGATCGTCGGCGGAGCCGCGCTTTCCGCCGCGCTCGCACCGCCGAGCCTCATCCTCGCTTCTGCCGTCGCCTTCCTCGTTTCCGAATTCGCCGACCTCGCGGTCTATACCCCGCTGCAGCGGCGCGGGCTCGTTCTCGCTGTCGTCGCTTCGAGCATCGTCGGACTCGTGGTCGACAGCGCCGTGTTCCTCCAGCTCGCCTTCGGCGATCTCTCCTTCCTGCTCGGCCAGATCGTCGGAAAGGCGTGGATGGTGCTGCTGTCGATCCCGGTGGTGCGATGGCTGCGGGATCGTGACGCGCGGCTCGGTCTCGTGGCGGCCTGAGGTCTGACCCCTTTTCCGAGAACGCTTTCCTGCGTTGCGGCGGAACCGGGTTCCCGCAACGGAACTGTCATGCTGATGTCATCTCTCGACAAGGGAGACAACGGGGAAGAATGAAGGACGACAGCAGCGCCATCGCACGGTTCGGCATCGGGCAGCCGATGCGCCGGATCGAGGATCTCCGCTTCATCACCGGTCGAGGACGCTACGTCGACGACCGGACGGAGCCAGGGATGCTGCAGGCGGTGTTCCTCCGCTCGCCTTACGCCCATGCGCGGATCGGCAGGATCGACACCACGGCCGCCCGTGCAGTGCCAGGGGTCGTCGCCGTCTTTACCGGAGCCGATCTCGCCGGAGCGGGGCTCGGTCCCTTGCCGGTCAAGCCGCCGATCAAGCAGCCCGACGGCTCCGGGGTCGCCATCGCGCCTCGTCCCGCGCTCGCGAATGGCCGGGTCCGATATGTCGGCGAGCCGGTGGCGATGGTGATTGCGGAAAGCCTAGCGGCGGCGGAGGACGCAGCCGAGCTGGTTGAAATCGAGTATGAAGCGCTTCCGGCGGTGGCACTCGCCGCCGACGCGCTCGCGGCGGGCGCCCCGCTTCTTTTCGACGAGATCCCCGGAAATCTCGCCTTCCGCTGGGAGGTCGGGGATGCGGCGCGGACCCGCGCGGCCCTCGCCGGGGCAGCCCATGTCACCGAGATCGAGCTTCGCAACAACCGGCTCATCCCGAACTCGATGGAGCCGCGCGGCTGCGTCGCGCGCTACGACGCCGAGCGGAACCGGTTCGAGTTCGCGGGGTCGATCCAGAACCCTTTCGCGTTTCGCACCCAGCTCGCCGAATGGCTCGGCTGGAGGAACGACCGGCTGCGCTGCTACGCCGACGACGTGGGCGGCGGATTCGGCGCCAAGAACCAGCTCCAGCCCGAGAACGCGATGGTTCTGTTCGCAGCCGATAAGCTGCGGCGGCCGGTCAAATGGACGAACGACCGCGCCGGGTCCTTCCAGTCGGATGCGCACGCACGCGATCTCTTGTCCCGCGTCAGGATCGGCTTCGACGCGCAGCAGAAGATCGTCGCGCTCGAGGTCGACACGACCGCGAATCTAGGCGCCTATCTCTCGACGAACGGCGCTCTCATCCCGACCGTGCCAACGGCCGCCGTGCTCGGCGGCGCCTACGCCATTCCGGCTGTCTACATGCACGTGCGTGCCGCGTACACGAATACGGTGCCGGTCGATGCTTATAGGGGCGCCGGGCGGCCGGAGTCGATCTACCTTCTCGAGCGGGCGATCGAGGCGGCCGCGCACGAGCTCGCCGTTTCGCCCGCCGAGCTGCGCCGTCGCAACCTCATCGCTCCGGAGCAGCTTCCCTACAAGACCGCGCTCGGACGAACGATCGACAGCGGGGCGTTTCCTCTCCTCCTCGACCGCGCGCTCGAGCGGGCGGACGCCGCCGGATTCCCCGCCCGGGCCGCGGCGGCCAAGGCGAAGGGGCTACGCCGCGGCCTCGGCCTCGCCTACTACCTCGAGGCGACGCTCGGGCCGCCTTCCGACGCTGCGCGCATCGCCTTCGCGCCCGACGGAAGCGCGACGCTCGCCGTCGGCACGCAGTCGAACGGTCAGGGCCATGAAACGAGCTTCGCCCAGCTCGCCGCCGCCGAGTTCGGAATCGACCCGCAACGGATAACGTTCCGTCAGGCGGACACCGACGCGACTCCGGAAGGCGGCGGTCACGGCGGCTCGCGGTCGCTCAATCTCGGCGGCACCGCGGTGGTGCTCGCCGCGCGCAAGATCGTCGAGAAAGGGAAGACGATCGCCGCCCACCTCCTCGAGGCCGCCGCGGCGGACATCGAGTACGAGCCCGGACGTTATCGGATCGCCGGCACCGACCGCGTCGTCTCTTTCGACGAGGTCGTCCGCGCCGCGTTCGACCCGAAGAGGCTTCCAGAAGGGCTCGCACCGGGGCTGGACGAGACCGCCCGCTACGAGCGCGAGGGAACCAACTACCCGAACGGCGCGCATGTCTGCGAGATCGAGCTCGAGCCCGCGACCGGCATCGTGCGGATCGTCCGCTACACCGTGGTCGACGACTTCGGCCGCGTGATCAATCCCCTTCTCGTCAAAGGGCAGGTCGTAGGCGGCGTCGTGCAGGGCATCGGTCAGGCGCTTTACGAGGAGGGGGTTTACGATCCGGATTCGGCTCAGCTCCTCTCGGGCTCCTTCATGGACTACTGTCTGCCGCGGGCCGACAACCTGCCGTTGATCGACGTCCAGCTCTACGAGGGCGCGCCGACCCCGACCAACCCGCTCGGCGCCAAGGGCTGCGGCGAGGCCGGCGCGACCGGCGCCCCACCGGCTGTCGTTCATGCCGTTCTCGATGCGCTTCGCGAATGGGGAATCAGGAGCCTCGACATGCCGCTGACGCCGGAGAAGATTTGGCGAGCCATCCATGGAGCGACGGCATGAAAATCGCGGTGATGGGTTCGGGCGGGGTCGGCGGCTACTTCGGTGCCCGCCTCGCCGAGGCGGGATGCGAGGTCGGCTTCGTGGCGCGCGGCGCCCATCTCGACGCGATGCGCCGGGAGGGGCTGAGGGTCGAGAGCGCGCTTGGCGCCGCGCATCTGGTAAATCCGCGCGTGACCGACGATCCGTCGACCCTCGGGAAAGTCGACCTCGTCGTCTTCGCGGTGAAACTCTGGGACACCGAAGCGGCGGCTGAACGCATTCGGCCGCTGATCGGCCCCGAAACAGCGGTCGTCTCGCTCCAGAACGGCGTGCAGAAGGACGACGTGCTCCGCAAAGTGCTCGGCCCCGAGCCGGTGATGGGCGGCGTCTGCTACATCGCGGCGGTGATCGAGCGGCCCGGCGTCATCAAGCACACCGGCACGATGCAGCGTCTCGTTTTCGGCGAATACGACGGACGGCGCTCGCCGCGGTCGGAAGCCTTCCTCGAAGCCTGCAGGCGCGCGAGGATCGACGTCGAGCTGAGTTCCGACGTACGGCGCGCCATCTGGGAAAAGTTCGTCTTTCTCGTGGCGATGTCCGGCGCGACCGCGGCGACGCGCATGCCGATCGGGCGCGTCCGCAGCCATCCGATGACCCGCGCGTTTCTTCTCGACCTCATGCGCGAAACCATCGCGGTCGGGCGAGCGTACGGCGTCGACATCGACCCGTCTTTCGCAGACGAGCGCTTGTCGTTCTTCGATACGCTTCCCGCCGACACGACCGCCTCGATGCACCACGATCTGGAGCGCGGCAACCGGCTCGAACTGATGTGGCTCGCCGGCGGGGTGGTCGCGCTCGGCGAGGCGGCGGGCGTCCCGACGCCGCTCAATCGCGCGGTTCGCGACGTGCTGGTGCTCCACGCCGACGGGAAGCCGGCGTGATCCGGCTGGCCTAGGCGCGCGGCTCAGCCCCCAAGTTTCGAACCAGCTCGGCCCGCGCTCGCGCGGCCTCGGCGAGGATAGAGACGTCGTTGCCGGCGAGGACGAGGCGCATTCCCAACAGGGAGTAGCGCTTCAGAAGCTCCTCCGCATAGGCGCCGCCGAAGCCGGGGGTCTTCCCGTGCCTGCGGCAGGCGGCAACCACGCGCTCGATCGCCGCCGCGACTCGCTCGCCCCCGACCTGTCCCGGCGTTCCGATTTCTGCGGAAAGGTCGGAGCAACCGACGAGGAGCGCGTCCAGCCCCTCTACCGCCGCGATGCTCTCCGCAGCCTCCACCGCGGCCGGGGTCTCGATCATCGCGACGAGAAAGGTGGCGGCGTCGAGCGCCTGCGCGGCTGCCGCCGTGGGCACGCCCGCGAAGCCGAAATGCGGGTAGTTGCCGCTCATCGAGCGATGACCGCGCGGCGGGAACCGGAACGCATCGACGATCGCACGCGCCTCCTCGGGCGTATCGACGTGCGGCACCACGATTCCGAGCGCTCCACCGTCGAGGACCCGCGCGCCCAGCCAATACTGGCGCGCGGGGATGCGGACGATCGGCGCGATGCCGGCCGCCAGCGCTGCGGTCGAAAGCTCGCACGCGCTCTCCACCGAGAGCTTGCCATGTTCGAGATCGATGAAAAGCCAGTCGAAACCGGCGGTACGGAGGAGCGGCGCAATCTCGACATTCGCAACGAGCTTTGCGCCGATCCCCGCCGCGACCGCCCCGGTCGCGAGCCGTGCGCGGAGCGGATTCGTCAACTCGACCAAGACGGCCTCCCGGAAAAGGTTTTCCCGCGCCAAGACTATCGCGGGATTGCGTCCCACGG
>JADGGZ010000193.1 GCA_019689675.1 Rhodospirillales bacterium | reverse complement strand
GCAGGGGATGGCCATTCATCTGGGACGTCCATCGCTGGACGCCTCGCGCGACCGACCCGGGCGGCGGCGCGGAAACGCGCCCGGTCCCGAAGGACCCGCCGCCCCTACTTGGTCTTGCTCCCGGTGGGGTTTGCCGTGCCGCTCCCGTTGCCGGGCGCGCGGTGCGCTCTTACCGCACCCTTTCACCCTTGCCGGCGCCCGAAGGCGCCTCGGCGGTTTGCTTTCTGTGGCACTTTCCCTAGGGTTGCCCCCGCCGGGCGTTACCCGGCACCGTGTTTCCGTGGAGCCCGGACTTTCCTCCCCCGGCCTTGCGGCCGAAGGCGGCCATCCGGCCGACTGGCGCTGAAGAATATGGTCCCGCCGCGGCCGAAGCTCAACGCGCGCGGCCGGTCGCTTCGGGCGAGAGCAGCACCTCGCGCAGCACCACCGCATCGTTGTGCGCCTCGTCCCGCGCCGCGAAGAGGAGCGTGAGCCGCCGCTCGCGCGCGACCGCGCGCAAGGCCTCGAGCGCCTCCTCCTTGTCGCGGAGCTCCTCGACGTAGCGGCGGCGGAACTCGGGCCAGCGCGCGACGTCGTGGCCGAACCAGCGCCGCAGCGCGTCGCTCGGCGCGAGCTCGCGGTGCCACGCATCGAGCGCCGCCGCTTCCTTCTTGAGCCCGCGTGGCCAGAGCCGGTCGACGAGCACGCGGTACCCGTCGCTCTCGTCGGGCGCCTCGTAGACCCGCTTGATCCTGATGTCGGGCTTGCGCTTCATCCTGCGCGCTCCGTGCTGAGCGAGGCCACGGGGCTTCAAGCCCGCGTCGTCTGCTCTTCCTTCTTCGCCTCTTCCCCTTTCATTGTCGCGATGCAGATCGCCGCATGGGCGAAAGCGCCGCCCGCGCGCATTTCCGCCGCGACCCAGATCGCTTCCATCAGCTCCTGCGGCGTCGCGCCATGCCGCAAGGCCGCTTTCGTATGCCCCTTGATGCAGTAGGGGCATTGCGTGACGTGAGCCACCGCGACGGCGATGAGCTGCTTCGTCTTCGACGGCAAGGCGCCGTCGGCGAAGACGCGCCGGCTGAACTCGTCGAACGCGGCGTGAATCTCGGGGGCGAGCGCGCGGCGTTCGCGCGCCGTTTCGGGGGATGACGGCGGATACATCTTCTCGCTCATTTCGCTCCTTTCCGACGCGCCGTTGTTTCCGGCTTCCTTGGGGTGCCGGTATGGGTGACCGGGGTCCATCCCGGCGCATCGCTTGCGGGAAAGCTGTCGCGGGATTGGCTTTCGACCGGGTCGAGACGCCTTTCGTCTTCGGAGAAAGAAAGCGACCTTCGCATCGTGCGCTCCTTCTCTAGAGAGCCGTCGGGCTATCCAGAGCAGGTGGGGCGCGTTCTCGCTTCGAAAAGGGGGCCGCGGTGAACGGCCGCGTCGCCGCCTCGGCAAGTCGCGACGCTTCGGCTTCCGCGGCCGGATGCGGCAAAGGGTTGCATGGCGGGGCGACGGCACGCAAATGAGCTTCGACCGACGAAAGCGAGGCTCTCATGTACAGGGACGCGTACGTCGAAGCGGTCCCCGTGTCGCAGGTCGAGGCGGCCGTCGCGCTCGCGCTGCGGCTCTACGGCAATCAGCCGGAATGGGGGCTGAAGCGCTGCGCCACGCTCGCGGTTCAGCACACTTTCTGCCCCTGCGTCACCGGCCAGTGTTGCACCTCGGAGCCGGGGCTCGGCGTCATCGTCGATGCGCTTTGCGAGGAGGTGCTGCGCCGTGCGGAGGCGGTCCGCGCCGAACCGGGCGAGCGCGTGCAGCGATGATACGCCGCAGCATCTCTCCTTTGTTCGACGCGCATGCTTTTCCCATCGGAGGGATGTAATCGAATGGCCGAGTTCACGCTTCCTGCCAACTCGAAGATCGGAACCGGCAAGACCTGGCCGGCGCCGGCGGGCGCGGCTCGGATCAAGCGATTCAAGATCTACCGCTGGAACCCCGATGACGGGCAGAACCCGCGCGTCGACACGTACGAGCTGGATTTGGCGGCCTGCGGTCCGATGGTTCTCGACGCCCTCATCAAGATCAAGAACGAGGTCGACACGACGCTGACCTTCCGCCGCTCCTGCCGCGAGGGGATCTGCGGCTCCTGCGCGATGAACATCGACGGCACGAACACGCTCGCGTGCCTGAAGCCGATCGACGAGATCCGCGGCGACGTGCGCATCTATCCTCTGCCGCACATGCCGGTGGTGAAGGACCTGGTGCCGGACCTCACGCACGTCTATGCGCAGTACCGCGCCATCGAGCCCTGGCTCAAGACGAGGACGCCGCCGCCGCCCGACCGCGAGCGGCCGCAATCGGTCGAGGAGCGCGAGAAGCTCGACGGGCTCTGGGAGTGCATTCTCTGCTTCTGCTGCACCGGCTCCTGTCCGAGCTGGTGGTGGAACGGCGAGCGCTACATGGGGCCGGCGGTGCTGCTCCAGGCCTATCGCTGGATTTCCGACAGCCGCGACGAGGCGACGGAGGAGCGCCTCGACTTCCTCGAGGACCCGTTCCGGCTCTATCGCTGCCACACGATCATGAACTGCACCCGCACCTGCCCGAAGGGCCTCAATCCGGGCAAGGCGATCGCGATGATCAAGCGCCGGCTGGTCGAGCGCCGCAGCTGAGGCTAGCGAATATGTCCGGAATAGTTGCATACAGGTCCTGATCGGGTCTAAGCTCGGTGCCGCGCTCTTTGACATCGTGAAGAAGACGTATGTCGCGCCCGGCCGGATGCCGCCCGGGGGGCGTCCGGCGCTGCGCGCCACCTGTTCTCGCCTGTAAATTTCGCTCGCCGAAGCGGCATGCTGCAGTGCAGCAGCCTGTTTTTCACCTGTTATTTCAGGCGATCCTGTCGCTGGGCGTCACCATGGCGGCCACCGCCGCGATGAGCCGGCTCGTCTCCTCGTCGAGCGCGCCGTCGATGCGGGAGGGCCGGAAGCGGCGCTGGAACGCGGCGAGGGTGGCGGCGAGGTCGGCCGTCTCGTAACCAATCCGGGCAAGATCCTGCTCCGGCGCGGCGCTGGGCGCGGGGGCGGCTTCGGGCCAGAGGCCGATCCCGGCGCGGGCGAGGCGAGCCCAGTCGAAGAGCTCGCCCGGGTCCTGCTTGCGCCTCGGCGCCACGTCCGAATGGCCGACGACGTTCCAGGCCGGGATCGGATGGCGGGCCAGGATCTCGCCCGCGAGCCTCTCGACGGCGCGCATCTGCGCCTCGGGGAAGGGCCGGTAGCCGAATTCGTGGCCGGGATTGACGATCTCGATCCCGATCGAGGCCGAGTTGACGTCGGTTTCGCCGCGCCAGAACGAAAGTCCCGCGTGCCAGGCGCGGCATTCCTCGGGCACCAGCGACCAGACCGTGCCGTCCTCGTCGACGAGGTAGTGCGCCGAGACCTCCGCCGCCGGGTCGCAGAGCCGGTCGAGCGCTTCCGCGGCGCTCGGCATTCCCGTGTAGTGGAGCACGAGCATCGAGATCGGCCGCCGCCGCTCGTTCCAGTTCGGCGAAGGCCGAGCGTGAAGTCGCATGGTCGCGGATGGTCGCGATCGACGCCGCGCCGTCAAGCGTTTCGCGGCCGGAAGACCGTGATGGCGACGCCCGCCATCGTCGCGACGCCGCCCGCGGCGACGCGCAGCGTCAGCTCCTCGCCGAGAAGCAGCACCGCGCCCGCGACCGCGATCACGGGGGCGAGCAGCGTGAACGGCATCATCTGGCTGACGGGGTAGATCCGGATGAGGCGGTACCACAGCGCGTAGCTGAGGATCGCGACCGCGACCGACTGATAGAGGACCGAGCCCCATCCGAGCCAGCTCGCCTCGGCCATGACGAGCCCGTGCTCGCCTTCGAGGAGGAGCGAAAGCGCGACGAGCTGCGGCGTCGCGAAGAACGCGATCCAGCCGGTGAGGACGAAGGGATCGGCGCCGGCGACGAATTTCAGCTGGATGTTGGCGATGGCCCAGACGAACGCGGCGCCGAGGATCATCGCCACTGCCGCCGGGTCGCTCGCGCGCGGCGCTCCCGCGATGAGGACGATCCCGAGGAACGCCACGAGAAGGCCGAGCGCGAGGCGGAGCGCGAGACGCTCGCGGAAGACGAGCGCCGCGAGCACGGCCGCCGCGGGCACCTGCACGGGGGTGAGCAGCGCCGCGAGCGAGGCGTCGGCGCGCGCGAGACCGGCGAACATCAGGCTGAAATGCACGCTGCCGAGCGTCAGCGAGAGGGCGAGGACGTGCGGCAGCAGCCGCGGCGGGAGACGGTTCCAGGGGCACAGCAGCAGCGCGACGATGCCGAACCGCAGCGCCATCATCAGGAGCGGCGGGAACTCGGCGAGGCCCCACTTCGCGGCGATGAAGTTGAGGCCCCAGATCAACATCACGGCGAGCGTGCGCAGAAGGTCGAGCGGGCGCAACGAGGCAGCTACATACAAGATTGCGCTGTTCTTCTCCACCGCCCAGCGGCGTCATCGCTTGCCGCCGCGGCGCCGCACGTGATAGGGCTCGCTGCGCGGAGGGAGGACGGAAACAGAGTGTCGAGGGGGGTCGCGGCCGAGGTTCTGGCCGACAAGAAATTGGCGGCGGAAACCGCGCCGCTCCTGGAAGTCGAGGATCTGCACGTCCACTTCGAGACGGCCAACGGCGTGGTCCGGGCCGTCGAGGGCGTCAGCTACACTGTGCGCCCGGGCGAGATCGTCGCGCTCGTCGGCGAGTCCGGCTGCGGAAAATCGGTCTCCTCGCTCGCCATCATGCGCCTTCTCGCGAAGCCGGCGGGCCGGATCGCGCGCGGCAGGATCCGCTTCGAGGGCCGCAATCTCCTGGAGCTGTCGGACGAAGAGATGCGCGCGGTGCGCGGGCGCGACATCTCGATGATCTTCCAGGAGCCGATGACCTCGCTGAACCCGGTCCTGACGATCGGGCTGCAGCTCATGGAGCCCTTGAAGATCCATCTCGGCATGGACGACGAGAAGGCCCGGGCGCGCGCCGCCGAGCTCCTCGAGATGGTCGGCATCACCGACGCGAACCGCCGGCTCGACCAGTACCCGCACCAGCTTTCGGGCGGGATGCGCCAGCGGGTGATGATCGCGATCGGCCTCGCCTGCAACCCCAAGCTCATCATCGCCGACGAGCCGACGACGGCGCTCGACGTCACCATCCAGGCGCAGATCCTCGAGCTGATGAAGGACCTGTCGCGCCGCCTCGACATCGCGCTCGTCATCATCACGCACAATCTCGGCATCGTCGCGCGCTACGCCGACCGCGTGAACGTCATGTACGCGGCGCGCATCGTCGAGAGCGGCACCGCGGGGGAGATCTTCGGCCGCCCGCGGCATCCCTACACGATCGGGCTTCTGCGCTCCGTGCCGCGGCTCGACCGCCCGAAGGGCGTCAAGCTCGAGACGATCGAGGGGCTGCCGCCCAACCTGCTCGATCCGCCGACCGGCTGCCGGTTCGCCGCGCGCTGCCGGCTGCGGATCGACGCCTGCGAGGCCGATCCTTTGCTGCGCGAGATCGAGCCCGCGCACTGGTCGGCCTGCCACCGCGCCGAAGAGATCGCCGCCGGCCTCGCCGAGCCCGCCCGCGTGCCGGCGACGGTCGCGGAGCCGGCCGCGCGCGCCGAGCCGCGCCCGGTCCTCGAGGTGCGCAACCTCCGCAAGCACTTCGAGGTGCGGGGAAAGGGGCTTGCCGGCGGCAAGGCGACGGTGAAGGCGGTCGAGGACGTTTCCTTCGACGTGCCCGCGGGGCAGACGCTCGGCCTCGTCGGCGAGTCCGGGTGCGGCAAGACCACGGTCGGGCGCACCGTCCTCAAGCTCGAGGAGGCGACGGGCGGCGAGGTGCGCTTCAACGGCGTCGACATCGTCAACGCCTCGCGCGCCGAGATGAAGCGGCTGCGCACGCAGATCCAGGTCATCTTCCAGGACCCGTTCTCCTCGCTGAACCCGCGCATGACCGTGGGTCAGATCATCGCCGAGCCGCTCAACGTCTATAAGCTCGTGCCGAACCGTAAGGCGGCGACGGAGCGCGTCGCCGAGCTCCTGACCCAGGTCGGCCTCTACCCCTACATGGCCGAGCGTTATCCGCATCAGCTCTCGGGCGGGCAGCGCCAGCGCGTCGGCATCGCGCGGGCGCTCGCGATGGATCCCAAGTTCATCGTCTGCGACGAGCCGGTCTCGGCGCTCGATGTCTCGATCCAGGGCCAGATCATCAACCTTCTCGAGGAGCTTCAGGAGCGGCTCGGGCTCGCCTTTCTCTTCATCGCGCACGACCTCGCGGTCGTTCGCCACATCTCGCACCGGGTCGCCGTGATGTATCTCGGCCGCATCATGGAGATCGCCGAGCGCGACGAGCTCTACCGGGACCCGCAGCACCCTTACACGAAGGCGCTGCTCGACGCGGCGCCGGTGCCGGACCCGGCGATCGAGCGCAAGCGTGCGCCGCGGGCGTTGCGCGGCGAGCTGCCCTCGCCGCTCGCGCCTCCGGCAGGCTGCGTCTTCCATACCCGCTGTCCGCTGGCGTCGGAGGAATGCAAGAAGGTCGTGCCGGACCTCCGCGAGATCTCTTCCGGCCACAAGGCCGCGTGCATCAAGATTTGAATGTTCAAGAACCCAAGGGAGGAGGAGTGCTCGTGAGATCTTTGATGCTTTTCGGCTCGGTAGCCTTGATCGCGCTCGCCGCGCCGGCCCTCGCGCAGTCGCCGAAGAAGGGCGGCACGCTCGAGTTCGCCATCTCCGGCGAGCCGCCCAACTACGACTGCCACGCCAACTCGAGCTTCGCCGCGATCCACTGGCTCGCGCCGCACTACTCGACGCTCCTGAAGTTCGACACCGCCAACTATCCGAAGGTGATCCCGGACGCGGCGGCGAGCTACGAGGTCTCGCAGGATCAGCTGACCTACACGTTCAAGCTGAAGCAGAACATCAAGTTCCACGACGGCACGCCCTTCACGTCCGAGGACGTCAAGGCGACCTACGACCGCCTGCGCAATCCGCCCGAAGGCGTCGTCTCGCTGCGTCAGGCCTCCTTCGAGGACATCACGTCCATCGAGACCCCGGACAAGTACACGGTGGTCTTCAAGCTCGGCAAGCCGGACGCGGCCATGCTGCAGAATTTCGCCAGCCCCTGGAACTGCCTCTATTCGGCGGCGAAGCTGAAGCAGGACCCGAACTTCCCGCGCCAGAACATTCTCGGCACCGGGCCGTTCCGGTTCGTCGAGCACGTCAAGGGCTCGCACTGGATCGGCAAGCGCTACGA
>JADGGZ010000019.1 GCA_019689675.1 Rhodospirillales bacterium | reverse complement strand
CAGGTCGTACCGGCCGAGCCCGATGCCGATGAGCGCATTGTCGTGCGGCCAGATCGAGCCGTTGTGATACGACATGGGATTGTAGCGAGCCATGCCGGCGGCTACGGTCCGAATGCCCCAGCCCGAGAAGCCGGCGTCGTCCATCAGACACGCGGCGACGCGTTGCGCACGGTCCTTGCTCGCGATGCCGCAGAAAAGCGCATGGCCGGCGTTCGAGACGCGGACGCGGCAGCGACGCTTCTGGCCGTCGAGGGCCAACGCGTAGGTGCCGAGCTCTTCGCACCAGAATGCCCGCTCGAAACGCACGCGCAGCTCCATCGCCTCGGCAAAGAGGCGCTGCGCATCGAGGGTACGGCCGAGCGCACGCGCAAGGCGTACCGCGCCCATCTTGGCGCCGTAAGCGTACGCCTGTACCTCGACCAGTGCGATCGGCGGCTCCGCGAGCTCGCCATCCTCATGGAAGACGGAATCGTTCGAATCCTTCCAGCCCTGGTTGACGAGCCCGTTTTCCGCCTCCCGCGCGTATTCGAGGAAACCGTCTCCGTCGACGTCGCCGTAGCGGTCGATCCAGTGGAGTGCCGCCTCTATGTTCGGCCAGAGCGCACGTATGAACTCCACGTCGCCGGTCCGCTCCCAGTACGCTGCGGCGAGCATGACGAAAAGCGGCGTGGAATCGATGCTGCCGTAGTAGAGGCCGAACGGCACCTCGCGGAGCGCCGCCATCTCGCCGTGGCGCACCTCGTGAAGAATCTTGCCGGGCTGCGCGTCGTTCGCAGGATCGACCGCGGTCGCCTGGCGGGCCGCGAGGTAGGCCAGAACCCCCTTGGCGAGCTCGGGATCGACCCAGAGGCCGAGATACGCGGCAATAAGCCCGTCGCGACCGAACGCGGTGCTGAACCAAGGGATGCCCGCATAGGGATAGGGTCCTTGCGGCGTCTCGGTCACGAGCATGTCGATGTCGGCGCGCGAGCGCGCGACCCATTCGTTGAAGAGAGCGTTGTCGCTGGTGATCCAGGCCGTGTGGCGCTTGACGTTGTGGCGAGCTGCGCCGGCGCGGGCGGCACCTGCTGCGCCGCACCGGATCTCGATCTCGAGCGTCGAGTCCTCGCCCGGCCCGAGGTCGATCTGAAACTGCGCGGTTCCGCCGCTGATGCGCCTCGGCGCCGGATCGAAGCGCAGCACCGTCTCGCGTCGTCTTCCATCGAGGCCGGTATAGGCCAACACCACGCCGTTGTGCTCGACCCGGTCCGGATGGTGTTCGCCGCGTCGTACGCGCGTCATGCCGCGCACCTCGAAGATATCTCGGAAGTCGGCCGCGAACGAAAAGGAGAGCGGAAGCTGCAGCCGCTCCGCACCGTAATTGTGAAACCGCAGCGTCTCGCGGCAGAGGCCGGGCTCGAGCCGCTTCGTGCGCAGAACGTGCAAGAGCTCTCGAGGCACCGCGACCCGCCCCTGCCGCATGACGTCGGGATTCGTGAAGTCGACCGCGAGCGTCGCTTCCTCGTTCACCGTGGAGCCGAGAAGAAGGAAGTCGCCCCCGGCGATGCGCATCCGAAATTCGGAGAGGTAACGCGTATCCTCGTGAAAGATGCCTTCGGCTGCGTGCTCCGCCGTTACGATATCGCCTTTGACGTCGAAGACGCCGAACGTGTCACCTGCCTTGAGCACGCGCGCAGCGCGCTCCATCACCTGAGCTGTAGCGGCGATATAGAAGCGGTCGGGAGGATGCTCATGGCGGGTCGCGTCGGGCAAGCTCACCTCCTCATGGCAGCGCCGCCGGCCGGCCGCGAGGGCCGACGAACGTGCGAAGTCCGAATTGAAGGTAAGAAGCGAGGAGCGTCAGGCCATACCATCTGAGGCTCATCTCTCAGACAAATCTATCTGCACACTCGCCCGGCCGAATCCAAGCCCCGGAACCGGACTTCCTCCTCCAGACTTGACCTTCCCAGAGTGGGAAGCCCCACATGATGCTCGCAATGAGCTCGGAGCGAGGGATGAGTACTGTGCAGGCGCCGGCGAGGTCACGACCTCAAGAACCAGCAGATGCGGCGCCGGCGCTCGAAGGCGAAGCGGCGATGAGCATCGCCGTCCGCGGAATGACCTGCGCCTCGTGCGTCTCCCGGGTCGAAAAGGCCATCCGCGCCGTTCCCGGGGTGCGAGAGGTCTCGGTCAACCTCGCGACCGAGAAGGCCGCTGTCCGGTTCGAACCCGGGCGCACCGACCTGGCCGCGGTCGCAGCAGCAATCGAGCGGGCCGGCTACGAGCCGGTCTACGAGACGATTGATCTCTCGATCGAAGGGATGACCTGTGCCTCTTGCGTGGCGCGGGTCGAGCGGGCGTTGCGGTCGGCACCCGGCGTGATCGGCGCCGAGGTCAATCTCGCGAGCGAAAGAGCCCGGGTTGTCGGTACTGCGCCCGTGCCTGCCCTGCTCGCCGCCGTCGAGCGTGCGGGCTACGAGGCGAGGCCGGCGGCCGATTCGGGCCCGGCTTCTCCCCGAGAGGCCGAAGCCGCCGCGCGGAGCCGCCGTGAAAGCGCCTATGTTGCCCTCGCAGCGGTCCTCTCCGCTCCGCTCGCGCTTCCGATGGCGCTCGAGCCGTTCGGGATCCATTGGGCGCTGCCCAGCTGGGCGCAGTTCCTCCTCGCGAGCCCTGTCCAGTTCTGGCTCGGGGGCCGGTTCTACGTTCAGGGCTGGCGCGCGGTCCGGGCCGGAACGGGCAACATGGATCTGCTGATCGCCCTCGGCACGTCGGCAGCCTTCGCGCTCAGCCTCTACCATCTCCTCGCTACCCCCGCGGGGCAAATGCCCCACCTCTACTTCGAGGCAGCGGCGGTCGTGATCACGCTCGTCCTCTTGGGCAAGTGGCTCGAGGGGCGCGCGAAGCGTCAAACCACCGCGGCAATTCGCGCCCTGAGGGCCCTTCGCCCGGAACGGGCCCGCGTCCGCCGTTCCGATGGGCGGGAGATCGAGGTTGCCGTTGATTCCGTCGCGCGCGGCGATCGCGTCGTGGTCCGCCCCGGCGAGCGCATACCGGTCGACGGCATCGTACGGGAAGGCGCATCCCATGCCGACGAGTCGCTCATCACCGGGGAGAGCCTGCCCGTGGCCAAGGAACCTGGCGATCGGGTCACCGGCGGATCGATCAACGCAGAGGGCCTTCTCGTGGTCGAGGCGGTCGCGGTCGGCGCGGAATCGACCCTCGCCCGGATCATCCGGCTGGTCGAGAGCGCGCAGGCGGCAAAAGCGCCGATCCAGCGGCTCGTCGATCGGGTCGCTTCCGTCTTCGTTCCGATCGTCCTGGCAATAGCGCTCGCAACGTTCCTCGGCTGGTGGCTCGGAGCAGGAAACGCCGAGGCAGGGGTCGTCAATGCGGTGGCCGTGCTCGTCATCGCCTGCCCATGCGCGCTGGGCCTCGCGACCCCGACGGCGATCATGGTCGGAACCGGCATTGCTGCGCGCGCCGGCATCCTGATCAAGGACGCGGAGGCGCTCGAGCGCGCACATGCAGTCACCACCGTCGCCTTCGACAAGACCGGCACGCTCACCGAAGGCAAGCCGTCTGTCGTGGCGCTCGTGCCGAACGGAATCGAGCGCACCGAGCTTCTGCGCCTCATGGCGTCCGTCCAGGCGGGCAGCGAGCACCCGCTGGCGCGCGCGGTCGTCGCCGAAGCTGAGGCCGCCGATATCAGGTATCTCGCCGCGAGCGACGTCCGCGCACTCCCAGGCCGCGGGGTGGCCGCAACGGTAGAGGGCCGATCGGTCCGCCTCGGAAACAGCAGGCTTATGGCCGAGCTCGGGATCGATCTCGGCTCCCTCGCCCTCGAGGCCGAAGCGCTCGAGCAGCAGGGCCGGACCGTATCCTGGATCGCCGAAGCCGCACCGACGTCAAGGCTCCTCGGGCTCGTGGCGTTTGGCGATTCGGTAAAGGCGTCGGCCGCCGAGGCGGTGGCGCGGCTGAGAAGGAGCGGTATCCGGACCGTTCTCCTAACCGGCGACAACGCCGGTAGCGCGCATGCTGCCGCCCGGCAGCTCGGCATCGACGAAGTCCGCGCGGAAGTCCTGCCGCAGGACAAGGCCGACGTGGTCGTGAAGCTCAAGACCGAGAATCGTGGCGCGGTCGCGATGGTGGGCGACGGGGTGAACGACGCCCCTGCCCTCGCCGCCGCCGACATCGGGATCGCGATGGCGACCGGAACCGACGTAGCGATGCATACCGCAGGCATCACGCTGATGCGCGGCGACCCCGCTCTGATCCCCTCGGCGATCGAGATCTCCCGGCGGACATACGCGAAGATCCGGCAGAACCTTTTCTGGGCCTTCGTCTACAATGTCGTCGGCATTCCTCTGGCGGCGCTCGGCTTCCTCAGCCCGATGATCGCCGGGGCGGCGATGGCGCTTTCGAGCGTCAGCGTCGTCACCAACGCGCTTCTCCTGCGCCGTTGGACCCCATCGACGGGAGGTGCACGCGCATGAACATCGGAGAAGCTGCACGCAGCTCGGGCGTCTCAGCGAAGATGATCCGGCATTACGAGGCGATCGGGCTTCTTTCGCCGGCGGCGCGCAGCCGCAGCGGCTACCGCATCTACTCCGACAGCGACGTTTACGCGCTGCGCTTCATTCGTCGCGCGCGCGATCTCGGCTTTTCGCTGCACCAGATCAAGCAGCTTCTCGAGCTCTGGCGTGACCGCCGACGCTCGAGCGCCGACGTCAAGCGGATCGCGCTCGCTCATGTGGACGAGCTGCGGCGCAAGATCGCAGAGCTGGAATCGATGGCGCGGACGCTCGAGCACCTCGCCCGCCACTGTCACGGTGACCATCGCCCTGAGTGTCCGATTCTCGATGATCTCGCGGCTCCGGCAGGCGCCGCTGCCCGGCGGACGAAGCGGCCGTCCTACGCATCGCCGGACAAAACGGACGAAAGGCACGCTCGGAGGTCACCCCATCCCGCTCGGTGACGTCCGCCTCCTTGAAAAATTGAGCATGCCGGGCCGCAAGAAAGCGGTAATCACGGTGTCGCCGGCTTCCGAACTATTTCCTTGCCGTCCTCTGGGACTGTTGGCAACTTCTTGTCCCCTTGGCGACGCATCCCCGATTGTTGCAACTCGCCCTCACGGGCGCTCGATGCTGCACGATCCAGTGGGCGACTCGTCCGGTCGACGATTGGTAGCCGTTCGGATCCTTGCGGGTCCATCAAGTATGGTGGAGACGTGTTGAAAGCTGTTGTGCTCGCGGCAGGACAAGGAAAGCGGCTGTTGCCGGTCACCGAGAACCGGCCGAAATGCCTCATCCGGCTGTCGGGCCGCACCTTGCTGGAATGGCAGATCCGGACCCTTTACAGCTGCGGCGTCAGGGAGATTGCGGTCGTGACCGGCTTCGCAGCGGACAGCGTCGAATCCGAGATCGCGCGGGTCAGGCTTCCGGGCCTTTCGATCAAGGCCATACTGAATCCGTTTTTCAGCGTCTCGGACAACCTCGCGAGCTGCTTCATGGCGCGGCAGGAGATTTCGAGCGCCGAGCGCCTCGTCCTCGTCAACGGCGACACGCTCTTCGAGCCGGCAGTTCTCGCGCGGGTGCTCAAGGAAGCGACGGCACCCATTACGGTGACGATCGACCGGAAGGATCGCTACGACGCCGATGACATGAAGGTCGAACTCGCCGGCGACCGTCTCCTTCGCGTCGGCAAGACGCTCGACCCCGGAACGGTCGGCGGAGAGTCGATCGGGCTCCTCGTCATGAGTCGGGAAGGGGCCGGCCGCTTCGCACACGAGCTCGACGTCGTCATTCGGCAGCCGACGGGGCTCAAGTCCTGGTTTCTCAGCGTCATCGACCGGCTTGCGCAAAACGAGGGCATCGTCGGGGTTGTCTCGATCGAAGGGCTGGAATGGGGCGAAGTCGACTTCCCGCCCGATCTCCGCCGGGCCGAGGAACTGACCGCGCGCTGGCATCGACTCGAGAGAACCGACCGGTCGGTCGCCGCCCGCGCCTAGCCGCCCCTCCGCGCGAGGATCGTCTCGGCCAGCTCGAGGTCGACGACCTTGTCGACATCGATGCCGGCCTCGGGCGTCGACATTCTGACGACCGCGAGTTCCAATCTCAGCCGCGACGAAACCCGCGCCACTGCCTCCTCGAGGCTCATTCGGCGCGTGACGAATCGCAGCACCGGCCACAACCCGAGAAGCCCGATGAGCCGAGCGGGGTTCTTGCGATGCCGCTCTGCCTCCATCCAGAAGCGAGCGAGTTCCGCCGACCGTGCGCTACGGAAGCAGAAGAGATTGCATCCCGTAACGGCCTCCCCCGCGCGGAAGCGAATGAAGGTACGAACCGCGTCCGGGTAGGCGGCGGTCAGCAGTTCCGCATCCACGACGGCCGCGACGGCATCGGCGGACGGCGGTGCAGCCTCGAGAAAGTGCTCCACGAGATCGGCGGTGAGAAGCGCGTGATCGGCAGTCGTGACCAGCAGCGGCAGCGAGGTCCGGTGCGCTTCCAGGACCGAGAGTACGGTGGCCGCGGGAGAGACATCGGCCGGAACGGTCCCCACCCGTCCGGCCGCGAACGCCTCTCGCAACTCCGGAAGGCCGGTGGCGAGAGACGGGTCCTCGATGGCGATCCGTATCTCGCCTACCGATGGCGCGGCGAGCAGCGCATCGATCACCCGCACGAGCATCGGCCTACCGCCTACCGGAGCGAGCGCCTTGTGCGAACGCCCTGCCGCCTTGGCGACCGGATCCTCGGCGCCACGGCGGCTACCGGCCAGAACCAGCGCTGCGACGGGCTCCGCGCTCACGCGGCGAGCTGCTTTTCGAAGAGGCGGTAGGTCTTGTAGCGCCGCCCGCCGAGCGCTTCGATGATCCGTTGCATCGCGACATTCGACTCGAGAATCCACGACAGCTCCACGTGCCGCACGCCGAGCGCCCGGCCCTCGCGCCGCAGAGCCTCGATGAGAAGGAACGGCAGCGCCTGGCCGATCAGGCTCGAAGCGAATTTCCGTTTGACGCCCATCAGCGGAACCCGAGCCGTGCCGACGCCGCGCAGCTTGAGACGCCATAGGACCTTCAGCCACCCGAAGGGAAGAAGCCGCCCGTCGAGATCCCGGATCGCCTCGTTGAGATTCGCCAGGGCGATGATCATCGCCGCCGGCTCGCCGTCGACTTCGGCGAACCAGACGAGCCGGTCCGAGAGAAGCGGGCGCATCTCGCGCGCCATGTGCGTCATCTCTTCCAACGTCAACGGAACGAAGCCCCAGTTCTCGGCCCAGGCGTCGTTGAAGATCTGAAGCGCGGCGGCAACGTCCCTGTCGTAGTCGGCCCGCCGTAGTGGGCGCACGACGATGCGCTGGTCGCGCTCGGCCCGCCGGAGCATCGATTGGACGGGCGCCGGCAGATCGGACGTCGCAATGTCGTAAAGATAGGCGTAGACGTCCATCGCCTTGCGGTATCCCGCTTCGGCGAGCCTTGCGCCGAGATGAGGCGGCGCATGGCCCATCATCAGCATCGGCGGATCATCGAAGCCCTCGACGAGAAGCCCCGTCTCCTGGTTGATCGAGAGACTGAACGGCCCCAGAGCGCGGGTCATGCCCCGCTCCCGCAGCCACGCTTCGGCCGCCGCGAAGAGGCTCGCCGTCACTTCCCGATCGTCGATCGCCTCGAGGAGGCCGAAATGCCCCGTCCGGTCGTTGTAGCGTTCGAGCCAAAGCCGGTCGATCTGCGCGCTGAGCCGGCCGATGGCCCGCCCGCCCCGGTACGCGACCCAAAAGGCGGCGTCTGCGTGCCGGAAATAAGGATTGCGGACGCGATCGAGGGCCTTGCGCCGCTCGACGAACAGCGGCGCCACCCAATTCGGCTCGTCTCGGTTGAGCTCGTTCGCCACAGCGATGAAGGCGTCGATGCCCCGGCGGTCGCGCACCTCGACCACCTCGATTCGCCCGGCCGATGGCGCGATCCTGCCGCGGTGCACGTGCCGCGGCGCCTCGACGGCGACGTTCACTCGCTGCTGCGCGGCGGCCGGCTGCGCGGAGGACCGCCGGACAGCATCGCGACCCAGGGATAGGCTTTCGCCTCCTCCGCATCGTATCCCAGGTCGAAGGTGGTAGGGCTGGCGCTCCTCTCCTTCGCGTCCTCGTAAAGCGTGCCGAGCCAGCGGTCGATGAAGAAGGAGGTGATCCCGTAATTGCCGGTCTCGTCGTGGAAATGATGGTTGAGATGAAGCCGCTTCATGCGGCGGAGATAAGCGCTCCGCGGTCGCCAGTTGAGATGCTCGATGCAGTGGCAGAACTCGTAAACGGTAAGAGCGACGAAGCCGGTCGCGATCGCTGCCGTTGCGGAAGGGAAGCCGCCGATCGCCCAGCCGATCGGCCCGGCGACCGCAAAGACGAGAGGAAGCGTGGTCCAGAGCGCGCCGAAAAGGACATCAAGCCGGTGCGGATCCTGATGGTGGTCGAAGTGAATGCGCTTCCACAGCTTCGCGGTCCAGCGCGACCTGTACATCCAGCGCGCATGGAGCAGAAACCGGTGCAGAACGTACTCGATGACCGGATAGAGGAGAACGATCGCGGCGACCGCCGCAAGCGGCGCGACCGGCCCGTCCGCATAGGCGATGGCGAGCGCCGCGTTCGCCGCGGCCAGAATCGCATAGGTCTGGATGGACGGGTGCCGCACGAACTCGCGCACGAGGTCCCGCAGCGACATCTTGCCGAGATCGAGTATGCGGCCCTGCCCGCCGCGGCGCGGATCGAGCAGGCGCCGGCGCGGCAGTGTCGGCTGCGACGACGGCTCAGGCGGCATGACGAAGCCCGATGCGGCTGGACGTGAGCCACGCGGTACGAAACGCGTGCCAGGCGAGCGTCGCGCCCTGCCAGGCGACGATGGCGTAGAACGCCTCGAGCGCCATGCCGAAGACGAGACCGACGGTGAAGATCGCCATGTTGACGTTGCGGCGGGCGATGATCGTGCGAAGCCGCGCATCGAGCGGCGAAAGGCTGTGGAGGCCGCGCTTGAAGACCGCCTTCGGCACGGCAAGGACGAGTCTGTCGGCGACGTAGAAGCCGACGAGAAGCATGCCCGCCTGCATCACGGGATCGTCGAGGCTTCGCCCGCCCAACCCCCACGCCCACGCGAGATACCAGAGAGGCGGGTGGACGATGTCGAGGCCATGGTCGAGCACGTTGCCGAGCGCCGAATCGGTGAGCGTAAGGCGCGCGATCTTGCCGTCGACCGAATCGAGGACGCTCATCGTGTAGGCGGCAAGAAGACCGGTCCAGAACCAGCCCGCCGCGAAGAAAGGAACGGCGGCGAAAGCCAGTATCACCGACGCGAACGTCACCCAGTTGGGATGGAGCCGCCACCGGCAGGCGAGCCGGACCAGCGGCCACACGAGCGGCGGATAGACCCATCTGGTGAGAAAGTCCGTCGATCCCTTGTAGTTCGACCAGAAAAGGAAGCGCTCGCGTCGCTTGCGTGTTGCCTCGTCTGGTACCGTGAAGAGCCAGAACGGCAGATCGCGCCGGAGATTTGCGACGAAGCTCGGAACGTCCTTCGCCGTGACCTCGGATACGCGCCCTTCGCGGAGCAGAGTTTCGGCGACATCGAGGAGGCTCGCGCAATCCTCGGGAACTTCCGTCGACGCCTCGAGCCGAATTGCCGCAGCACGTTCTTTTCCTTCACCTCCAATCGCCGCGGCGGAGCCGCTGCGGCCGGCCAGATAGGCGAGGAGCCGAGGGTCGACCGCGGAGCCCCCGTCGAGCGCCAATACCGGGGCGGCGGGCGCGCTTCGGACGAAGGCGGCAAGTCGCACGCCGGCCAGACCGGTCCCCTGCTCCCAGCGAACCTCGAGCCCTTCAATCTCGGGAGGTGGCGCGGGTCCGGAGACGACGATCTCGTCAGGGGCCGGCCGAAGGCGCCGCAGCGCGCGGAGGTGCCGCTCGAGCGGAGGAAGGCCGAAGAGAGGCTGGACGGTCCCTGCTGTCGTCCCGTCGATCCAGATCCTCAGCACGGGGAAATTCACCTTCTGTCTTCGAGCCAGATCAGCGCCGTACCGCCGAGGCTCGCGAAGAGCAGCGCCGGCGTCCACGCGGCGAGGAAGGCCGGGAGAAGCCCCGCCTGACCGGCGGCCACCGCAAGCCCGTCGATTATCAAGAACAAGAACCCGGCGGCAAGGCCCCAGCCGAGACCGCGCGAGAGATTGCCGTGGCGACCCACCCCCGCGGCGGCCGGCGCCGCGACGAGCAGCATCACGAGCGAGGTGAGCGGGAGCGCGAATTTCCGCTGCAGCCGTGTTTCGTAGAACGCCTCTCCGGCGGCGCCGGGACGTCTTCCGGCAAGGATGTCGAGAAGCGTCCCAACGGATAGCGTGTCGACGGGTTCCGCAAGCTCGACGAAATCCTCGGGCCTCAGCGTCGTGCGCCAGTCGAGACTGGTGAGGGACGTCTCGGCGCCGAGGCTCTTGTCCCTCAGCGTCGTGCGGCGAACGTCGAAAAGGGTCCAGTGCCCGTCCTTGTATTCCGCGCGAGCGGCGGTGATCCGCCCCGAGAGATTTCCTGTCGGATCGCGGTCGAAGATGCTCAGACCCTCGATGACGCGACCGCTCTCGCCGAGACGGTCGACCGACAGGATCGTCCTCCCGTCGCGAATCCACAGCAATGTCGAGCCGGCGTCTCCGCCGTCCGCAGCATTGTGCGATGCCGTTGACCACCAGTCCTGGAAGCTCCTCTCGGCACGCGGCGCGAGCTGATCACCGAGCGCGTAGTGAAGGACAGCCAGCACGACGGTGGCCGGAACGAGGAACCCGACGATGCGGTAGAGCGAGAGCCCGGTCGAGCGCATCGCGACGATCTCGTTGCCGTTGGCGAGGGCGAGCAGCGCAGCCGCGGCGCCGAGCAGGACGGAGACCGGAATAAGCTGGTTCACCGTCGAGGGAAGGCGAAGGACGGCGTACCAGCCCACTGCCGAAAGACCGCCGCGGTTCAGAGCGTCGGTGGCGTTGTCGAGGAGGTCCAGGAGCTGCAAGAGCGCGGCAAGCCCGACGAGGCAGAAGAAGAATCTCGCGGCGAAGACGCGCGAGACGTAAGCGAGAAGCGTCACGTGCGGTGCTCCACGCGCCTTCGCGGGCGGACGAACCGGGCGCCACTTTGAAGGAGCGCCTCAACGGCTTCGAAGAGCCGGTGCATGCCGCTCTCGCCTACGCGATCGACGGAGCCGCGAAAGAGCCAGATGCCGAGCACCGCGAAGACGAGCACGGGAGACCAGACGCCGAGCGCCGCAGGCACTCTCCCGTTGTCGGCGAGGCTCTCGCCGAGCTGCACCGAGTGATGGAAGAGAACGAGGATCAGCACGGCGAAGAGCACGCCGTAATTGCGGTAGGACCGGCGGGCGGCGAGGCCGAGCGGAACCGCGACCAGCGGCAGCAGGACGGGCGATACGATGCGGGCGAGCCGGCCGTGCCATTCGGCATCGATGCGCGTCGACGGGACCTCGCCCGACGGGTTCGCCCGCTCGTTCCATAGCTCGGTGAGCGTCATTTCGCGCTCGCTCGCGCCGCGGACGCGGAAAGGAAGCGCCTCGAAGCGGAACTCGCGGTCGAGCGTCAGGTCGGAAAAGCCCACGACCGCCGTCTTCGATGCCTCCGAACCGGGCGACACCGTCGTCCTCAGCTGGACACCGTCCCGCAATGCGAGGAGAAGCCGCTTGCCATCGGGGCTTACCCCGAGCCGGCCGTAGCGGGCGGTCGTCGCAACGGTCTCGCCGTCCTTGCGCTCGTGGATGAAGACGCCGACGAGGTTTCGCCCGCTGGAATCGACGCGATCGGCGGTGATCGTCAATTCGTCATCGCGGGTGACGATGGTGCCCGGCGGCACGGTAGCGTCCCATACTCCGGTGGTCACCACGTGCAGAATCGCCCTGTAGGAATATCGGCTATAGGGCTGCATGTAGCCGTAGAGAAAGACGCCGAGTCCGACCAGGACGACGGCGAGCCCGAAGAAGGGTGCCGACACGCGTGCCAGCGAAAGCCCGCTTCCGTGCATCGCCTCGAGCTCGTTGTCCGCGCCGAGCTTCGTCGTCACGAAGAGGACGCTCAGAAAGAAGGCGGCCGGAAGCGCCAGGCCGAGATAATGCGGGATGAGATTCGCCGCCATCTCGAGCACGAGCCCGATCGGACCACGCCGGTCCACGAGCAGGGAGAAGAGCCGAAGAATACGCTCGAGGAGCAGGACCCCGAGCACGACGACGAGCGAAACCGCGAGGGGGCGCAGGGTCGTACCAAGCAGGTATCGGTCGATGAGCCGCATCGGCAGACCCGGGAGGCGGGCGCGGCTTTGCGTCAGCCGCCGAGCCAGCCGGCGCGAAGGTCGGCGACGAGGGACGCGGTGTGGGACTCCTCGAGCGCTACCGCCTCGGCCAGCGCCGGCGGGCCCGGCCAGCCGCGATCCGGAAAATCGAGCCCGGCGTATCCGCGGCTTCCCTCGTAACGGGGAAAGACGTGGAAGTGGACGTCGGGGTCGACCATCATCAACATCAGGTAGTTTATCTTCTGATAGTGGACGAAGCGCCGAAGTAGCGCCTCTACTCCTTTCACCACGGTTCGCAGTTCCGCGAAGGCCGCCTCGCTGAGGTCGGAGAATGCCTTCGTGCCGGGCTCGCGACATATGAGGACGAGAGAGCCCAACGTCACCTGCTGAGGCCGCAGAAGCACGGCCCAGCAATCGGTCTCGGCCACCAGCGTTGCCGGGTAGCCGAACTTCAGCATGGTCTCATTGGGGGGGATCGGCACAGGTTTCCTCCGCTCCTGCCGTCATCTATGGTCTATGGCCGAGTGAAAGCCAAGACTTTGCGGAGTGTAGGACGCAAGACCGCGTTTCGCGCGCAGCTCGTGGCGGCGCTTTCGGCCCTTTTCCTGTCGGCGTCCCTCGGCCCCGCCCGGCCTGCGCCGACGCAGCCGGAAGCCGACGCGGGCTGCCGGGAGCCGAGCCCGGTTCAGCTCCTCGTCCGGGTCAACGGCGTGCGAAGCGCCGACGGCAACGTGACGGTGGTCCTCTACGGCGACAACCCGGCCGATTTCCTCGCCCGCGGCAAGCGTCTCGATCGACGCCGGGTGCCGGCGCGCGTCGGCACGGTCGAACTCTGCCTTGCGGTACAGCGTCCCGGCACCTACGCGATCGCCCTTTATCACGACGAGGACGGCGACCACCGGTTCACGCGCAACCTCGTGGGCCTGCCGATCGAGGGCTACGGGTTCTCCCGCGACGCGCCGACGGCTTTCGGCTTGCCGCGCTTCGAAGATGTCGCTTTCACGGTCGGTACGGGAAGAACGACGCTCGAGATCACGATGCGTTATTGAGCACCAGCGAAAATCGGCCGCGCGTGACGAAAGCTCCGCTCGCATCCAGTCCGCGGGACGTGACCTCGATGCGCCAGGCTCCACCGGGCTGGCGGTGCACCCGGTAAAGATTCCAGCCGGCAGCAGTGTCGCCGTTCCCAATCCTGGCAGAGCCCGAGGGCACGGAAAGAACGGGAACGTACCCGCCGTTTTTCAGCTCGATCCGCCCCAGCGCGAACCGGTGGCTGTGTCCGTGCAACATCAGCTCGGCGCCGGCCGAGCCGACCGCCTCGCAGAACTCGGCGTGATCGCGCAGCATCTTGCGCGGATGCGCGCGGCGGCCGTGCGCCACAGGAGGATGGTGCAGAAGGACGATTCGGCAGACCCCTTCCCTGCCGAGCTCGACCAGGCGCTCCTTCGCGGCCTCGATCTGATCGCGTCCGAGGTGGCCGGAGGCCTGGAAGATCGGCGTCGGAACCGCGGTCGAGAGCCCCACCAGGGCGACCGGATCCCGGCGGCGCACGAACGGGAATGCGGGTGCGCCATTCATCCGCTCGTCGCCGCACATATAGCTGTGCCATCGACCGAGCGCCTCCTGCCACGGCAGGTCGTCGACGAGGCGATCGTGGTTTCCGGGCACGACCGTGACGCGGTCGGGCGCCCCGAGGCCGGCGAGCCAGCCGCGAGCTGCGGCGAACTCGCGCGGCAACGAAATGTTGATGAGATCGCCGGTTACGACAATATGATCCGGCGCCGCGGCTTCGATGTCCGCCAGCAGTGCCTCGAGTATCTCCGGGCGGTGTATAGCGACGCGCTTGGTTTTCCACGAGAGCAGGCAGGAGATCCGCTTCGCCGAGAACGAACGAGCGCTACCGGAATCGGGGGCCGGCAGCGGCAGATGGGGATCGGAAAGGTGGGCAAGCGCGAACATCGATGGGGCAGAGACCAATACCGCAGATGACGGCCGGGTCGAGCAAGGAAAGAAACGGCGCCGCGACGCCCGAACCGGAAATTCCCGGGTTGCGCGCAACGATTATCGGCGCTTCGGACCTGCGCCTCTGGGGCATGACCCTTCGCGAGCGCTTGACCCGGAGCCTCCATAGGGCCGGCGTCACCGTCGTCGAGAGCGAGCGCCCTGCCGGCAAGGAATCAGGTCATCGCCTCCTTCTCCGCGGCGATCACGTCTTCGACGACGCCCTCGTCGCCGACCTCGCGCGGACGCCCGGCGCGGTGCTGAGAGGAGCCGACGGGAAGACGCCGATTGCGGCGCATGTGTGCGAGCCGACACAAGCGGCCAGGCTGGCCTCCGTGATCGCGGCCGGCAGCGAGCTTCCGGCGGATCTCGGCGCCGAGCTTCGAGTCGTTTCGCCCGCAGAGCTGAGCTCTGCCTATCGACGCAAGCTCCGCAAGCGCTCGACGCCTTACGTCCTGCCGCTGCGGGACGAGAACGACCGGCGGCAGGTCGAGCGGGCGATGTTCGCGGGCGCTTACAAGGGCGTCACCGACTTCGTGACCAAGTACGTGTGGCCCGAGCCCGCCTTCTGGGCGACGCGAGCCTGCGCCGCCGCCGGGATCACGCCGAACGCCGTGACCTGGGCGAGCCTTCTGCTCGTGATCGCGGCCTTCGCCCTCTTCTTCAGCGGTTTCTTCGTTGCCGGGCTCCTCGCGGCCTGGCTGATGACCTTCCTCGATACCGTCGATGGCAAGCTCGCGCGGGTGACGCTGACCTCCACGAAGCTCGGCGACGTGTTCGATCACGGCATCGACCTCGTCCATCCGCCGTTCTGGTACGGCGCATGGCTTGCGGGGCTGCATTCCGTGGGGCTCGGTCACCCCGACGAGATGCTGATCTTCCTCGTCGTCGCCGGCGGATACGTTCTCGGGCGCCTGCAGGAGGGCCTTTTCCTCTGGCTCTTCGGGATCGAGATGCATGTTTGGGAAGCGGTCGACAGTCGGTTCCGGCTCATTACCGCCCGCCGCAACCCGAATCTCTTTCTCCTGTCGATCTCGGCGCTCGTCGGCCGGCCGGATCTCGGCATGGTGTGGGTGGCGATCTGGACCGTCCTCTCCCTGCTTTTCCATTCGGTGCGGATCGTTCAGGCCCTGCACCGCCGCCGCGTGCAGGGCGCGATCGTTTCCTGGCTCGCCGCCCCGTGAGCACACGCGTCGGCATCATCAGCAATCCGCGCAGCGAGGGAAACCGTTCGAGCGGCGGCGACGCGCTCCGCGCGGCGCTCGAATGGCCCGGGCTCTGCGCGCATGCCGAGCTCGACGATTTCCGCATGCTCCCCGAGATCATCGAGCGCTTCCGTCAGGCCGAGATCGACCTCGTCATCCTCGACGGCGGGGACGGCACCGTGCAGGGCGTCCTCACCGAGCTGCTGACCGGACGCGACGACCGGCCCTTCAAGCCACGCCTCGCCGTTCTTGCCTCGGGCATGACGAACCTCATCGCCGCCGATATCGGCGTCAAGGGACGCGGCCGCGCGGCGCTCGAGCGCCTCGTCGAAGCTGTCGAGAGCCGCCGCGAGACCGTGTCGTCGCGGCCCACCATCCGACTGGACTTGGTGGACTGCCACGACGGTACGGTGCGACGCTCTTTGTCGGGCATGTTCTTCGGCGCGGCGGCACTTCGCCGAGGAGCCGACTTCGCGCGGGAGCGCGTCCACGCACGCGGCGTGAAGCACCTCGCCGGGGTCGCGGTCACCATTGCAGCGATCGCTTGGCGCTCTCTCCGTCCCGATCGCGGCGAACTTTTCGCCGGAGACGAGATCGGCTTGAGCGTCGACGACGGGCCTGTCGATCTGCGTCACCGCTTCCTTTTCATGGCGACGACTCTGGAGCGGCTCGTTCTCGGTCTCTGGCCGTTTTGGGACCAGGGAACCGGAAGGCTGCGGTATTTCGACGTCCCGGCACCGCCGCCTCGCCTCCTCGCCTCGCTCGCACGGGTGCTCGTACGGCGAACGGGTCCCCGCATGGCGAAACACGGCTACGGCAGCGGTCGCGCCGAACGGCTGTCGCTCGCGCTCGAGGCGCCCTGCGTCCTCGACGGCGAAATCGTCGCGCCGCGGCCGTACGAGAGGATCGCGCTCTCGGTCGGCCCAACGGTCGAATTCGTCCGCGCGTGAGACCGCGCCCGGCCGCAAGCGCCCTTCCGGCGCGCCGACAGCTCGAAGCCATCATCGAGAACGAGCTGTGGCGTCCCCTTCCTCGCGGCCTCGAAGAGGCCGTGGCGGAGCTCGCGGCGGGCGATGGCGGATCGAGCATCGCCGCCGTGCTCTTCTACGGCTCGACGCTGCGCGCCGGCAACACCGCCGACGGCATGGTCGACCTCTACTGCCTCGTCGACGATCTTCGCACCTTCTATGGCCACCGCCGCTTCCTCGCCTGGGGGGCCGTCCTCCTCCCTCCGAACGTTTCGCACCTCGTGGCGAGCACGCGGCAGGGAGAACTGCGGGCGAAGGTCGCCGTCATGTCGATGGCGCAATTCCGCAGGGCCACGCGGTATGGCGTCGGAATGTCGATCTGGGCTCGCTTCTGCCAGCCGGCCGCTCTCTGCTATGCTCGAAACGCCGACGCGGCGACCGCCGTCCGCGAGGCCGTCGCCGACGCTACGGTCACTGCCGTCCGCTGGGCCGTCCGGTCGAGAAGCGAAGCGGTCGCGACTCCCGACCGACTATGGACGGATCTCTTCCGCCTCACCTACGGCGCGGAGCTTCGCGCGGAGGGGCCTTCCCGGGCCGCCACGATCTACGGCCACGACCCGGCGCGGTACGAGCGCCTGCTCGAGCCGGCGCTGCTCGCCGGAGGGATCAGCTACGAGCGGACCGGTGAAGGGATACGGCCGAGCATACTGCCTCTTTCGGCCGTCCGCCGACGGCTGCGGCGAACTGTCTGGACCGTCCTTGGAAAGACGATCTCGATCTTGAGACTCTGCAAGGCCGCGTTCACCTTCGAGGATGGCGTCGACTATCTCTGCTGGAAGATCGAGCGACATTCGGGCACGCGGGTGGTGCTCACCGACTGGCAGCGGCGCCATCCCCTCCTGGCCGGCCCGTTCGTCGCCTGGCGCTTGTGGCGCCGGGGCATCCTCAAGTGATCGTCGAGGTGCACCCCGCTTGATCTAGCCGGCGGCGTTGGCGAGCGGCTCCTTCGAACCGGGCGCTTTGAGAAGCCCCATCTCGTGCCCGATCTTGGAGAAGACGCGCACGACATGCGCGATCTGCTCCGCGGAATGCGCAGCGCTGACGCTCGCTCGCAGAAGCGCGCAATGGTCCGGCGTCGCCGGCGGGAGGGCGAGGTTGAGATAGACGCCGTTCTGCAGAAGCGCGTTCCAGAAGGCGACCGCCGTCTCCGAGGACGGAAGCTTCACTGCGACGATCGGGTTGGGCTCGGGGCCGAGCACGAACCCGGCCGCCGCGAGGCCATCGTAAAGCGCACGGGCGTTCGCCCTCAGCGTCGCGCGCAGCTCTGGCGCCTCTTCGATCCGGCGAAGCGCCTGCACGGTCGTGGCGATGACCGACGGCGGCAGCGAGGCCGTGAACATGTAAGGCCGGCAGGCGATCCGGAGGACCTCGAAGTCGGGATGATCCGAGACGCAGAATCCGCCGACCGAGCCGAGGCTCTTGCTGAAGGTCCCGACGATGAAGTCGACATCGGCCTCGACGCCTGCCGCCTCGGCGAGCCCTCGGCCGTTCTCCCCGAGGACGCCGAGCGAATGGGCTTCGTCGACGAGAAGATAGGCGCCGTGCTCGCGCTTGACGGCGACGATCTCGCGCAAGGGTGCCGTGTCGCCGAGCATGCTGTAGATGCCCTCGACGACGATCAGCTTGTTCCCGCCTTCGGCAGCGATTCGCCGTAGCCGGCGATCGAGGTCTTCGGGGCTGCCGTGACGGAAGCGCGTTACCTTCGCCCGGCCCAGCAGGGAACCGTCGTAGATGCTGGCGTGGCTGTCGGTGTCGAGCACGAGGTGGTCGCCCGGGCCGACGAGCGTCGAGATGACGCCCAGGTTGGCCTGGTATCCGGTCGAGAAGACGATCGCGTGACGGCGTCCGAAGAACGCCGCGAGCCGCCGCTCCAAATGCCGATGGCCGAGATAGCTTCCGTTCGCGACGCGCGAGCCCGTCGTTCCGGTACCTTGCTGCGCGAGGGCAGCGATCCCGTGCTCGATGCAGCTCGGATCGAAGGTCAGTCCCAGATAGTTGTTGGTGCCGAGGAGGATCGTCCTCCGGCCTTGGACGATCGCCTCGGTCGCAGACAGCACGCGGCTGAACTCGACGGAGAACGGATCCTGTCCCGAAGAGATGAGGGCGCGGTGGGCATCCCGAAGCGGGGAAAGGCGGGCAAGAAGGCTCATCGACGCGTTGCTCCAGCGCGCGTATTGTCAATCAGAGCGGCCAGGTCGCCGATCGTCTCCACTTCCGGCAGGGAGTTCAGAGGAATGGAGACATCGAAACGGTCTTCTAGGCTCATAAGCAAGTCCATCGCGGCGAGAGAATCGAGTCCAAGGTCTCGGGAGATGTGCATGTCTGCCGTAATCGGCGCCTTTTGCGGGAACCTCTCGCCCAGGAGGGAGACGATCTCTTGCAAGGCGTTGTCGGGCCGGTTCATTTCACCTCATTGGCGGGTTAACACTGTGTCGCGTGGCAACTCCGCTGTCAAAAGTTTGTAATGGCGCTTTATCGCCAGCGCGATCGTGCCCTTCAAGCTCTATAGAGAGGTTTTTTCGTACTGCGAACAAGCAACGCTTCTTTGTTAGCCTTGTTCATCGAACGATTTCTTCAGCCAGCCGGCATTCCTATACCAAGTCGCCGCCTCGGCGAACCCCGATTCGACCGGTATGCGCGGATGCCACACTTCCCGCGGCAGCCGGCGATGCGGAGAGCAAGCCCAGTCCGGATGGAGGATCTCCCTGGCCTTCCCTAGGCTGAGCGGGATCGGACGGATTCGGCCCGCAAGCTCCGCCATGGCGGCGGCCGCGAGAAGTCCGAGACGGGGCACTTTAAGGCGTGCTCGCCGTGATTTGCCGAGAGCCGCCTGCACCGCCTCCATCAGCTCAGCCCAGCCGTAGCCGTCCCGTTCGTCGGCGACCTCGTACGTACCCGGCGCCACCGCTCCGCGACATGCCGCCACGATCGCGTCGGCGACATCGTCGACATGGACCACCGATATGCGCGCATCGGTGCCGTTGAGCAGCGGGATGATGCCCGAGTTGACTAGTCGGAAAATCTCGAACGTGTCGCGATCCCATGGTCCATATACGGCGGCCGGCCGCAGGATGACTGCTTGCGCGGTCGGGGGTAGCGCGGCGAGCAGCGCCGCCTCGCCCGCCGCCTTGCTCCGCGCATAGGGCGAAACATTCGGCGCGCGCGCAGCCATCGAGGAGACCGCCACGACTCGGGCGTCCGGAGCCCTGGCCGCAACCGCGCGACCGACACGTGCGGAGCCTTCGACGTTCACATGGTCGAATCCGGCCGCAGAGCGCGCTTTCGTCACTCCTGCGCAATGCACGACGACCTCGGCCGAGTCGACGAGCCGCTCCAGGGCGCGTTCGTCCCCGAGGTCGCCAGGGACCGCCTCGAAGGAAATGTCGGCGAGTTGCGGATGAAGCGGCGGCGCGCGGGTGAGGAGGCGCAAGCGCCAGCCTGCTCGAAACATTCGGCGGGCAACGGCCCGCCCGATGAAGCCGGTGCCTCCTGTGAGAGCAGCGAGCCCCCGCGCACCTGCCATCAGCGGCCGGGCGCAGCCCCTTCCGTGGGCGAGGGCGCGTAGTCTCCGGCGAGAAAGCTCTGCTTCGCCCGCGTCCGGCTCAGCTTGCCGGAGGACGTGTGAGGCAAGGTCCGTGGCGGCACGAGAACGACTTGGCAGTCGATCCCTGCGCTCGACCGGACCGCTGCGGCGACCTGTTTTGCGAGACGTGACCGAAGCTCCGGATCGTTGGTGCGACACTCGACGACGAGCACGGCTCGCTCTCCCTCGCCGTCCTCGCCGTCGACCGCGAACGCGGCGACGTCGCCCGAGCGTACGTCCGGCACCAGCTCGGCCGCCCATTCGAGATCCTGCGGCCAAACGTTTCTGCCGTTGATGATGATGAGTTCCTTCGCCCGACCGGCGATGACGAGAGCGCCGGAGCGCCAGTAGCCGAGATCGCCGGTATCCAGCCAGCCGTCGGCGCCGAGCACGCGCTCCGTCTGCGCCTTGTCGTTGAAGTACCCTTTCATGACCGCCGGGCCGCGTACGAAGACTCGCCCGACGATACCCTCGGGCAGTACGCCTCCCGCCGAGTCGCGTATCTCCACCTCGACGTTCGGCAAGGGCCGGCCGCACAGGACCAGCTTTCTCGAACGGGAAGAGCTCGTTTCCATCGACAGCGGCACGACCTTGTCGCCCTCGCCGATCGAGTCGGCGGACACGTTCTCCGCCTCGATGCCTCTCTCGAGCGGAGCCATGCTGACCGCAAGAGTCGCTTCGGCGAGGCCGTAGCTCGCGACGAAAGCGGACTCCGCGAAGCCGCTATCGGCGAATATGGCGGCAAACCGCTTCAGCACCGGAAGCCGGATCATGTCGCCCCCGATGCCGGCGATCCGCCACGACCGGAGGTCGAGGGATTGCGGCACGGCGTTCTCGGCGCGCCGCGCGCAGAGCTCGTACCCGAAGCTCGGGCTGTACGAGATGGTGCCGCCGTTCTCGGAAATGAGCGACAGCCAGAGCAGCGGCCGCCGCGCGAAGTCGCTGGTCGCAATGTAATCGACCGGAAGCTGCGCGGCGACAGCGGCCAGCAGAAAGCCGACCAGCCCCATGTCGTGATAGAAGGGGAGCCATGAAACGCAGCGATCGCCCGGGACGACCCGCAACCCGTCGCGCACGATCGCGGATGCATTGCTCATGAGGGCGCGGTGCGTCACGGCGACGCCGGCGGGCCGCCGCGTGCTCCCCGACGAGAATTGAATGTAGCTGAGCTTGGCAGGGTCGGGCTTCGGCAGCTCTTTCGGCTGCGCCGGCGCGCCGTCGAAAAGGTCGAAGCCGCCGATCATGCTCCGGTCGATGCTGTCCGCAGCATCGCCGAGGAGCCCGACGAAGCTGGCAGGCCCGATTGCCGCGGCCGCGCCGCATGCGTGGATTTGTCCCCGGAGCTGTGCGAGATAAGCCTCGCGCCCGCCGAAGGATGCCGGAAGCGGCAGCGGCACCGGCACGAGACCCGCGTATTGACATGCGAAAAAGCTGCGGACGAACCCGGCTTCGGTCTCGGCGATCATGGCGACCCGGTCGCCCGCGCGAAGCCCTGCCCCGAGCATCCGCCGCCCGAGGGATACCGCCTCGTCGCGAAGCCGCTCGTATGCGAGATGCTCGACGAGCGCCCCGCGCCCCGAGTAGAAGCTGAGACCGGCTTTCCCGCGAGCAGCGAAATCGAGAGCCTCGGGAAGCGTCGCGAAGTCGGCGGGACGGAACCACGGCGTCGATCCGCTAGCCGACCGCACCGAGTCAGACATGAAGGCCATTCTTGATTTCTGCTTGATGGTGCAGCCATCCCTAGCAAGCCCGGGCCTTCGGGGCAATCGGGTTGAGTTCCAGCGCCGGTTTCCCCCGGCCCGAGTTGGGCGGGCGCAGCCGTTCCGCGCGGATGACAATGGCTTGCGCCAATAGCATGGCGCGGACGGCATGGGCGTTGCTAGGGCGCCGTCCCGGCGACAACGCGCAGATTCTTGCGCTTGCCGAAGAGCTCGGCTGCCGATTCTCCCGAAAGGAGCTTCGCTTCAATCGCCTGAGCGCATTGCCGAACATTCTGCTCGGCGCGTCTCTCGTCAGTCTGTCGCCTTCATCCCGAGCCTTGCTTCGGCCGCCCTGGCCGGATGTCGTGATCAGCGCCGGCAGGCGCAGCGTGCCGGCCGCGCGCTGGATACGCGAGCAGTCGGGCGGAACCGCCAAGCTCGTTCATATCGGGCGTCCCTGGGGACCGCCAGCTTGGTTCGACCTCGTCGTGACGACCGCACAATACGGCCTCGCCGCCGGCCCGAACGTGATCCGGAACCTGATGCCGCTGCATCGGGCGAGCGCGCAAGACGACAACGCCGAGGCGGCGCGCTGGGTGCCTCGTTTCGCGCACCTGCCGCGCCCGTGGATCGCGGTTCTCGTCGGCGGCTCGACGCGCCCGCACCTCCTCGACGCGAGCGCGGCAGCCGAGCTCGCGCGGCGGGCGGATGACGCGGCCAGAGAGGCCCGCGGCTCGCTCCTCGTGACGTTCGGATGGCGCGCGAGCGACGCCGCCATTGCGGCATTCAAGGCGGCGATCACGAGCCCCGCCTTCATCCACTCGGTCCGCTTCGACGGCGGCTCGGCCGAACGGAATCCCTACCGCGCCTATCTCCGCCTCGCCGACCGTATCATCGTGACCGGCGACAGCGCCTCGATGATCGCCGAGGCCGCGCGGAGCGGCAAACCGGTCGAGATCTTCGCAATTCCGAAGCGGATGGACTTGCGCTCGGCCATCGGGGACCGGACATGGAAGCTCGCGCAACGCGAAGGCCCCGCCGGCCGCGCCTGCCGTTTCCTCATCGAGCGCGGTATCGTCACCTCCGTTCGCGACCTCGGCCGTTACCATGAAGAGTTGCAAAAGGCGGGCATGTTGAACGCAGGAAACGCTGCAGCCCGACGCCAGGCGGATGAGCTCGCCTCCGTGGCGGCCCGCGTCCGGGCGTTGATCGAGATGCCCTCCCGGCAGCCATCAACGTGAGCCGCATCGCCATTCTGATGCCCTCGCTCACCGGCGGCGGAGCGGAGCGCGTTCTTCTCGAGCTGGCGAGGGAATTCGCCGCCGGCGGACATGCGGTCGAGCTTCTCCTTTCGCGGGTGAAGGGTCGCCACGGCGAGCGCCTCCCTCCCGAGCTCGCAGCCGTTCCCTTGCGCCGGACTGGGACGCTTTCCGCACGAGCCCACGCGATGGGGGCCGCCGGCGCGGACCGGGCCGCGCTCCTCCGGCCCGTCCTCCTGCCCCTCAAATCGTCCTGGGCATTGCACTACCTGCCCGACCTGGCGCGGTATCTTGCAGAGAAGCGGCCTGCCGCCCTGCTTTCCGCCAATAGCTGGCCCAATCTCGTCGCCCTCTGGGCGCGGCGGCGCGCCGGGGTTCGAACCCGGGTCGTCGTCACCGAGCACGTGCATATGTCGCAGCGGGTGCGCCATCTCGCTCGCAAGTGGCGCTGGCGCTGCCTGCCCGAGCTCGTCGGTCGAACCTACCCGGAAGCGGCGGGCATTGTCGCCGTGTCCCGAGGTGTCGCCGACGATCTCGTTGCCTGTACCGGGTTGCCGGGGGACCGGGTCGTCGCAATCGCGAACCCGGTCGTGACCTCCTCGCTTCTGCGCCAGGCGCAGGATCCCGTACCCCATCCCTGGCTCGCGTCCGGCGGGCCGCCTGTGGTGCTCGCGGCCGGCCGCCTGCACCCGCAGAAGAACTTTCCCCTGCTGCTGCGGGCCTTCGCGAGCGCCAGGCGGCACCGGCCGTCGCTGCGCCTCATACTCCTCGGCGAAGGCGCGGAGCGGCCGCGGCTCGAGCGGCTCGCGCGCGAGCTCGGGATCGGCGAGGCGGTCCTGCTCCCCGGGCATGTCGCCAATCCCTACGCCTTCATGTCGAGGGCGGCGGTCTTCGTCCTTTCCTCGATCTACGAGGGCCTGCCGACGGTGCTCGTCGAGGCGCTCGCCTGTGGCGCCCCCGTCGTCAGCACCGACTGCCCGAGCGGGCCGGCCGAAATTCTCGCGGACGGCCGTTTCGGCCGTCTGGTGCCGGTCGAGGACGAGACGGCCCTTGCCACGGCGATCCTCGAAACCCTCGATTCGCCGCCGGATCGCGAGGCTCTGCGCCGCCGCGGACTCGACTTCACAGCGGCTGCGGCGGCGCGCCGCTATCTGCCGATTCTGCTCGGAGATGCTTGACATCGTGACGCTGCCGTGCGGGTTCCTCGCTCGATGAGCGGCAAGGCAACCGGCCGGCGGAATCCTCGCGCGCATCCGCCGCCCCGCGCCGGCGAGCGCGTCCGGACGGGCCGGATTTTGGCGATCTTTCTCTCGACGTCGCGCCGCCAGCAGGCGGCCGTCCTGTCGTGTCTCGTTCTCGCCAGCCTTGCCGACGGACTCGGCCTCGCGAGCCTCCTGCCGGCGCTCGGCGCCGCCTCGGGCCAATCGAGCGCCGACAACCCCGCCCAGAAAGTCGTCGTCGAGATCTTCGCGTTCCTCGGCCTGCCGCTGAACCTCGAGGTTCTACTCGGTGTCGTAGTGCTCGCCCTCGTCCTCAAGGCGGTGCTGCTGCTGGCGGCGATGGCATATGTCGGCTACGCCAGCGCGCAGGTCGGCACGGATTTGCGCCTGCGCCTTCTCGATGCGTTGCTGGCGGCCCGCTGGGGCTACTTCACGCGCCAGCCGGTGGGCCGGTTCACGAACGCGATCAGCAGCGAGGCGCCGCGCGCCTCGCAGGCCTATCTCGACGTTGCGAACTTCATCACGGGCGGCGTTCAAAGCATCGTTCTCCTGGCGCTCTGCCTCCTCGTATCCTGGCGCCTCAGCCTGCTTTCCGCAGCCTTGGGCGGCATCGTCGTGCTGGTTTTGGGTCGCCTCGTGCGCAGCGCCAAGCGCGCCGGCCGGCAGCAGACGCGTCGCACGACCCAGCTCATCACCCGCCTCACCGACGCCCTCGTCGGCATCAAGCCCCTCAAAGCGATGGCGCGTCATGCCCATCTCGGCCATCTCTTCGCCACCGACGCGCGCGCGCTCAATCGCGCCCAGCGGCGCCAGATCCTTGCGCGCCAGGCCAACCGCCTCCTTCAGGAGCCGTTGATCGGCATCTTCCTGGTCGCGACCTTCTATGTCGCCACGAAGATGCTCGAAACGCCGATCCAGGAGACGATCGTCATGGGGATCGTGCTGGCGCGCACCGTCGCCAGCCTCGGCAAGGCGCAGCAGGCCTATCAGGCGGCGGCGATCTCCGAGAGCGCCTACTGGGCGATGCGGGAAACGATCGGCGAGGCCGAGCGGCAGCAGGAAGTATCGACCGGCACGCGCCCCCCTGCTCTCGAACGCGAGATCTCCTTCCGCGACGTTTCGATGTCCTACGGCAAGCGGCAGGTGCTCGAAGGGTTTTCGCTCACCGTGCCCGCCGGACGGATCCTGACGATCATCGGGCCTTCCGGCGCAGGCAAGACGACGATCGTCGATCTGCTCCTCGGCTTCCACAAGCCGCAAAGCGGCGAGATCCGCATTGACGGCGTGCCGCTCGAAGAGCTCGACCTTTCCGCCTGGCGCCGGCGGGTCGGTTACGTGCCGCAGGAGGTTCTGCTCTTCCACGAGAGCGTGCTGACGAATATCACGCTGGGCTCGCCCGAGCTCGATGCCGAGGACGCGCGCGCGGCGCTCGAGGCCGCAGGCGCCTGGGCGTTCATAGAGCAGCTTCCCGAGGGCCTCGACACCGTCGTGGGAGAGCGTGGCGCCCTCCTTTCGGGCGGGCAGCGGCAGCGCATCGCGATTGCGCGGGCGCTCGTTCACCGCCCCTCCCTTCTCGTACTCGACGAGGCGACGAGCGCGCTCGACCCGGCGACCGAGGCCGCCATCTGCCGCAACATTCAGGAGCTCTCGCGCCGGACCGGGCTGACCGTGATCGCGATCTCGCACCAGCCGACCTGGACGATGGTCGCCGACGAAGTCCTCGAGCTTCCGCTCCGAGCCGTGCCCGAGAAAGCGGAGGCCGGTTGAAGGCTCGAGTGCCGAGCTTCTGCCTCTACGGCCCCGACGAGGCGGCTTTCGACCGCTTCGCCGAGCTGACGGCGGCGCTCTGCGAGCGGCATCAGCGTTTCGCACCCGTCCTGATGGCCGTCGATGCGAAAGCGCGCGAGCGTCTCGCACGCCGCTACCCGGCAGCGATCGTCGTCGGGCCGCCTTCGGGGCTCGGGCGCTTCGGGGCAAGCTGGGTGAAGCGCCTCAAGATCAAATGCTTCATCGCGCTCGGCGGACTCGAGAAGGGCGAGCCCCCGTTCTTCGCCGCGCTCCGGCGCCGAGCCGTCCCGATCGTCGTTCTGGGCGGAGCGTCGGCTGCCCTTCCGTCGGTCGACCACTACGTCGTCGGCGACGCCGCGGCCCTGAAGCGCCTGGAGGCGGCTCGGGTGGAGCCGGCCCGCGCGAGCCTCGTCGAGGCGCTTGCCGCTCCGGAGTCAATCGACGCTTCGGCGTCCGCGCGCATCGTCGACATCCTGTCGCCCTTCCTCGCGCGTCACGGCGCGCTCGCGAGAAGCAGACGCGGAGGCCCCTTGCGCCGCGTCGAGGCGATGCTGCTGCGCCGGCTGTCGCCTTCGCGCATCCGACGCATCGAGAGCGTCGAAGCGCTCCGCGATGCGCTCGGCGCGCCGCAGCGGATTCTTTGCCTCGGCAACGGGCCGTCATCGGAAGAGCCGGCGCTCGCGGAAATCCGCTACGACAGGCTCTTCCGGGTCAACGACCGCTGGCTCGATCGCGGCTTCCTCGCAGAGCCCGACATGGTCTTCACCGGCTCCAGGAAAACGCTCGCCAGGGTCCGCGGCGCGATCTTCGGGCTCAGCAGCATCGACATCGAGGGGATGCTTCTGCGGAAGTGGCTTCCCTACGCGCCGTTTCGCCGCCTCACCTATTTCACGCCCGAGCGCGCCGGTATGCTGCCGCCGAAACCCGCTGGGGCCGTCGAGCCGACGAACGGCGTCATCATGCTCGCGACGGCGGTCGCTCTCGCACCGCGCTCCCTCGTCGTCGCCGGGATCGACCTCTTCGCCGATCCGAGAGGCGCCTACCCGGGTGGAGACGGAACGCCGAACGCCTACGCCGCCGCGCACGACCGCGACAGCGAGCTCCAGATGATTCTTCGAATTCTGGACGGCCACCGCGGAGAGCTGATCATCGTGGGCGACGTTCTGAAGGCCCATTGGGAGGCCCACGAACGCGGCCGCGCGCTTTCGGCCACTTGACCGGGCGCGCCGATCCGTTTCCGTATCCTTCCCGCCGAGCCGATTTCCGGATGGACGATATGCAGCCGATCTCGCCTCAAACGCTTCACGACGAGCGCTCGCTACAGACTTTCGGCCGGCACATGCGCCTTGCCCATCGACTCGGGCTTCAGCCGCACTACCGCCCGCCGGGATTCCGCGAGAACCCGGAGCTGGTGAGGCTCGACGTCCTGCCGGGTCACACGCCCAGCGACAAGCCGCCGGTAAGAATATTCATGGGCACCGAGCCCGCGCAGCACCGCGCCGAGCGGGTGCTGATCTGGTCGATCATGGCGGTCCGCGACCCGTCCCGCGTCTACGAGATCTATCTCATGAGCGATCTCGCCGGCTTCGACCGCCGCCACTGGAAGACGGGATTCACCGGATACCGGTACGCGATCCCGTTCCTCGCGGGCGGCGATGGACGCGCCATCTACAACGACGTCGACCAGATCTATCTCGCCGATCCAGCCGAGCTCTTCGACCTCGACATGAAGGGTGCCGGGATGATGAGCATCACCGAGCGGGACACGTCGGTGATGCTCATCGACTGCGCGAAGATGAGCCGTGTCTGGAGCCTCGCGGAGGCCCGGACGATGCGTCGCCACAAGGTTTTCCGCGTGAAGACGGCTTCCGCCGGAGTTTGGGGAAGGCTGGGCGGCGAATGGAACGCGCGCGACCCGGAGTTCGACCCGGGCCGATCGAAGCTCCTGCACTATACGATTCTTCACACGCAGCCTTGGCGGCCCTTTCCCAAGCAGCTCAAGTACGAGCCCAATCCTCTCGGGGATTTGTGGTTCGACCTCGAGCGCGACGCCGACGCGAATGGGTTCACGATCTTCACGAGAGAGCGGCCGAGCGAGCGCTTTCGAGAGATCGTCGCCGAGGGCCGGGCTCCCGCGACCCCGGAGCGGTCCGGCCTGTCCGCCCACGACCGCGCGTCGGTTGAAAAGCTCGCGGCGGAAACCGGTTCCCGAACGATCGCGCTTTGGGACCTCGCGCCCGGCGGCGACTTCCTGCTGCACCCGCTTGCCGAGGGCGCCAACGAAGGCGTGGGCGCGGAGCGGCGAAGCGACGGGATCGTCGCCCCGGAGACGATCGGCCGCATCCCGAAGGCCGATATTCCCTGGGTGCTCGACGAGATCTTCGGAGCGGCTGCGAAATTCGTCCATGTCGCCGTTCCGCGGACGGGTGGCCTGTTCGGGCGCACGAAAGGTGACGCCGCGCTCGCGGAAACCTCCGACGCCTATTGGTGGCGTACCCAGATGGAAGGCGCCGCGCGACGGCGACCCGGCATCCGCTGGGCTTTGCGGATCGGCAGGACGGTCGCAACAGGCTGAAGCAGGCCGCGACCGGTTCCGGCCGCGGCGGCATCGACGCCGGGCAAGGTGAACTCGGCGCCGCGCCGGTTGTTGCCCGAAAGATGAACGTCACCGAGGGTCGTATCGCCGCACCGGCGCGCCCGGGAGGCGATTTCAGCAAATCGCGCCGTCCGGCGAGCCGATGGCGGCGCGCCCTCTTGCTCGGATCCGCTCTCGCCCTCTGCGCAGCCTCGCTCGCGTTCGTCCCCCGGCAGCAGCGCCGCCAGCCGCTTCCGGCGCGCAGGCTCGTGCCGCTGCCGATGAAGCTCGGCTACGCCGCCTTCGTCGTCGTTCTCGTGCCCGTCTACTGGCGCGCCTACGGTCCGTCCAACTTCCTTTGGCTTTCCGATCTCGCGCTCTTCGGCACCACCGCGGCCGTGATCGTCGAGAGCCCGCTCCTCGCCAGCATGGCGACTGTCGGCGTCCTGCCGCTGGAGCTCGCCTGGAACGTCGATTTCGCAACGCGCGGACGCCTTTTCGGCCTCGCGTCCTACATGTTCGATCCAGCGAAGCCGCCTGGGCTTCGCGCCTTGTCGCTGTTTCACGTCGCTCTGCCGCCGACCCTGCTCTGGCTGCTCCGACGCCTCGGCTACGACCGGCGCGCGTTCCTCCTTGAGACGCTCGTCGTCGCGGGGCTGCTGCCGATCACGTACGCGGTCACCGAGCCCCGGGCGAACATCAACTGGGTTTTCGGTCCTGGCCCGAGGCCGCAGCACCTTCTTCCCGCTCTCGTCTATCTCGCGCTCGAGATGGCAGCGGTTCCGCTGGTCGCGATGTGGCCGACTCATCGCCTCCTCAAGCGGCTGTTCGACGCCCCGTCGCAGACGCCGGCGCGAGGGCGCCGCTTTAGCTCTCCGGAAGCAGCGGCATGGCGAACTCGATCGTCTGCGTTCTCACGGAGAAGCAGCGCGCGACAATGAAAGCCGCCAAGGTCTCACCGCGCCGGATAGACGTCGATATCGTGCGCATGCACGCCCGTCGCGCCGTAGCGCTCCAGGATCTTGGTGATCTTCGGCTCTTCGGACCGATCGTGGACCTTGACCCAGAGAAGGATTCCACCCCGGTCGAGCTGCTTTCGAAGGAAGTCCTCTCGTCGCTCCTCGGCCGCCGTGCCTGCGGCCGCGCCGATTAGTCCGACGCCGCCGCCCGCGAGAGCTGCGGCGGCGATCGCTGCCGCAGCGGCGCCGCCCGTCATGACCGTGACCCCGCTCGCGGCGAGCGCGGCGAA
>JADGGZ010000192.1 GCA_019689675.1 Rhodospirillales bacterium | reverse complement strand
CCCAGCATCGATGCCGCGCTCTACGCCGACCCGGCGAATGCGCTCTATGGGACGGCGAAGGTGCTGGCCGACCCGGCGCTGTCCCGGCTCGGGGCCGATGGCGCCCTACACCTGACGCCTGAAGGCGCGGAACGGCTCCGCGCCGCGGCTGCGGCCCTCGGCACGGAGAGGACTGCCATCAACGGCCGCTATCTGGCCGCGCTGCTGAGCGAGGCTCGCGCGAGCGGCGACGCGCAGTATCCGCTCCGCCTGGCGGGGTTCGACCGGATGATCGGAGCCGGCGGCAAGATCCGCCTGCCCGGCTGGCAGGACTCCCAGCCCTTCGGACGGCTCTTCGCGGCGGCCATACCGGATTCGGAGCTCCAGGCCTACGAGCCGCGGCTCATTGCGCGCCTCCAGGATGGGCTCTACAGCCTCAGCCCCGAAAACTTGCGCCGCCTGCAGATGCGGCCCCGCTCTCTCAACGCTCGCGAGCAACGCTCCGCGGCGACGCCTCTTGTCACCGCGGAGCTGAACTGACTCATCGGGGCGGGATCGCGAGGCGGTCGACGATACCCTGGATTTCGTTGTCGATCTTGACGAGCGCGTCGGGTCGCGGCACCGCCTGGCCGGCAAGGGCGATGCCACCTCCGCGCCAGTCGCGGAAGCACGAAACGGCAGGCGCCGCTCCGAAGCGATAGAGCGGATCGCACGGACCGCCGGCGCCGGGGTACTCCGCGACGAGCTCCGGGGCGCAGGCCGCGACCGAAAGCGCGGCGGCGACAGCGATATGCCTCACGACCGCCGCGAACGCCCGCGCTGGAGGAAGAAGTCCCTGACATCCGGTCGAGCCGTCGCGAGGAAAAGCCGCCCCTCCTGGGGGTTGCGTCTTTTCCGTTTGTGATCAACCGCACTTTAATTCGGTGCCGTCTCTTTAGTATCATTCTGTCAACAGGCACGAGGCTTTTCGGCGCGCCGGTAGCGCAGTCATGCCTCTTTTCGCCGAAAGGGGGACATTACATGGGTGTTGCACGAGCAAACCCCGATTGGCGGTCGTTTCTCCGACCGCTGCGGCTGCTCGGCTACGGGCTCATCACCCTCGGCCTCGCCGGAGCCGCGCCCGCGTGGGCGGCGAATTCGCCGTCGAGCTCAGAGCCGGCGACGGCGACCGAGCAGCCGAGGACCAACACCGCAATCCTCAACAAGATCTATGTGAGCGGCTTCGGCAGGCTTTCGCGCGGCGACGCCAAGGGCGCGGTCGGCGCATTCACCACCGTGGCCGAGGTCGCCCCTGAGATCGCGGACGCCGGCTACGCCCTCGCGCTCGCCCAGGTACTCGCCGATTTCAGCAGGCGCGAGCAGGCGCTCCCGACGCTGAGCCGGGCGTTCACCGCCGACCCCAGCCATCCCCTCGCCGGCTTGGTCTCCGCCTTGGCGGACCCGTCGCTTTCGCAACTGCGCCAGGACGGCGCTCTCTACCTCACCACGGAGGGCGCAACGCGCGTGCGCAACTCGGCGAAAGCGATCGAGGCCTCGCGCAACCTCATGCGCAACGGCCGCTACGCGGCCGCGTATCTGGCGACGCTCGAAAACACTGGGGAGGCAGCCTTTCCGGCGCGTCTGCCGCGTTTCGCGACCGCGGTGCAGACCGGCAAGGTGCAGCTTCCGAACATCAAGCAGGAACTCGTTCTCGGCCAGCTCCTCGCGCCCACGATCGCGCAGGAACGCTTCGCGCCCTACGAGCCGCGGATCATCGCGCGTCTCAGGGATGGGCTCGACTCGCTCGCCCAGAACCAGTCGAGCCTCAACCGGATCCGCGCGCGACTGACCCAGCTCCGGCAGCAGCTCGCCACGGACGACCCCACTGCCCGACTGCAGGCGCTGGCGAATCTGGACAAGGTGCTCGCCGAGCTCGACGACGTCATCCTGGAGAACGAAACCCAGATCGCCTCGCTGAAGGTGATCATGGACAACCTCGCCGTCGACCAGGAGATCGCGCAGAAGAAGGAAGAGCTGAAGAAGGTTCAGGACCAGGTCGCGCAGGTGCAGAGAATCGGGGCCGCCTTCCAGCAGCAGCTCGAAGCGACGAAGCGCGACCTCTCCGAGGCCGAGCGCAAGCGCGTCGCCACGATCCAGGAAGTGAACAAGGCGCAGAAGCAGCTGAACGCGCTCCAGGCCCAGCTGGCCAAGGCGGAGGCCCAGCTCACCAGAAGCGAGCAGACGGCTTCGGCAGCGGAAAGGACCGTCCGCGACCGCACCGAAGAGCTGGCCGCGATCACGATCAAGGAAGAGGCGCTGAAGAAGGCCAAAGAGGCCTCCGAACAACTCGACAGCCTCAGGAAGCAACAGGAAGAGGCGAACGCGCAGCTCGCGAAGCTGCGGGCGGACGTCCAAGCGGCCGAGTCCAGCCGCAAGGGCAATCTGGCCGAGCTCAGGAAGCAGCAGGCCGAGGCCGAGGCACGGCTCGCGGCGATGCGTGCCCAGATCGAGGCCGGCGAGACCTACAAGCGCGACGCGGAAGCGACTCGTCGAGAGCTTTCCGAGCTGCGGTCGCGGAAGGGTGCGCTCGAAAGCGAACTGAAGAGCGAGGAAGCCAAGCTCGCCGAAATTCGCGCCGAGCGGGACAGGCTCCTGGCGGCGGTCACCGAGCTGCGGGACCGGCAGACGCGCGAAATCGTGAAGAAGACCGAGATCGCGAAACGTCTGAAAGAGGTCGATTTCGGCCGCTATTACGCGCTCGTGATCGGCAACGACTCCTACAAGGAGTGGCCGAGGCTGCGCACCGCCGTGAACGACGCGAAGGCGATCGCCGACGTGCTGGAGAAGAAGTACGGGTTCCGCGTGACTCTGCTCACCAACGCCACGCGGAATCAGATACTGACCGCGCTCGACAACTACGTCGACGAGCTGGGGCCGCGCGACAACCTCCTCGTCTACTACGCCGGCCACGGCATCATCGACAAAGACTCGGGCTACTGGGTGCCGGTCGACGGCGACGCCTATGCGGCGGGAAAGCCCCTGCGCACCGAAAACCTCCTGAAGCACGATCTCCTTCTCGAGAAGATCGACAAGCTGCAGGCCAAGCAGGTGATGCTGATCGCCGACAGCTGCTTCGCCGGCGGCTTGACCACTGTCACGACCATTCGTCAGGGAGTTCCGAGCGAGCCGCAGCTCCTGGAGACGAAGAGCCGCAGCGGCGGAATCCGCGCGGGCGGAATCCGGGTCATCGAGGAGGAAGCGGGGGTCGATGTCGCCGAGGTGCAGGGAACGGTCGTGAAAGCCGACTTGCCCGAGGAGATCCAAGCGCTCGGGCACTGGGCGTCCAAGGCCGCCCGTGTCGTGCTGACCTCGGGCGGCAACGAGCCCGTCGTCGACCAGCTCGGCGCCAAGGACAAGCATTCCGTCTTCGCCTCGGCGCTCTTGCAGGCGCTCAACGCGAACCACGGCCTGATGAAGAGCATCGAGCTCACGCTCTCGGTCCAGGACCGGGTGATCGGGAAGATCCAAAAGGCCTCGAAGGGGTCGATCGTTCCGCAGACGCCCTCGGCCAACAATATCCTCGGCTACAACGGCGAATTTCTGTTCGTCGCGCGGAACTGACGGCCGGAAGGCCCGCCGGACCTCGCCGCCGGGATTCTCGAAAGCGCCGTCTCGCCGTTACGGCGGCGGGACCGCGCCCTTGCGCTCGCAGATGAGACGATATTGCTCCGGCTGACGATGCATCGCGAAGTTGAAGACCGAGCTCTTGTAGGAGTTGCAGAAATCGAGATCGCACCGCGCGACCGCGAGCTCGTCGCCGAGCGTCGAGCACGCGGCGACGACCTCGCCTGACGGAGCGATGATCGAGCTGTTTCCGATGAGCTCGCACCCTTCCTCGAGCCCGGCCTTAGCGACGCCGACGACCCAGGTTCCGTTCTGGTACGCGCCGGCTTGCATCACGAGCTGGTTGTGGAAGTTCGACAGGAGGTCGTGCTCGGGGGCAGGCGGATTGTGGACGGGCGTGTTGTAGCCGAGCATCACCATCTCGACGCCCTGCAGCCCCATCACACGGTAGGTTTCGGGCCAGCGGCGGTCATTGCAGATGCACATCCCCATGAGCCCGCCGAAGACGCGCCATACGCCCCAGCTCAGATTGCCGACTTCGAAGTACCGCTTCTCGAGGTGCTGGAAGCGCCGCCACGGCTCGTGCTCGGCATGGCCCGGCAGGTGAATCTTCCGATACTTGCCGACGATCCGGCCCGACTTGTCGACGAGGATCGAGGTGTTGAAACGACGTGTGACGCCCTTCTCCTCCGTCAGCTCGGCGTAGCCGAGATAGAAGCCGATCCCGAGGCGGGCCGCCTCCTCGAACAGCGGCCGCGTTTCCGGGCCCGGCATCTCGCGCTCGAAGAAGGAATCGATCTCCGCCTGATCCTCCATGTACCTACGCGGGAAGAACGTGGTCAGCGCGAGCTCCGGGAACACCACGACGTCGCAGCGCATCGAATGGGCTTGGCGAAGCAGCTCGAGAAGCCGTGCGACCACGACCTTGCGGCTATCGCTTCGGGCGATCGGCCCGAGCTGTGCGGCTCCGACAGTGACGAACCTGGGCATGGCTTTCCGCTTTTCCTCTTTCGTGAAGGGGGCGCGACCTCGCGTCACGTCGCCAGGTCGAGCAGCGTGTGCAGGAGAACGTTTGCCCCTGCGGCGATGTCCTCGGGCGCGGTGTATTCGCGCACGTTGTGGCTGACGCCTCCTGCGCTCGGGACGAAAATCATTCCGGCAGGGCATACCCGTGCGAGCATCTGCGCGTCGTGCCCGGCGCCGCTCGCCATCCGCTTGGTGCTGTATCCCAGGCGCCGCGCCGTACGCTCGACCAGATCGACCATAGCCGGGTCGAACCTCACCGGCTCGAAACGGGCGAGCTTCCTACCGCTGACCGAAACGCCCTCATCCCTCGCAAGCGCGGCGACGAAATCCGCCAGGCGACGCTCCGCCTCCTGCAAAAGCGCCTCGTCCGTGTTGCGCAGATCGACCGTGACCACGGCCCGGTTCGCGATGACGTTGACGAGGTTCGGCGCGAGGCTGATGGAACCCACCGTCGCCACCTGGTTGCCGCCGAGATCGCGCGCGATCCGGCGCGCCTCGCAAGCAATCGCCCCCGCCGCGTAGCCCGTATCGTGGCGCAGGCGCATAGGCGTCGTCCCGCATGGTTCGACTCGCCCGTGATCGTGAACTCGGTCCACGAGATCCCCTGGACGCTGTCGACCGCACCGATCGTGACGCCTTCGGCTTCGAGAACGGGCCCCTGCTCGATATGGAGCTCGACATAGGCATGGACCGCGGGTGCGCCGACAGGCGCCGGCCCGGCATAGCCGATCCGGCGCAGATTCTCGCCGACCTGCGTCCCGTCGATTCCGATGGTGCCGAGGGCGTCCGCGAGCGGCATCCCGCCGACATAGACGAGGCTTCCCATCATGTCGGGGCTGAAGCGCGCGCCCTCCTCGTTCGTGAAGAAGGCGACGGCGAGCGGCCGCCGCGTGGCAACTCCGGCCTCGTTCAGGGTTTCGACAACCTCGAGTCCCGCGAGGACGCCGAGATTTCCGTCGTAGCGCCCGCCGGTCCGGACCGTATCGATGTGCGAGCCCGTCATCACCGGCGGACCCTCCTCGAGCCCGCGGCGGATACCGACGACGTTCCCTATGGCGTCCACCGATACCGAGAGCCCCAGCTCCTCCATCCAGCGGACGACGAGATCGCGCCCCGCCTTGTCCTCGTCCGTGAGGGCGAGACGGCACACGCCGCCGCCCTCGATCGCGCCCACCTGCGCCAGCGCGTCGAGGCGACGGAGCAGCCGGTCGATGTCGATCCGAAGATTTGCCGCCGCGTCCATCAGCGCCCACGAACTTCGCTCGCCGGACGGCCGACGATGCGTGCGTAGAGCTCGGGGTCCGTATCCCCCTCGCTTCCGATCAGCAGAACCCGGCTCTCGGCACCAAGACCGAGAGCGGTGCGCTGGTCGGCATGACTCGCCGCGATCAGAAACCCGGCAAGCCCGGCAACTGCCGACTCTCCGGCCACGACCGGCGGATCGCCGTTCAAAGGATTGGCGAGGAGCCGCATGCAGTAGGCAGCGGCGTCGTCCGAAACCGTCATGAAGTCGTCGGCGCCCGCTTCGAGGATCCGCCAAGCGAGGAGCGAGGCCTCCCCGCAGGCGAGACCCGCCATGATCGTGTCGAGGCTCCCTTCGGCCGGTGTCGGCCTGCCGGCCACGGCGCTCCGGTAGAGGCAGTCCGCCTTCTCCGGCTCCACGACGATGAAGCGCGGCCGGGCGGCGCCCAGGGTCTCCCAGAGATGTCCGCAGACGGCGGCGGCGAGACCGCCGACTCCGCCCTGCACGAAAACATGCGTCAGAGACTCGCCCTCGGGGAGCTGGCCGAGGGCTTCGTCGACCATGACGGTGTAGCCCTGCATGACGTCTCTCGGCACGTCCATGTACCCCTCGTAGGACGTGTCCGAGACGACGAACCATCCGTTGCGCGCCGCGTCCTCGGCCGCGCGCCGGACGGCGTCGTCGTAGGTGCCCGGCGTTCGTACGACCTCGGCCCCGTAGCGGGCGATCGCCTTCGCGCGCCCCTCGCTCACGGTCTCATGAATGTAGATGACGCAGCGGCAGCCGAACATCTGCGCGCCCCAGGCCACCGAACGCCCGTGATTACCATCGGTGGCGCACGTCACCGTGACGCTGGAAACGACATCCCTGTGCTTGCCCGCGAGGAGCTCGGCCGCCGAAGTCGTCGTCCCCTGCCGGCGGTCGACCTCGCGCGTCAGCAAGCGGTAGACGGCGTAGGCGCCGCCGAGCGCCTTGAAGCTGCCGAGCCCGAAACGGCCCCCTTCGTCCTTGTACCAGATCCGCTTCAGTCCGGCCGACTTCGCAAGTTCGTGGAGGCCGACGAGCGGCGTCGGCCGATAACCGGGCCAGGAGGCGATCTCGGCCCGCGCGAGGCTGAACGCGTCGCGGCTCAGCACCTCGCGCAGGGTTCGATCGTATTCGCGTTCCGGGAGCGCGCGCGGGTTGTGGAACAGACGCGCCCTGTGCCGGCTGAAATCAAAAGACATCTGATCGGGAAATCCTATCGGCTCGGGAAGGCCGCGCCGGCCGGGCGCCGAACGCGGAGCGAGGAAGGCCTCAGCATGTCCTCGCTTCCAGTGCCGTAAGCCTCCCGATAAAGTCGAGGACCACCGGCTGCCGCGCGGCGGGACGAACCGCCCGCGAAGGTCGCGGTCGCGGCGCCGAAAGTCTCGTCAGGCCACCTCGAAGAG
>JADGGZ010000191.1 GCA_019689675.1 Rhodospirillales bacterium | reverse complement strand
GACGGCAATCTCTGGTGCGGCTGGGGCATGGGCAGCCCCGAACTCGACGGCGTCATGGTCTTCTCGCCCGAAGGCGAGCCGATCGGACGTATCGAGCTGCCGGAACGTTGCGCCAATCTTTGCTTCGGCGGCCGCAAGCGGAACCGCCTCTTCATGGCGGCGAGCCGCTCCATCTACGCGCTTTACGTCAACACGCGCGGCGCGGTCTGAAGGGCTCATTCGTCGACAATTTCGGGCACGCTGCCTCGGCGCATCAGCCACATCACCCCGAGGAGGTCGGTAATGCCGACGAGAAGCCGGTCGAGCGTGCCATAGTTCGACCGGCCGCTGCCGCGGGGGCGATGATTGACCGGGACCGACAAGGTGCGGCCGCCCGCCCGCTTCACCAGCGCCGGCAGGAAGCGGTGCATATGGTCGAAATAGGGAAGCTCGAGGAAGAGCGCGCGCCGGAATACCTTGAGCCCGCATCCCGTGTCGGGCGTTGCGTCGCCGAGAAGCCGGGCGCGAACCCCGTTGGCGATCCTGGAGGAGAGGCGCTTCAGCCACGTGTCGCGTCGCTTCTGTCGCCAGCCCGCGACGAGGGCCGGCGCCTCTTCCGAGTGCGCGATCGCTAGGAGCCTTGGAATGTCGGCGGGATCGTTCTGCCCGTCGCCGTCGAGCGTGGCGATCCAGACGCCGCGCGCCGCCTTGATGCCGGTGCGGATCGCAGCGCTCTGACCGAAGCTCCTCTTGTGCCGCACGAGCCGGAGCGGCGCGCCGGCGGCCAGGAGCCGGCGCAGCTCGTCCGCCGTCCCGTCGGTGCTGCCATCGTCGACATAGACGATCTCGTAACGGAGGGACTCCGCGTCGAGCGCTTCTCGGATCTCCGCCACGAGCGGGGCGATGTTGCCGGCCTCGTTCCGCACCGGAATCACGATCGAGAGATCCATCGGCTTCGCCCTTAGCACGGGTTGCCGAGGCTCCGGAAGGCGCGCATCATCGCCCCGATGCGGCTTCTCGCGGCCCTTGTCGGGTTCGCCCTATGCCTTGCCGGAGGGGCGGCGGCGGATCAGACCGACCCGGCGCTCGACGGGCTCTTCGCCCGGCTTCAGGCGACGCAGAGCCAGCGCGAGGCGCGTGCGCTCGAAAGCCTGATCTGGGAGCGGTGGCTCGCCGCCGAGGACGACGATGTCCGCCTTCTCCTGCTCCGTGGGATCGCGCATATGCAGCGGGGGGAGCTGGACCGGGCGCTCGCCGCGTTCGACGCCGTCGTCGAGCGAGCGCCCGGTTTCGCGGAAGGCTGGAACAAGCGCGCGACGGTCTACTTTCTTCTCGACGACTACGCGTCGAGCGTCGCCGACATCGAGCGTACCCTGGCTCTGGAGCCGCGCCATTTCGGGGCTCTCTCCGGCCTCGGTCAAATCTATCTCGGCCTCGACGACAAGAGACGCGCGCTGAAGGCCTTCGAGGCGGCGCTCGGCATCGATCCGCATCTCGAGGCCGTACGGGCGGCCGTCGCGAGGCTGAGAAAGGAACTCGAGGGCGATCCGACCTGAAGCTTCCCCTCGCCGCGTCACGCGGCGGAAGGCACCGCGGCGGAGAAGAGGGCCTCGGTGGCCGTCACGCTGCCGATTGCGAGGCTCGCGCCCATGCATTCGGCCAGACGCGCGGTGAAGTAGCCGTGCACCGTGCGCGAGGTGAGGTCCTCGATCGCGTTGTGGACGGAGATCGCGGCCCGCAGCTCGGGCGTCACGCTGACCGATTCGCCCGCCGCCGCTACCTCGATGCCGGAAGCGTTGCCGCGGACCGACCGCACCGTCACCGTGCCTCCGCGGGGCAATGCCTCGGCGGCGAGGACGACCATGTTGCACGCGAGCTTCTGCCAATCGCGCGGCAACGTCTGCGCCTCTGCCGACCAGTCGCAAGCGATCTTGCTGCCCTCCATGAGGCCGAGCGCGAGGTCCTTAGGATCGGGGCCCGTGGTGCCCAAGGTGCCGTAGGCGAACCGGTAGAACTGCAGGCGCTTGCCGGCGCGGCGCGCGCTCTGGCCGATGAGATCGACGGCGTCGCGAACGAAGTCCGCCTCCTCCTCGCCGAGGAGCTCGACGCCGTTGTTGATGGCCGCGATGGGGCTCACCAGCTCATGGCAGAGCCTGGCGGCGAGCAATTCGACGACGCGCATGTCCAGTGCCGGACGCATTGACCTATATTGATCACAAGGTCGCGACCTGTCGAGGTGACCCATGGCCGATTCTCTCGTTCCCGGCGTTTTCGTCCGCCACCCGGCAGAGCCGGGCTGGGGGCTCGGGCAGGTACAGTCCGTGATTGGCGAGCGTGTGACCGTGAACTTCGAAAACGCCGGCAAGCGGCTCATCAATGCCGCGGTCGTCACGCTCGAGCGGGTCGACGAGGCGCACCGGCCGTAAGACCGGTCAACCGGCGGTTCCGGGCGGAATTTCGCGAACTCGGACCTTGTTGCCTAGGCTGGCAACCCCGAGGAGTGGGAGCATGATTCTTGCCGGCATCGTCGTCGCTCTGCAGCGGTTCCTGCGTCGGATCGCGGCTCCGATCGTCCCTGCACCTAGACAGGCCGTAATCCGGCGCCACCGCCGCCGGTGCTGAGCCTTGCCGCTGAGGCGCGGGCTTTTTAGAGTCCGCGCTGCATGCGCCGCCTTCTCCTCGCAGTTTTGGTCATGGCGCTGGCGCCGGCGGCACGGGGGGCAGACGCCCCCGACGTCGAGCATGGGATGAGGCTCTGGGGCAAGTGCCGGGCCTGCCATACGCTCGAGCCGGGCGGGCGCCACAAGGTCGGGCCGAACCTCGCCGGCCTCTTCGGCCGCCCGGCAGCCTCTCTCCCCGACTACAACTACTCCGAGGCGCTCCGCCGGTCGGGCGTCGTGTGGACCGAGGAGACTCTCGACCGCTTCCTCGCCGCGACCCAGGACTATCTGCCAGGCACCAAGATGTATGGCGGGCTGTCGAACGCCGCCGACCGGCGCGATCTCATCGCCTGGCTCAAGCGGTCGACGCGGCCCTGACGAACTGGCAAAATGGCGAAAACACTGGTGCGGGAGATCATGTCATGAGGGCCGCGCTCGCGGGCATCGCCGCAGCCATCATTATCGCCGTCGGCGCCTATTTCGTTCTCGGAAACCTGCAGCAACCGGCGGCCGAGCGCTTCGCCGCGACCGACTCGGTACGGCTCTAGGCGCGCTGGCGAAGCGCGTCACCGGGTCGGGCTTCTCGCCGGGTCGTCGCGCTTCGTCCGGTCGAGCCGCGCGCCTTCGAGCCGGGCGCCACGGAGCTCGCAGCCGAGAAGCTTGGCGCCCGCCAGGTCCGCGCCGGTGAGGTCGGCCTCGGCGAGATTGGCCGCCTCCAGATTCGTGGACCAGCTCCGCCCGGTAACGCGCCCTTCGGCGTCGCGCAACTGAACGGCGCCGAGCCGCGCCCGGACGAGCCGTGCGCGGAACAGCACGGCGCGGGCGAGATTCGCGCCTTCGAGCTGCGCTTCGCCGAGATCGGCGTGCGAGAGATCGGCGCCGGCGAGGTTGACCATCGTGAGCCGGGCGCGCCGAAGCCGCGCGCCGACGAGGCGCGCACCGCGGAGATCGGCGCCAGAAAGATCGGCATCCGAAAGATCGAGGTGATGAAAGTCGGCACCGGGTGCGACGAGGCGGGCACCGCTTCGGCCGCCGCTTTCGATCCAGAGTCGATGCGCGGCGAGCTTGGAGTAGAGCGGCGGGTTCAGATCGTCGGCTCCCCGCGCGAGAATGGCGGAGTGGAACTGCGTCGCGGCCGGGTCGATGCCGTCGAGCCGGGCGCCTTCCAGCATCGCGCCGTCGAAGCGCGCGCCGGTGATGGTCGACCACGACAGATCGGCGCCGCTGAGGTCCGCGCCTTCGAGACGGGCTTCCGTGAGGTCGGCGCGTTGCAGATCGGCGTTGCAGAACCGGGTGCGCCGGCAGTCGGCGTTGCGCAAACTCGCCTCGACGAGGCTCGCGCCGTCGAGATGCGCGTCGACGAGGAAGGCGTTGTCTAGCGCGGCGCGCGAGAGATCGACGGTGTGGAGCCCAGGAGGGCCGTCGTTGCCGACGAGAGCGCCGCCCCTGAGGTCGGCGGCCTTGAGGCGAGCGCCGACGAGGCGAGCGCCCGTCATCACGGCGCCGCGCAGATCGGTGCGCGTCATGTCGGCGCGGGTAAGGTCGGCCCCGGCGAGATGGGCGGCGAAGAGATCGGCGTCGGAGAGATCGGCGCCGGCGAGATTCGCCTCGGTGAGCCGGGCGCCCGAGAGCTTCGCGCCGCGCAGCAGCGCGCCCGAAAGATTGCGTCCGCTGAGATCCGACAGCGCTAGGTTGAGTCGCACGCCGCCGGCACGGCGTTCGCACCATCGGCGATGCCGTTCGAGGTATGGGCGCAGGTCGTTCGGACCGGGCGACAGCATGGGTCGAGGAGAGCCCCGCGGGCGTGAAGGTTTAGTAAAACGAAAGATTTGCGGAACACGATCGTTACCCTGGAAATCCGCGCTCGGCCTCAAGGAAATGACGGCTTTTTATCGATCGCCCGGCGATGTCGCCGGCGATCCCGCGCCGCGCTTGCGCAGGGCGAATTCGCCGCTCCAAAATCGCGCTTCGATGGGGGGCAGCTATGCCGTCCTGGTCGACTTCCTCGAGTTCATCGACCAGGGCCGGACCTATCCGCTCGAAGTTCTTCTGGAGCGCGTCCTCCTCAAGGCGCGGCAGATCACCCATGCCGAAGCGGGCACGATCTTCATCGTGCGCAAGACGGGCGCGGAACGCCTGCTCGAGCCGGGAAGCGTGCAGAACGACGCGATCCCGATCGCACGCCAGCCTCTTCTCCTGCCGGTCTCGAAGCGCTCGATCGCCGGCTATGTCGCCGCGACCGGCGAGACGCTGTTCATCGACGATCTCTACGCGATACCGGAAGACCGGCCCTACAAGTTCCGGAAGGAGAGCGACGCCGCCACCGGGTACCGCTCGAAGACGATGATGGCCTTTCCGCTGACCAACGACGACGGCGAGGTCGTCGCGGTGGTGCAGCTCATCAATCGCCGTCCGCCCGGCAGTACCCGTCCTTACCCATTCCAGAAGCGGCACGCCGCGCTGATCTCGCCCGTCAACCACTTCGCGGGTCGCGCGATCGAGCGGGCGGCGCTGACGGAGACGATCGTCGCGGCCAACGAGCGGCTGAAGGCGCAGCAGGCGACGATCTCCCGTCTGCAGAACGAGACGGAGGCCGCGTTCAAGCTCTCGATACACCTCCTCGCCAAGGCGGCCGAGCTTCACGACGCGGTCACCGGCAATCACATCCTCCGCGTCAACGAGTACGCCTACGTGCTGGCGCGGGCGGCAGGTCAGCCCGAAGCGTGGTGCGACGAGATCCGATACTCGGCGCAGCTTCACGACGTCGGCAAGATGAGCGTCGATTCGGCGGTGCTCCGGAAGCGCGGCGATCTCACCCCCGCCGAGTGGGAGGAGATGCGGCGCCACCCCATCTACGGCTACGAGATCCTGCGCCAGGCGCCGCGCCTCGCGATGGCGGCCGAGATCGCCCGCTGCCATCACGAGAAATGGGACGGCAGCGGCTACCCCTTCGGACTGAAAGGCGAGGCGATTCCCTTGTCGGCGCGCATCGTCGCGATCGCCGACGTCTACGACGCGCTGCGCTCGGAGCGGCCGTACAAGCGCGGTCTCGACCACGGCGAGGCGTGCCGCATCCTTCTCGAAGGCGACGATCGCACACGCCCCGACGCCGATTTCGATCCCGCGCTCCTCGCGCTCTTCGCCGCGCATCACGCCGAGTTCGACGCGATCTGGTGCAGGCTGCGGGACGGCGCGCCCGCGCCGGAGTAGGATGCATTCGTGACGACGCGGAAAAAGCCGAAGCACATCGTACTCACGTCGCATCCGGGGCGCCGCGCCGGCGCCGCCCCGGCGATCGTGTGGGGTGCCGCCGATCCGCGCCTGCGCGGCCCGATCGTGGCGACCTTCGCAGCGCCCGAGCGCCGCAACGTCGTCGGCGCTCATGCCGGTTCCTACGCGGTCTACCGCGCCCTCGCGATCGCGGCCGGCCGGCTCAGCCCGGATCACGTGCCGGATCTCACCGACACCGCCCCGGCCGAAGCGATCGGCCCCTTCCCGCAATGGGGCGATCCCGAGCGCATCGTGGCGCTCGATCCCTTCGGCCATGTCGTCGCCGAGGCCTTCAAGCCGTGGCTCGACGAGGGCTACGACGTGCGGCCGACGATCGCGGTCACGAAGGCGCACATCAACATGCCGGAGCTGAAGGCGGCTCTCGATGCCGGGCGGCTGCGCTCCGACAACCGTGTGCTTCTGCCGAACGGCGACGTGCGCGTCACCAAGATCGCGGTCGAGCCGGTCTGGCACCTGCCGCGCGTCGCGCGCCGCTTCGGTATCGCGGAGCCCGCGCTTCGGCGCGCGCTCTTCGAGGAGACGGGCGGGATGTTCCCGGAGCTCGTGACGCGGCCCGACCTCGAGGTCTTCCTGCCGCCGATCGGAGGCCAGACGGTCTATCTCTTCGGCGACGCGGCGCTTCTCGGGGACGCGAGCACGCCGGTCGCCTGTCGCATTCACGACGAATGCAACGGCTCCGACGTCTTCGGCTCCGACATCTGCACCTGCCGCCCCTATCTTGCGCACGGGATCGAGGTGTGCATCGAGATGGCGCAGGCGGGCGGCCTCGGAATCGTCGTCTACAACCGGAAGGAGGGCAGGGCGCTCGGCGAAGTCACCAAGTTCCTCGTCTACAATGCCCGCAAGCGCGCGCCCGGCGGCGACCGGGCCGAGTCCTATTTCGAGCGTACCGAATGCGTCGCCGGGGTGCAGGACATGCGCTTCCAGGAGCTGATGCCCGACATTTTCCACTGGCTCGGCGTCAGGCGCCTCGACCGGCTGGCCTCGATGAGCAACATGAAGTACGAGGCGCTCGTACGGCAGGGGATCGAGGTGGGTGAACGGGTGCCGATTCCGGATGCGCTGGTCCCGGCGGATGCGCGGGTCGAAATCGACGCCAAGAAGGCGGCGGGGTATTTCGCTCCCGACGGAGCGCCCGACGCGCGGGCGCTCGCGGAGGCCAAGGGCCGGGGGCTTCTCGACTGATGCGCTTCGTCCTTTTTCTGGTCGCTGCCGCGCCGATTTTCGCGACGCCTGTCGCCGCCAAGACGGTCGCGATCCTCCAGGGGCTCGACAAGATCACGGCGCGGATCTCGCGGATCGAGGCGCCGGTCGACAGCCCGGTCCGGTTCGGCACGCTGACGATCCTCGTCCG
>JADGGZ010000190.1 GCA_019689675.1 Rhodospirillales bacterium | reverse complement strand
ACGGGAACGCCGACCGAGACGCCGGCGGGGGAGACCGTCCTTCTCATCGGCGGCGGCCTCGGCAACGCGGTCCTCTTCTCGATCGGGGCCGCCCTGCGGGCACAGGGGTCGAGAGTGCTCTACCTCGCGGGCTACAAGCACATGGTGGACCGCTACAAGGTCGAGGAGATCGAGCGTGCCGCGGACCTCGTCGTCTGGTGCTCCGACGAAGCGCCCGGCTTCGAGCCCAACCGTCCGCAGGACAAGGCGTTCGTCGGAAACATCGTCGAGGCCATCGAGGCTTATGCGGCCGGCCGGCTCGGCCCGACCGACATCCCGCTCGGCCAAGTCGACCGCATCATCGCCATCGGCTCGGATGGAATGATGGCGGCCGTCGCCCAGGCGCGGAAGGAAAAGCTCGCCGCGTATCTGAAGCCCGGACACCGCGCGATCGCATCGATCAACTCTCCGATGCAGTGCATGATGAAGGAGATCTGCGCGCAGTGCCTCCAGGTCCAGAAGGACCCGGTGACGGGCGCCGAGACCGTGGTGTTCTCCTGCTTCAACCAGGACCAGAACCTCGACGCGGTCGACTTCGGCAACCTGCGCGCCCGGCTCTCCCAGAACGGCGTGCAGGAGAAGCTGACCCGGCTATGGATCGACCGCTGCCTGAGGAGACTGGGTGCGCGGCAAAAGGCCGCGTAGGCGGCCGGCGACTCCGGTATTCTTTCGCCGCCTGTCGGTGACAGCGCTCACTGACAGGGCCGACGCGCCGTCCTAAGCCGTCGTCCGCGGGAGGTGGGGAGGTACCATGGAGGTCTACGGTCAGCCGACAGGCTCGAACGGCTACGACATCATCGACAGCCCGATCTTTCTCTATTGGATGCCGGCGGTGAAGTTCGAGCGCGGCCGGGTGAAGCATCCCTGGCCGAGCGGCTACAAGGTGCATATCGCACCGGCGGCCGACGACGCCGAGCGCGTCGCGCGCGCTCTCCTGCCCAAGCTCCAGGCGAAGCGCCTCGACCACAAGGTCGTCTATCCGCTCGATGCCTACCGCCGGCTGAACCAGAGCGAGCAGCGGGGCAAGTTCATCACCATCTATCCGGGCCCGGTGCTGCACGCCTTCACCGACCTCATCAACGCGATCGACCCTCTCCTCGCCGAGATGAAAGCGAAGCCGGGTCCCCTGCCGCTCGATCGCCAGAGCGGCTACTCGAGAGCCGAACGGCGGATCGGCGTCAGCGGGCTCGTCAGCTACGTCACGACGGACGACTACCGGAAATAGCAGCGCTCGCCTCGGCGCAGGCCGCCGAGGATCATCGGTTGAGGAGCCAGAGGATCAGCGACAGGACCACGCTCACGACGAGCGAGGTGACGATCGGGAAATAGAGACGGAAGTTCTCGCGCTCGATCACGATGTCGCCGGGCAGCCGGCCGAGGCCGAGCTTGTCGATGAACGGCCAGAGAAGGCCGAGCGCGATGAGGACCACGCCGAAGACGATGAGCCAGCGCTGCATTCCTTGCCCGGACCTCACGCGATGAAGTTGACGACGCCGCCGTCCACCCGAACCGCGGCACCCGTTGTCGCCGAGGCGAGCGGGCTCGCGAGATAGACGGCGAGGGTCGCAACCTCCTCAGGCGCGGCGAAACGGCGGATGAGCGAGGTCGGCCGGGCCCGACGGAAGAACTCGGCCTCGACCTCGTCGATGCCGATCCCTTGCGACTGCGCCAGATCGTTGAGGAAAGCTTCGACCCCCTCGGTCCGGGTCGGTCCCGGCAGGATCGCGTTGACCGTGACGCCGCTGCCGGCGAGCTCGATCGCAAGGCCGCGCGAAATCGCGAGCTGCGCCGTCTTCGTCATGCCGTAATGGATCATCTCGCGGGGAATGTTGAGCGCAGATTCGCTCGAGACGAAGAGGATGCGGCCCCAGCCGCGCTGACGCATCTGCGGCGCGTACCGCCGCGCCAGCCGGACCCCGCTTAAGACGTTCACCTCGAAGAAGCGCCGCCAATCCTCGTCCGGGATCTCGAAGAACGGTTTCGGCTCGAAGATGCCGAGATTGTTGACGAGGATGTCGAGCTCGGGAACGCGGGCGAAGATCGCGTCCGCTCCGGCTTCGCTCGCGGCGTCGGCCGCAATGCCGCCGACGGCGAGCCCGGCCTCGCCGAGCCGGACGAGGGCGCGGTCGACGCTCTCCTGGCTCCGCCCGTTGATCATGACCGCCGCACCTTCCGCCGCAAGGCTCTTCGCGATCGCATAGCCGATTCCGGCGGTAGATCCGGTCACCAGTGCGCGCCGCCCACGCAAGTCGAGATCCATGTCGGCCTCCGAGCGACTCCTTGATCATAGCAAAGACCGCGAAAGGGCTCTCTTGCATCTGCGAACGCAGGCGGGTCGCCGCGCGTTCGCCGCTCGGAGCCGGCGTGCGACCCCGCGGCTCCGCGAACCTGTGCCGCCCGGCCCATCCTTTCGGGTGACTAGCGATGCGCCCGCCCCGCCTGACCGCCTTCGCCGTTGCGCTCCTTTTCGCCCTTTGCGAGACGACCGTCGCCGCCGAGCGCCACCCGTTCCTCGCGGCTCCGGTCTGGGTCTACAACAACTGGTCGGTCTACGACGAGCTCTCGGACAATGTCCGTCTCACAGAAGCGCTGGCCCTGGAGCAGCTCGCCGAGATCGAACGCCTTCAGCGCGACGGCGTCCACATCGACTACTACCTCATGGACGCCTTCTGGTTCGCCCCTGACGGCGGCTATCGCGAATGGCGGGCCGAGGACTGGCCGGAGGGACCGGGCCGCTGGTTCGCCGCGCTCGCCCGACTCGGCATCAAGCCAGGGCTCTGGTTCGGCGCGAACACGCTCCTCGGCATCGAGCCGGCCCCGGCGTGGCGCAGCTCGCTCAGCACCGGCGGGCATTTCCTGGCCTTCTACGGCGGAGGCTTCCTGCGCGATTTCGTGGAGGTGCTGCAGTACTGGTACGACCGCGGCGTGCGGCTGTTCAAGATCGACTTCGTCGAACTCGGCGCCGCGCTCGCCGGCGACGAGGAGCGCATGAAGCCGGCAGAGATCCGGGCCCGCAACAAGGCGGCCCTTCACGGCGCTCTCGCCGAGTTCCGGCGCCGCAACCCCGATGCCGTCTTCGTCGCCTTCAACGGCTTCGGAGGCGATCTCGGCTCGACCGCGGGCCCCTTCCCGTTCGAGGACCCGATCGACCTCGACTGGCTCGACGTCTTCGATGCGCTCTTCCCTGGCGATCCTCGCCCGGCCGACGTTCCGCAGATGGATTTCTGGCGCGCCGTCGACATCTACACCGACCACATGGTGCGCCGCTTCAACGACAGCGGCGTGCCGCTCGAGCGGATCGATTCGACCGGCTTCATGATCGGCGGTACCGGAACCAATTTCGGCCGCCGCACCAACGCCTGGCGCGGCATGCTTCTCCTGCTTGCCGCGCGAGGAGGGTGGATCAACACGATCTACGGCAATCTCGACTTTCTCGACGACGACGATGCGCAGTTCCTCGCCCGAGTGCAGCGCATCTACACGCCGCTCCAGTCGGCGAGGACGACGCGCACCTTCGGCGGCATTCCGGGCGAGGCAGAGCCTTACGGCTTCGTCTCTTCAGACCGCGAAGGCGCGCTCTACACCGCGGTCAATCCGGCGCAAAGCGTCGCCGCCCTGCCGCTGCCCGCCGTCGTCGACGGAGCGCCGAACGGCCCTGCGCGCGTCCTCTTTCGCGATGCCGGCTTCGTCCCTGTGCTCGACGGCGACGAGATTCGCCTCGGCCCCGGGCAACTCGCGCTCGTCGGCACCGGGCGTTACGCGGACCCTTCCTACGACCTCGGCATCGAACCCGACATCGTGATTCCGCGCGAGATCGAGCCGGTGGGAGTGGCGTTCGGCGGCAGGGGCGAGGCGTCGAACGTCGTCGAGACGAGCGTCGAAGTGCCGGAGTCCGGCGATCTGCGGATCGTTCTCCAGCAGCGCAATCTCGACGGCGCGATCGTGCGGAGCTTCTCCCGCCGCAACATGGGCGAGTTCTTCGTCATCGAAGCCGAGCAGGACGGCGTCAGGCTGCCGGTCGAGATCCGCTACGACAAGCGGATCTGGAGCGGCCTTTCCTGGGCGGTCGGCGAGATCCGCCATTCGGCGCTTCGGCCCGGAAAGACCGTCCGGCTGCACCTTTCGTCGGCGGAATCGAAGGATCCCGTCATTCTCGAGGCGCGGATCTATCGCGTCGAGTACTGACGCGATACCCGGCCTAGCCGTCGTCCCGCTTTTTGGGCGACTTCGCCCGGACGGACGGATCGCGCTGCGTTCCTTTCGGCTTGTCGCCCATATGGGAGAGCTTCTGATCGGCTGCGGAGAACGCCTTTGCCGCCCTCTTGCTGCTTGCGAGCCATCGCGTCCCTCCTGAGAAAACCGTCCTGCAGGCAAACGCGTCCGCAGGGCGCTCGTGTCCCGCCTCGCCGGAGGCGGTACGAGATCGTTCCCATGTATCCAGGGCGTTGGCTCGGGACGCGAGCTCGCTCGATCAGACCTCGACGAGCGCGTACTGGCGTCCGCCTTCCTTCGGCACCGTCTGGGCGACGTTGTAGACGGGCGTTCCCTTCGGCGTGGCGCCGCGGAAGCTTCCGTGGTGGGCATGGCCGTGAAAGACCGCGCTCACGGGAAAACGGTCGATGACCTCGGCGAGGCGCGAGGAACCGAGGAACGGCACGATCTCGGCGGGCTCGCCAGCGGTCGTCGCGGCGATCGGCGCGTAGTGGAGGACGACGACGACGCGCTCGCATTCATGAACCGCCGCCAGCGCCCGTTCGAGCATCGTCGCCTCGTTTCGAGCCGCAGCGACGAAGGCCTTGATCTCCGGCTCGCCGAAAGGGCTGAGCATGCGAGCATCGAAGCCGCCCGCGAAGCCCTTGGCCCCGGCGAAGCCGACGCCCTCGACGACCAGAACTTCTTCGCCGAGCAGGGTGAGGCCCGCACGCTCGAGGATACGCACGACGTCGGCGACGCAGCCGGATTCCCAATCGTGATTGCCGAGCACGGCAGCGGCCGGAATCCGCAACGACCGGAGCTGGTCGGCGAGCGCCTCCGCTTCCCTGATGCTGCCGACATTCGTCAGGTCGCCGCAGAGGCAGAGCACGTCGGCGACCTCGGAAATCTCTGCGAAGATCTCGCGGTAGCTGGGGCCGCCGGGTCCGGTGACGTGCAGGTCGCCGACGGCCGCGACCCGCAGGCTGCGCCGTTCACTCACGCTTCCACTCGCCCTCTCCGACGTAGCCCCATTCGAGATTGTCGACGCAGTAGTCGAACGGCGAGAGGAGACGGCCGCGACAGACCGGCGTCTGCGGAATCGGAAGGCTCGCCTGCTGACGGAGCCGCTCCGACAGCTCATTGAGGAGCCAGAGCGGGACGCGGCCGCGTTCGGACGGGTATATGAATCGGAAATTGAGGAGGTGAGCGAAGAGCAGCTCCCAATACTGGTCCATGTAGCCGAGGAGGCGCTTCCAGTCGATCTGGTCGCTCTGCCGCAAGATGACGTGGGCGATGTCCGAGCCGTCGTATTTGTGTCGATCCTGGATGAAGGCTTTGGACCACACGAGCTCGGTCGGCGAGAGGATGCGGACCTCGCTGCCGTAGACCTCTGCGGTGCGGGCGTCCGCGAACCAGGCATCGCTCACCGGCGCGACGGCGGTCGACGAATTGAAGATGATGTCGAAGAATTGGGCGCCGAGCGCGACCTTCGCGATCCAGCGCTCGTCCTCGATCTCCGTCTCGTAGCCGCGATCTCGGAAATAGGCGAGGATTTTCGGAAAATCGCCGGCGCGGCAGAAGACGTCGAGGTCCTTCGTCGGGCGATGGATGCCGGTATAGGCGTTGACGGCATAAGTCCCGGCGAGGAGGAAGGGAATCCCCGACTCGGTAAGGAGCCTCAGGGCCTCGCGGTAGAACGCTTCGGCCTCGGGCGGCACTTCGGGCATCTCGCGGGTCGGGCTCAGCGTCGCGTCCAACGGCATCTCCTGAGCCTCAACGACCCGGAGATGCGACTTGGTTCCCTGGACGGCCGCGCCGACCCGCCCGCTCCCGCCGCGCCGAACGCGCGGCGGCTGTGAAGCTTACTCGGCTGCCTCGGCCTGCTCGAAATCGGGCACCATTCCGAGCGCGCGCTTGTAGATGTCGAGCAGCGTCTCCTGCTCGTCGAGGTCGTCCTTGTCCATGCGGCGGATCTTGATGATCTGGCGCATGATCTTGGTGTCGAAGCCGGTCCCCTTGGCCTCGGCGTAGACTTCCTTGATGTCTTCCTGCAACGCGCGCTTCTCTTCCTCGAGGCGCTCGATGCGCTCGATGAAGGACTTGAGCCTGTCGCCTGCGATGCCGCCGACGTCGGGCATGATCACCACCCCCAAAGATTCTCGGATTGAGACAAGGACCCTATCGGAGCTTGAGGCGGAGTCAAGCGAGGGCTGCGAAAGCGGCGTTTGACTTCGCGCGACTCGGCCTGGAGTCTCGCGTCGCATGCCGCACTGGCTGAGGGCCGCGCTGCCCGGGACCGCCGCGATGCTGGTCGGAATCGGGCTCTGTCGATTCGGCTACACGCCGCTCATCCCTTTCCTCATCGGCGAGGGTCTCGCGCACGAGGCCGAAGCCGCTGTGCTCGGCGCTGCCAATGTTGCCGGCTATCTCGCAGGCGCCCTCGCGGGAGCCTCGATCGGCCGGCGCTTCGGCGCCGAGCGCACGATACGCGCGATGCTCGCCGCGAGCGTCTTGGGACTCGTGCTCTCCGCCGCGCCGTTCGGCTTCTGGTGGCTGCTGCCGTGGCGCCTCCTCGTCGGCATCACCGGTGCCGTGCTGATGGTTCTGGGCCCCAGCCTCATCATCTCCCGCACGCCGGCGTCCGAGCGCGGCCGCACCGGTGGCGCCATCTACACCGGCGTCGGAGTCGGCGCGGCGATCTCTGGCCTTCTCGTGGCGCCGCTCGCGAGCGTTTCCGCCGCGCTCGCGTGGCTGGGCCTCGCCGCCGTCGCGCTCGCAGCCACGGTCGTCGGCTGGCGCGGTTGGAACGGCGGCGCCGCGCTGCCGCACACGCCTCGGCCCGAGAAGCGGCCGCTTTCGCGCAGCGTCGTTCTCCTCTACCTCGCTTATGCCTGCGATGGCGCGGGCTTCGTGCCGCACACGATCTTCTGGGTCGATTTCGTCGCCCGGGAACTCGGCCTCGGAGCCGCGTTCGGTGCGCTTAACTGGGTCGCGTTCAGCATCGGCGCCGTGCCGGGGCCCATGGTCGTCGGCTTCCTCGGCGACCGGATCGGGATCAAGCGCGCCGTCATCGCCGCCTATCTCTTGAAGGCAGCCGCGGTCGCGATCCCGGTCGCGGCCGCGCCCGCGGCCGCGCGCCAGGTCACGAACAAAGTCGTGGGCGCGCGTTAGCCC
>JADGGZ010000189.1 GCA_019689675.1 Rhodospirillales bacterium | reverse complement strand
TCGGCGGCGATCGTCTTCCTCCACGGCTATCGCTGGACCGAGCACGAGCGGCAGGTCGCGGCGCTCGCGCGCCAGCTCGGCTTCACCCAGGTCTCGGTCAGCCACGAGGTGAGCCCGCTCATGAAAATGGTGGGGCGCGGCGATACCACGGTCGTCGACGCCTATCTCTCGCCGATCCTCCGTCGCTACGTCGACCGGGTCGCGTCCGAGACGGGGAGCGCGCGGCTCCTCTTCATGCAGTCGAACGGCGGCCTCGTGGACGCGCACCGCTTCCAAGGAAAGGACGCCATCCTCTCGGGGCCCGCAGGCGGCATCGTCGGCGCCGCGAAGACCTCCGAGATCGGCGGCTTCGAGCGGATCATCGGCTTCGACATGGGCGGCACCTCGACCGACGTGTCGCATTACGCCGGCGAATACGAGCGGCGCTTCGAGACGATCGTCGCCGGCGTGCGCATGCGCGCGCCGATGATGCACATCAACACCGTCGCGGCGGGCGGCGGCTCGATCTGCTTCTTCGACGGCGCGCGCTTCCGCGTCGGGCCGGAGTCGGCCGGCGCCAATCCGGGTCCCGCCTGCTATCGCCGCGGCGGACCGCTCACCGTCACCGACTGCAACGTCATGCTGGGCAAGCTCCAGCCGCAGTTCTTCCCGGCCGTGTTCGGGCCGCGCGGCGACGAGCCCCTCGACGTCGAGATCGTCCGGCGGAAATTCGCCGAGCTCGCCGAGGCGACGAATCGCTCCGCCGAGGAGGTCGCCGAGGGATTCCTCAAGATCGCGGTCGAGAACATGGCGAACGCGATCAAGCAGATCTCGATCCAGCGCGGCTACGACGTGACGCGCTACACGCTCTGCTGCTTCGGCGGCGCGGGCGGCCAGCATGCCTGCCTCGTCGCCGATGCGCTCGGCATGAAGCGGGTCTACATCCACCCGTTCGCCGGCGTGCTCTCGGCCTACGGGATGGGGCTCGCGGACCTGCGCACGCTCAAGGAGGCGGCGATCGAGGCGCGGCTCACCGACGAGCTCGTTCCGGTGCTGTCCCAGCGTCTCGACGCGCTCGCCGCGGACGGCACGGCCGAGATGCTGGCGCAGGGAATCGAGGCGCATCGCATCGAGGTCCTCAAGAAGGCGCACGTCAAGTACGAGGGCACCGACACGCCGCTGATCGTTCCCTTCGGCAGCCGGAGCGAGATCGTGGCGGGCTTCGCCGCCGCGCATCGCCAGCGCTACGGCTTCGTGATGGAGGAGAAGCCGCTCGTCGTCGAGGCGGTCTCCGTCGAGGTCGTGGGATCGACCGGCGCCGCGGAGGAGCGCGTCTACGAGATTCCTGCGGATCCGGGGGCGCCGAAGCCGCTCGCCACAGTGAAGGTCTTCACCGGCGGACGCATGCACGAGACCCCCGTCTTCGACCGCGATGCTATGGAGCCGGGCCAGGTCGTCGACGGTCCTGCGATCCTCCGCGAGGCGACCGCGACCACCGTGGTGGAGCCCGGCTGGCGGGCGACGCTCGACCGGCGCCGCTATCTCGTGCTCGAGCGGGTGGTTCCGCTGCCGACGCGCGTCGCCGTCGGCACGCAGGTCGATCCCGTCATGCTCGAGGTCTTCAACAACCTCTTCATGGCGATCGCCGAGCAGATGGGCGTCGCGCTCCAGAACACCGCCTATTCCGTCAACATCAAGGAGCGGCTCGACTTCTCCTGCGCGCTCTTCGACGCCGAGGGCTCGCTCATCGCCAATGCGCCGCACATGCCCGTCCATCTCGGCTCGATGGGCGAGAGCGTCCAGACGGTGATCCGCGCGCGGGGCGGCAAGGCGGACGGGCGCGGCATGAAGCCGGGGGACGTCTACGTCCTCAACGCGCCCTATAACGGCGGCACTCACCTTCCCGACGTGACCGTGATCTGCCCCGTCTTCGCGGAGGAGGACAAGGAAGGGAAGGGCGAGGTCCTCTTCTACGTCGCCTCGCGCGGGCACCACGCCGACATCGGCGGCATCACGCCCGGCTCGATGCCGCCCGATTCGAAGACGGTCGAGGAGGAGGGCGTCCTCATCGACAACTTCCTCCTCGTCGATGCCGGGCGCTTCCGCGAGGAGGAGACGGTGGCGCTCCTCCGCTCCGGCAAGTACCCGGCGCGCAACCCGGCGCAGAACATCGGCGATCTGAAGGCGCAGATCGCCGCCTGCGCCAAAGGCGTCGAGGAGCTGCACCGCATGGTGCGAACCTTCGGGCTCGACGTGGTCCGGGCCTACATGCGCCATGTCCAGGACAATGCCGAGGAGCAGGTCCGGCGCGTTCTCGACGTGCTCAAGGACGGCGAGTTCGCCTACGAGATGGACGACGGCGCCGTGATCCGCGTCAAGGTCTCGATCGACAAGGCGGCGCGGCGCGCCAGGATCGACTTCACCGGCACGAGCGCGCAGCTCCCGAACAACTTCAACGCGCCCTCGGCGGTATGCAAGGCGGCGGTGCTCTACGTCTTCCGCACGCTCGTCGAGGACGACATCCCGATGAACGGCGGATGCCTCAAGCCGCTCGACATCGTCATACCCGAAGGCTCGATGCTGGCGCCGCGCCATCCCGCCGCGGTCGTCGCCGGCAACGTCGAGACGAGCCAGTGCATCACCGACGCGCTCTACGGCGCGCTCGGCGTCCTCGCCGCGGCGCAGGGCACGATGAACAACTTCACCTTCGGCAACGAGAAGTACCAGTACTACGAGACGATCTGCGGCGGCTCCGGCGCCGGGCCGGACTTCGACGGCACCGACGCGATCCACACGCACATGACGAACTCGCGCCTCACCGACCCCGAGGTGCTGGAATGGCGCTTCCCGGTGCTGGTCGAGGAGTTCCGCATTCGCCGCGGTTCGGGCGGCAAGGGACGGCACCGCGGCGGCGACGGCGTCGTGCGCCGCATCCGCTTCCGCGAGGCGATGACGGCGGCGATCCTTTCGGGCCACCGCCGCGTGCCGCCTTACGGCCTCGCCGGCGGCGGGCCGGGCGCGGTCGGGCGGAACTGGGTCGAGCGCACGGACGGGACGCGCGAGGAGTTCGGCGGCACGCACCGGGTCGAGATGCGCCCGGGCGACGTCTTCGTGATCGAGACCCCCGGCGGCGGCGGCTATGGGGCGCCCTGACGCTTCCGGTCGGCTAGAGGGGCTTTCCCTCGAGCACCATCTGGGTCTGCGTGACGAGCGCGACCGGCTTGCCGTCGCTCCGCGTCACCTTCGTCTGCCAGACCTGGGTGCGGCGGCCGCGATGGACGGGCGTCGCCTCGCCGACGACGACAGTCCCGGCCGGCGCCGGCCCGAGGAAGTTCGTCTTCGATTCGATCGTCGTCGTGCCCGCGCCTTCCGGGAGGTTCAGCACCGTGCCCCAGGCGCCGAGCGTGTCGGCGAAGGCCATGATCGCGCCGCCGTGCAGCACCGCGGGACGGGTGCAGAGGTCCTCGCGTACCGTCATCTCGGCGACGATCCGTTCCGGCGCCGCGCTCACGAGGCGGATGCCGAGGAGCTCGGCGAAAGGCAGCGTCCGCTGCTTCAGGTGCTCGATCGCGTCCACGTTCTTCGCTCCCTTCCTCTCGACTGGGGTCGCGGCGATGGTAGCGGGTCGGGGCGGATGCCGTCATGACGTCGGCGGAACGCCGCCGCGCGATCGAACGATCGGCTGAAGGGCCGAGACGACCGTGGAGACGAGAGGGGCGATGGACGCATCGGGGTTCCTGACCCTGCACGAGGTCGTGAAGAAGGCGCGGCAGAAGCTCGACCAGAACAGCTGGGACTACATCGTGGGCGCCGCCGAGACGGAGACGACGGCGCGACGGAACCGGCTTGCCATCGAACAGCTCGCCTTCCGCCCGCGCGTCCTGCGCGACGTTGGACGTGTCGACGCCGGGGTGGAGTTTCTCGGCCGGCGCCTTCGCCTGCCGCTTCTCCTTGCTCCCGTCGGCTCGCTCGAGCTCTTCGTGCCGGAAGGGGCCGCCGCGGCGGCGCGGGCGGCCGGGCGCTTCGGCGTCGCGCACATGCTGAGCTCCGTCTGCATGCCGGGAATTGAGGAGGTCGCCGCCGCCGCGCCCGAGGCGATGCGCCTCTTCCAGCTCTACGTGCATGGCGATGCGGACTGGGTCGACGCCGTCGTGGCGCGAGCCGAAGCGGCCGGCAACGCTGTCTTCTGCCTCACCGTCGACAGCGCGGTCTACAGCCGGCGCGAGCGCGACATCGCGAAGCGCAATCTCCGCCGCACGAACGTGCCGGGGCGCGAGCATCAGGCCCGGCTCTCCTGGGCGGACGTCGCGCGGCTGCGCACGAAAACCCACCTGCCCCTCGCGCTCAAGGGCATTGCCACGGCGGAGGACGCGCGCCTCGCGGTCGAGCACGGGGTCGAGATCGTCTACGTCTCGAACCACGGCGGCAGGCAGCTCGATCACGGGCTCGGCACGCTCGAAATCCTGCCCGAGATCGTCGAAGCGGTCGCCGGGCGCGCCAAGATCGTCGTCGACGGCGGCATCTGCCGCGGGACGGACATCGTGAAGGCGATCGCGCTCGGGGCCGATCTCGTCGGCATCGGACGCATGCAGTGCTTCGGCCTCGCGGCTGCGGGAGAGGCGGGGCTCGTACGGGTCCTCGAGCTGCTGGAGCAGGAGGTCCTCACGGCCCTCGCGCTCCTCGGGGTCACGCGATGGGCCGAGCTCGACCGCTCCTATCTTCGTCCTGCTGCGCCGCTCGAACCGCCGCGGGTCCTCGGCGCCTTTCCGCTCCTCGATCTCTCGGAGCGCTCGCTCTACTGATCGGCGGAGCGGCGCCCCGACGTTCTGCGTCCTCCACCGTCCGTTTCCTTTCGTGTCCTTATCGCCGCGCGCGAGGCAAGCCGGGAACGGCGCGATCCGTCCTTTGTTGGAGGGATCAGCCGGATTCTCCGGATCCACTCCAGCGTCGACGAGGCAGCATGGCTTTCAATCCGCTCCAGGAACGCGGCATTCCCATCGAGAAGCAGTTTCGTAATTGGACCGAGCTCAACTCCAAGCCTTACGACAAGAACCAGGTCGACCCCTATACGAGGTGCCGCATCATCCTGATGAACGGCATCGAGGTCGAAGGGCAGCTCTTCTCGCACCAGTTCGCCCGCCATACCGTCGCCGACGAGCTGAAGCGGCAGCTGGCGATGACGCGCCGCGTCGAGCAGCAGCAGCAGAAGGCCGTGAACTGGCTCATTCCCGGAAACGAGAGCACGCTCGAGGTCACGATCGGCTACGAGCAGGTGGCCGTCGATCTCACCGCGTGGGTGGGGCAGGCGGAGCCCGACCCCTACGCCAAGCAATGCTACGAGTTCGCGCTGCTCGAGGATTTCGATCACCTCTATCGCTACGCCGATCTCCTCGATATGCAGAACCCGAAACGCGCCGAGGAAATCGTCGGGCAGCTCACCGAGATCATGCCCGGCCGGCCGACGATCGCGCACCACCGGCATCCCTTCGACACCGTGCGGCGGCCGCTCGACGCGAAGAACGGCAATCCGCTTTCCTCGCTGCATGCTCTGACGTTGACCGCCGCCGAGCAGCAGACGATGAACTTCTACATGACGATCGGCGACCGTCCGCAGGAGCCGATCGCCCGCGCGCTCTACCTCGAGATTGCGCAGGTCGAGGAGGAGCACGTGACGCACTACGAGTCGCTGCTCGACCCCACGCTGACCTGGGCGGCGAACCTCGTTCTCCACGAGTACAACGAGTGCTACCTCTACTACTCCTGCCTGCAGCAGGAGACCGATCCGCGCATCAAGCAGCTCTGGGAGCTCCATCTGAACATGGAGATCGAGCATCTCCGTATCGCGTGCGAGCTCATGAAGACGATCGACAAGGAGGATCCGATGTCGATCCTGCCGGAAGCCTTTCCCGAGCCGCTGCTCTTCAAGTCGAACAAGGATTACGTCCGCCGCGTCCTCGCGACCCAGGTGGGCCTCACCGCCGACAAGGACCAGTTCGTCCCGGTCGAGCGGCTGCCCAGGGACCATCGCTTCTTCCAGTTCCAGGCGATCGTCAACGCAGGCCCCGTGCCGAGCGAGCAGATCATCGACGAATACAAGCGCGCGAAAGGCGGGCGCGATTACCGGCTCGAGACCGAGGGACCGCACCCCGTGCCGCAGCTTCGCGACGGCGTTGCGAACTTCGATCTCGCAGCCGCCGGCAGCAAGCCCGGCCCTGTGTCGTGAGTCGGCCTTGACCGATACGAAGCGGGAGAGGTGACGCGGGCGTCGCGGGGCTCCCGCCGAAGAACGCTCCAGAAGATGCCCGAGTCTCCTCGCCGTGACGTTGCCCCGAACCGCCGATTTGTGCTTAATCGGGGCAACGACCAATCAGGGAGAGGGGAAGCACCATGAAACGAATCTCGATGGCGCTCGCGGGAGCGGCGCTCGGTGCGGCGCTGGTTGGCGGCCCGGCGCCCGCATCGGCGCAGCAGAAGTTCGTCACGATCGGCACCGGGGGCGTGACCGGCGTCTACTACGCCGTCGGCGGCGCGATCTGCCGTCTGGTGAACAAGGACCGCAAGGCCTACGGCATCCGCTGCTCGGTGGAATCGACCGGCGGCTCGGCCTTCAACGTCAACTCGATCAAGTCGGGCGAGCTCGATTTCGGCATGGCCCAGTCCGACGTCGGCTACCACGCCGTCAAGGGTACGGGCCCGTTCAAGGATTCAGGACCGATCCCGGATCTGCGCTCGGTCTACTCGGTGCATCCGGAGCCCTTCACCGTCGTCGCGCGCAAAGAAGCGAACATCACGAAGTTCGAGGACTTCAAGGGCAAGCGTTTCAACGTCGGCAATCCCGGCTCGGGCACGCGGCTCTCGATCGATGAACTGCTCAATGCGCTCGGCATGAAGACGAGCGACTTCTCGCTCGCCTCGGAGCTGAAGCCCGACGAGCACGGGGCGGCGCTCTGCGACAACAAGATCGACGGCTTCTTCTACGGCGTCGGCCATCCCTCGGCGAACATCCAGGACCCGACCACCGCGTGCGGCGCCAAGCTCGTCCCGCTGAAGGGCCCGGCGATCGACAAGCTCGTCGCCGAGCACCCCTACTACGCCAAGGTCACGATCCCGGGCGGCATGTACGCCAACAACCCGCAGCCGACCGAGACCTACGGCGTCGTCGCGACCCTCGTCACCTCGGCCAAGGTGCCGGACGAGGTCGTCTACGCGATCACCAAGGCGACGTTCGACAACATCGACGAGTTCAAGAAGCTGCACCCAGCCTTCGCGCATCTCGATCCCAAGGAGATGGTCAAGAACGGCCTTTCGGCCCCGATGCATCCGGGCGCCGTGAAGTATTTCAAGGAAAAGGGGCTGCTCTGAGGAGCCTAGGTCAGGCGGCCTGCTGAGGGGGGGGGGGGGCCCCCCCCCCCCCCCGCGGGGGTTAAAAAAAAAAAGCCCCACCCCCCCC
>JADGGZ010000188.1 GCA_019689675.1 Rhodospirillales bacterium | reverse complement strand
CGGCTGACATGCTGCTCGGCGTGACCAAGCGTCCGATCCTGCACGGAATCGGGCACGCCGATGCGGCGCATCGCATCCTTGAAGTTATGACGCAGCGAGACGCGGACCATCACGAAGCCGGTCGCCGGCACCGTGAGGGTCTATCGCGACGGCGTCGAGGCGACGACGGGCTGGTCGGTCGACACGGCGACCGGCCTCGTCACTTTTGCGGCCGCGCCGGCGGCGGGCGTGCAGATCACCGCGGATTTCGAGTTCGACGTGCCGGCACGCTTCGACAGCGACCAGATGGACATTACCATCGAGACCTACCAGCTCGGCAGCTGGGGGCAGATCATCGTCGTCGAGATCCGGCCCTAACTTGCCCAGGGATCGATCAGCGTGATCCCTGTTCCCTCGAAGTGACGGATGTTGCGCGTGGCAAGCGTGGCTCTGCGCGCGGCGGCGATGCCGGCGATCTGCACATCGCGAATCTCGACCGGACGCCCGGCTTGGCGCTGGCGGGCGGCGATCGCGGCGGCAGCATCGGCTGCTGCCTGATCGAACGCCAGAACCCGACCGTCGAAGTCCTCTTCGAGAGCGCTGGCGAAGGCTTCTTCCAGGGCTTTTCGCTTGCGTCCCCTGGCCAGAATCGCGAGGCCGAACCGGATCTCGAAGACGGTGATCGCCGTGATCCAGATCGATTCCGGCGGCTGCGCGTCGAGCCACGCGACGACCGCGGGATCAGCCTCACGGCGCATCAGCGCCGAGAGGACGTTGGTGTCGAGCAGGATCAAGGATCGAACTCGGCGGGCTTGGCCGGCTGACCGCGCAGTTCGGAAATATCCGCATCGAGCCCGATGCGAGTAAAACGTGCGCGCAGTCTGGACCCGAGCGGGGGCAGAGGCGCCCCTTCCTCGCGGACCGCGCTGCGCAGGATGTCGCGCACCTCTTCCTCGGTGCTGCGGCCATGCCGCCGCGCGCGCCGCTGAAGCTTCGCCTTCACATCGTCGTCCAGGTTGCGAACCACCAGTTGAGCCATCGGGGGCCTCCATGATTGATATCATGATATCGCACGGGACCGGTGTTGTTCAAGTTCCAGCCGCCCCAAAGCCGGAGGCCCGCCCGTGAAGTCCGTATCCGCAGCGCTGACGGCCCATCTCGCCGGGCCGGTGACGACGCTCGCGACCTGCTGGCGGATCACGCGCAAGGCCGGGGTGGAGTTCTTCTTCACCGACCACGACCGCGACATCGTCTTCGATGGCGATACCTACCGGGCGAGCTCCGGCTATTCGCGCACGGCGATCGCCAACGATTCGAGCCTCGGCGTCGACAACCTCGAGGTCGAGGGCGTCTTCGACAATGTCGCGATCGCCGAGGAGGACCTCCGGGCCGGCCTCTTCGACGGGGCCGAGGTGCGCATCTTCCTCGTCAACTGGGCCGATCCGTCGATGGGGTCTTTGCGCATGCGCCGGGGCTGGTTCGGCGAGGCCGTGCTAACCGAGCAGGGCTTCTTCCGTACCGAGCTCAGGGGCATGACCCAGGCGCTGCAGCAGCGCATCGGCGAGCTCTACAGCCCGGAATGCCGCGCCGATCTCGGCGACCCCCGATGCAAGGTGCCGGTCGCGCCGCCGGAGATCGCCCGTGCCACGGCCTACGACGTGGGCGACATCGTCCGCGTGCGGACCTCGACCGCCTTCGCCACCATCGGCATCCCGTTCGTCAACCCCGGTTTCGACAGAGGCGACCTCACGGGCTGGACGGTGGTCTCGGGCTCGGCTTCGGCCAAGACGGCCAGCGCCCCGCTCGGGCCCAAGACCGGCACGCATTTCCTGGAAGGCGGCAGTGTCGCGAGCTTCGAGGTGCGCCAGACCGTCGATCTCGCCGGCGTGGCCGATCCCGCCAAGACCGATGCCGGCGACTACCGCATCACCGTCCGGGCATGGCGGGCGAACGGTGGCGGCGACACGGTCGACCAGGGGCGGCTGCGCGTCGAGCTGCTGGACGATGCGGGCGCGGTGCTCGCGACGCCGCTCGACACCGGCAGCGAGGTCGCGCCCGCGAGCTGGGCGCTGCGCGAGGCCGTGGATGCCCCGGTTCCCGCCGGAACGCGGCAGCTGCGGGTGGTCTTCAGGGGGACCCGCGTGAGCGGCACGGCCTGCAACGCCGCGCTCGACGGCGTCTCGGGCTTCCTCACCGACACGGCGAACACGGTCGCAACATCGGCCGTCTACGAGGACCGCATCTACGCTTGCGTGACCGCGGGGACGACGGCCGCAGTCCAGCCCGCCTACGACACGATTGTGGGCAACCAGACCGTAGATGGCGCCGCGGTGTTCGAAGCCATGGCGGCCTGGACGCGCGCCGGCATCGTCGCCGACGTCGTCGACCGCATGCTTTTCGACGCCGCGATCGGCGAGCCGCGCGCCATCGATGGCTGGTTCGCGGGCGGCGTGCTGACCTGGGAGAGCGGTCCGAACGCCGGCCGCTCGATCGAGGTCAAGGCCTGGACGCAAGCGAGCGGCCGGATCGAGCTCTTCCTCCCCATGGGCTATGCGATCCGGGTCGGCGATCTCTTCCGCATCCATCCCGGCTGCGACAAGCGCCTCGACACCTGCATCGGCCGCTTCGCCAACGTCCTCAACTTCCGCGGCGAGCCCTACCTGCCCGGCCAGGACGCGATGATGAGCTATCCCGATGCCCGTTGACGCGATCACGCCGGATACGGTCGTCGCTCGGGCGCGGGCCTATCTCGGCGTGCCCTGGCGCCATCAGGGCAGGAGCCCGCGCGGTCTCGACTGCGCGGGGCTGGTGGTGCTGGTCGCCCGCGATCTCGGGCTCGCCGACTACGACGCCACCGGCTATGGCCGGCGGGCGCAAGGGTTCGGCTTCGTCGAGCATTTCCGGGGCAACATGGATGCGGTCGCGGTCCCGGAGGCACAACCGGGCGACGTGCTGGTGTTCGCCGATCAAGTCTATCCCTGCCATTGCGGCCTCCTGACCTCGCGGCACGGCGTCCCGCACCTGCTGCACGCGCACGCGGCGCGCCGCCAGGTGATCGAAGAGCCCTATGCGGGCGAGTGGCCGCTCAAGGTCAAGTTCGCCTTCCGTTTCCGCGGTGTCGCCGGTTAGAGCGTCATGGCAATCCTGGTCGCAGTGGGCGGGGCCGTCCTCGGCTCCGCCGTCGGCGTCGGCTGGAGCGCGGGCTGGCTGGTCGGCTCCGTCCTCGGCAACCTGATATTCCCGCGCCGGGGACCCGACGTCCGCACCGAAGGCCCCCGCCTCGGCGACCTCACCGTCACCTCGTCCGCCTACGGGGCGCCGATCGCCATCGGCTACGGAACGCTCCGCATGGCCGGCAACATGATCTGGTCGTCCGGCATAGCCGAGCGGCAGAACGTCACCCGCACCCGCGCGGGCGGCAAGGGCGGGGGCGGGGCGACCCAGACCTCGGTCACCTATTCGTATTTCGCGTCCTTCGCGCTCAGCTTCGGCGAGGGGCCGGCCGAGGACGTGCTCAGAATCTGGGCCGACGGCAAGCTCGTCTACGACAAGACCGGCGCCAATCCGGAGGTGGCGAAGCGGAACCTGCGCTTCCGCTTCTATCCGGGCAGCGAGACCCAGCTGCCGGACCCCCTGATCGAGGCCCATGTGGGCGCCGGGCGCGCGCCGGCTCACCGCGGGCTCTGCTATGTCGTCTTCGAGGACCTGGCGCTCGCCGACTACGGCAACCGCATCCCCAACATCACCGCCGAGATCGCCTTCCGCCGCGCCGCGCAGCAGCCCTACCAACTCCTCGACTTCATCACCACCGGCGAGGGCGGCCACTTCGGCTCCTACCAGATCGACGACCTGGCCGTCGATTGGCGGCGCGGCTACGGCTACTTCGTCTCGTCGAGCAGCAACGCCGATGCCGCCGGCCTCCATCGCTTCAGCCTGCGCACCATTAAGGAGGACCGCCAGCCGCGGATGTCGGACGTGACCCAGGTCGCGCCGAACAACTTCCCGAGCACGCTCTTCTGCGGCGCCGACGGCCACCTCTATCTGGTGACGGGATCGAGCAACTCGTGCCCGATCCTGCGCATCGAGCCGAACGCCTTCAAGGAGGTCGGCCGCTTCGGCTTCGCGAGCACGGGGCTCTCCAACACCACGACACGGTTCGCCGCCACCGAGTGGCTCGACATGATCTCGGCCTATGGTCCTTCGGGCCGCGTCGACTTCCTGCTCACGGGCTCGCTGTTCAACGACATCGGCCTCTTGCGCGCCGACACCATGGGCTATGTGTGGGGCGCCGGCCAGACCGTGACCGAGCCGCGCGTGCGCGGCACCGTCGGCGGCATGGTCGGCGAAGGCTTCGGCGAGGGCTGGCTGCTCGGCAGCGGCACGAGCACGAACCATGCAAGCCTCGGCCTCTACCGCCTCCGGGTCTCGGCGCTCGCCCGGTACGATTCCCTGACGGCGCAATCCCTCGGCGTCACCTTCGAGAAGGTGGCGAGCTTCAGCCCGACCGAGATCGAGGCCGGGGCCACCGGCTTCTATGACACGGCCGGCGGCCTCACCTACGACGCCACCGACGACAGCGTGATCTTCCAGGTCCGCGTCTCGAACGGCGGGTCGGCGGGGACGATCTACACGCTCAAGTGGCGGGCCGACGCCGGCGTCGTCTGGAAGACGGCGACGCCCATCCAGATCAATTACGAGGGCCCCTTCTTCGGCCAGAGCCGGCTCGAACGGCAGCGCTGGACGCTGCAGCGCGGCACGCGCGTCGTCCAGCTCGACACCGCGACCGGCGTGCTCGTCCTCGACGAGACCTGGCCCGACGCCGCTGGCGAGCAAGGCGCACAGGTCTACGACTCCGTCACCGATACGCTGCTCGCGCGCAGCACCTCGGGCTGCGGCTGTTCCTGAACCGCGGCGGCGGCGAGGGCGAGGCGCTCTCGGCCATCGTCGCCGATCTCTGCGGGCGCGCCGGTCTCGGCCTCGCCGATATCGAGGCCGCCGAGCTCGCCGACACCGTGCCCGGCTATGTGATCGGGCGGCAGGCGACCCTGCGCAGCGCCATCGAGCCGCTGGCGCAGGCCTGGTTCTTCGACGCGGTCGAGAGCGACGACGTGCTTTTTGTTCGCTTACTGGCTGAGTGGATGGCGCCCGTGGGAGCCGCTGCCCGAAACCGGCACCATCTACCGGGAAGCGACGACGATGACGATGGCCGGCATCGTCATGGGGCAAGTCGGTGCTGCGATGGCGTGGCGGACCAATCGGCAGTCCATCCGATCCATAGGATTGCTCACGAACCGGCTTTTGCTTGTCGGGATCGCGATCGAGCTCGCAATGATCGCGATGCTCTCTTACGTACCGCCTCTCGGCGAAATTTTCCACACCAGCCCTCTGGGGTTCTGGCACTGGTTGTTCCTGCTGATCTGGCCGCCGCTGGTGCTCGCCGCCGAAGAGGCGCGCAAAGCCGTGCTGCGTCGCAGCTGATCCGGAGTTTCGGGGCTATCCGTCGTCGCCGGCGCGCGCCGCCGCCGGGAGGCGGGTCCAGGCGGCGATTCCGTCCGATAATGTGCGCTTATCGGACGGAATCGGGAGGATTCACCTCAGGAACGACGGACAACCAAAAATCGACTATCCGTTGCTGCGCCTGACTATCGCGTAGATCCTGACTATCGCGTAGATGGAGTCCGATACGTGCAGCCAGGAACTGGGGCGCATTGCTAAGGTGTTCTCTCCGGAAATAGTCCTGGCATCCAGCGCGGCGCGAGAGCGGCGGGGAAAGTAAGACGCAGGGGCGCGCGCAGGTTCTCCGATTCAACCACGCCACGCTCGATCAGCTCGGCGACGATGCGGCGTCCATGGCGTGGCGTGGTGCCGAGCAGACCGGCGACATCGCCACGCGGCAGCTCGCCCCGATAGAGAACGGCTTCGAGGATGCTGCCCGCCTTTGGCGAGAGAGTGCCAAGGCGCGCCTCTTCTTCCGCCCACATCAGAATGCGCGTGCGCAGGCGATCCGGCTGGACCAATCCCTCCATGAAATCGACCTGATCGATGCACACTTCGAGGAAGAAGCGGGTGAACGCGACGAGCTCTTCCTCGCTCAGCGAGCCACGGCCGTCGAGATCGTTGCGTCGGGGGAGATCGCAGTTTGCGAGATGCCGCTTATAAGCGGCGACGTTGCGAGCGAGGCCTCGGGCGACCGACCAGATGCCGCCTGTGTCGAGCGTTTCCAGCAGCATCGCGTGCGACATCAGGCGCGCGACGCGCCCGTTGCCGTCGAGGAAGGGATGAATCCACAAGAGGCGGTGATGCGCCGCCGCGGTGGCGAGAATGGCGTCGGTTCTGCCGAGGCGGCTGTAGATGTGTTCGAAATGCGTAAGAAAGCGCGGAACGGCGCCGGGACTGACTGGGACATGGCGACCGACCTTGACATCGCGACGGCGCAGCTCACCGGGGATGACTTTCACGCGCTCGCCTGTGTCCGGGTCGTCGACCCAGAGCAGGTCCTCGGGCAGCAACTCGCCGAAGCGCTGGTGGATCTCGCGGATGCCCTCCGCTGTGGCGGCACGGCCTCTGATTCCGCCGCCGTCGATCCACTGCTGGACCGTAATGTGAGCCTTGGCTTCGAGCTGGAGATCGCGTCTGCGCGCGTCGTTGCTGTAATCGTTCCTGAGTGCCCGTTCGATGTCGACCGGGTGAGTATCGTGGCCTTCGATGAGGTTGCTGTAGTAGCAATTCATGGCCCGGACGAGGTTGGCCAAGGCTGCGCGCACTCCTTCCGGCAGGCTGCGCCGGAACCCGGCGGCCTTCGCTACCAGCTCGACCGTCAGATCGGTCAGAGGGCCCCGGTGAGGGGAGGTTTCGCCGATAAGCAGCGGCTCCATTAGCGCAACGGCTTCGCCCCGGTCCTCTGGAATGTCCTCTTTCATGTCCCCATGAGGATCGCTCAAAAGACCTTAGTTTGACAATAAATTAAGGATATCTTAGCCTCCCGAACGGCCTCCTGGATGTCCGCATGAATATCCCCTCCTTGGCGCATCCGGTCCCGGGCCTGAAACGAGTTCAGGTCCCGCCCGCGGCGCCTGCGGCGTAGTCGGCCCTTCGGGTGATGTTCCGGCGAAACGAAGAGGGCGGAGCCCAACGGATTCCGCCCCGAAGCGGAAACAGCCGTCAAGCTAGGGGCTAGCAGAGGTCCGCTCGGCGGTGGCGGCCGCTGGGATCAGGGCAGCGCCAGAGAGCACCGACTTCAGGATGCGCATCGACAGGCTCTTCTGTTCGGCTCAGGTCACGCGGGCAAGAGCTTCGGTATTCACATGCTGCCGACCACCTGAGAATCTCGGGCTCACTCGTCATCCAGCATCTCAGGCGGTCGCCTCGCAGGCGCGGCAGGAGAACTTCTCGCGCACGTGCTGGACCACCTTCCAGCGCGCCGGGACGTGCTCCAACGTCTCGGTCACGTCCTCGCCGA
>JADGGZ010000018.1 GCA_019689675.1 Rhodospirillales bacterium | reverse complement strand
GCGGGTGGGGCTGCGCCTCTGAGCCGGACGATGGCGGCGGCGGACCCGACCTTCGCCGAAGCGCGCAGCTTCGCCGACAAGCTGCTGAGGCCGCGCCGGATCGCCCTCGTCGGCATTTCGGATGATCGGTCCAAGACCGCTTCCCGCCCGCTCCAGTATCTTCGCCGCGCGGGCTACCGAGGGACGATCTACAACGTCAACCCGACGCGCGCGACGGTGCAGGGCGAGGCGGCCTACCCTGCGCTCTCAGACCTGCCGGAGCTTCCCGAGCACGCCTTCATCCTGACGCCGACCGAGGGTGCGATCGAAGCTGTCGAGGAGTGCGGATGCCTCGGCATTCCGATCGCGACCGTGCTCGCCGACGGCTTCGCCGAGGCAGGCCCCGAAGGTGCCGCGCGACAAGCCCGGCTTCGCGAGATCGCGGAACGCACGGGGGTCCGGATCCTCGGCCCCTCGAGCATGGGGCTCGTCAACACGCGCGAGCGCCTGACGCTCACCGCCAACGCGGCCTTCGCCGAACCGGACCTCGTCGCCGGCGGGATCTTCGTCGCCTCGCACAGCGGCAGCCTCATCGGCGCGCTCGTTTCGCGCGGCAAGGAGCGGGGCATCGGGTTCCACAGCCTCGTCTCGGTCGGCGGCGAGGTCGACCTCTCGATCGGGACGATCTGCGCCGCGACGCTGGAAAACCCGGAGATCACGGGCTACCTCCTCTTTCTCGAAACGCTGCGCCACGCCGAGGCGCTCCACGACTTCGCCCTCGCTGCGGCGGCGCGCGGCAAGCAGATCCTCGCCTACAAGCTCGGCCGCTCGCGCGAAGCAGCCGAGCTCGCCGTCTCGCATACGGGAGCGATGAGCGGCGAGGACGATGTCGCCGACGCCTTCCTTCGCGACATCGGCATCGCCCGTGTCGGCAATTTCGAGGCGCTTCTCGAAGGCCTGCCGCTTCTTCAGCGGTTGCCGCCGGCGGCACCACGGGCGCCGACGCGCACGGTCGGGGTCGTCGCCACGACGGGCGGAGGCGCCGCGATGGCGGTCGACCAGCTCGCGATCCGCGGCGTCACCGTCGCGCCGCCATCGGCAGCGACCCTCGGCCGGCTCGCCGCAGCAGGCATCGAGGTCGTGCCGGGCCGCATCGTCGACCTCACGCTTGCCGGAACCCGCTATCCGGTGATGAAGGCGGCGCTCGACGTGCTCCTTGCAGCGCCGGAGTTCGACCTCGTCCTCGCCACCATAGGCTCTTCCGCGCGGTTTCAGCCGGAGCTCGCGGTGCGCGCCGTCATCGACAGCGCCGGGTCCGAGAAGCCGCTTGCCGCCTTCATCCTGCCCGAGGCCCCGGAGGCGCTGCGCCGTTTCGGGGAAGTCGGCGTGCCGAGCTTCCGAACGCCCGAGTCCTGCGCGGAAGCGATCGCAGCGGCATTCTCGCGCCGAGAGCCGCGGGCGCGCGCGCCTTTGCCGATGCCCCGAGAGGGCGCGGGCCGCCTTCTCGACGAGGCGGAATCGGCAGCTTTTCTCGCCTCCGTCGGCGTGCCCGTCGCGCCCTCCGCCGTCATTACACCCGGCGCGCAGATTCCCTCGCTGCCGTTCGGCTTCCCGGTCGCGGCAAAGGCGCTCGTGCCCGGGCTCGCGCACAAGAGCGAGGTGGGCGGCGTCGTCCTCGGGGTTGGCGATCGCTCAGCGCTCGCCCAGGCGGCGCGCCAGATCGCCGAGACCGTTTCGGCGCGGCGGCCCGGAACGGCGGCAAGCCGGATCCTCGTTCAGCCGATGCTGAACGGGCTCGGCGAGGTTCTGCTGGGCTACCGCGTCGATCCCGAGGTCGGCCCGCTCGTGATGCTCGCCGCGGGGGGTGTTCTCGCCGAGCTTCATCGCGACCGGGCGTTGCGCCTCGCGCCGGTCGATCTCGACACCGCGCGCGAGATGATGGCCGAGGTCCGGGCAGTGAAGGTTCTTGCCGGCTATCGCGGCGGCCCGGCGGGCGATCTCGACGCGCTCGCGGAGACTCTCGTCGCGCTCTCGCACCTCGCGGCGCGTGCCGACGTCGCCGAGGCGGAGGTGAACCCGCTCCTCGTGCGCCGCGCCGGCGAAGGCGTGGTCGCGGTCGACGCGCTGGTCCGGCTCTTCGACTGAGCTCAGCGGAAGTCGCGGCTCGCGATGCAGACATCGCGCGCCCGAAGATAGCGGGGCTTCTCGGGTCCCGGATGGCGGACGTGGTCGCCGCGGCCGGCCTCGACGGAAAAGCTCTCCGTCCGCAGCTCTCTCAGGCGATGCGAGAGATCGACGAGCTTTTCCGCCACGATATGGATGACGAGGCCCTCGCGCTGGACGCGGCCGGTGCAGGCGACGAGGGTGGCGCCGAGCACGACGCGGCGGAAGCGCTCGAAGGTCCCGGGCCAGACGATGAGATTGGCGGGCCCTGTCTCGTCCTCGATCGTCATGAAGATGACGCCGCTCGCGGTGTCGGGGCGCTGACGGATGAGAACGAGCCCGGCGATGTCGATTCGGCAGTGGACTGGAACATGCGCGAGGTCGGCGGCGCGCACGAAGCCCCGAGCCGCGAAGTCGGCGCGTAGGAAGCTTACCGGATGGCGCCGCAGCGAGAGCGCAAGGGTCGCGTAATCCTCCGCGACGTGCTCGCCTTCGCGCATCTCCGGAAGCGGCGCCGGGCCGTCTTCCGGCATCGCGGCGGCGAGCAGCGGCAGCGGCTTCTCGCCCAAAGCCTTCACGGCCCAGAGCGCGCGGCGGCGGTCCAGCCCCATCGACTGGAACGCATCAGCGGCGGCGAGGCGTTCGAGCGCGGCGGCGCCGAGGCCGGAACGGCGCCAGAGCGCGGCCGGCGTCGGATAGCCCTCGCCGCGCCGCTCGACGAGAAGCTGCGCATCGGCTTCGCGCAGGCCTTTGATCTGCCGCAGCCCGAGCCGCAGCGCGAAGCGGTTGCCGCGGCGCTCTTCTTCACCCTGCCCCGCTTGCGCGGGAGGCAGAGCGGCCCTTTCCAGCGTGCAATCCCACTCGCTCGCGTTGACGTCGACCGGAAGCACGACCACGCCGTGCTCGCGCGCGTCGCGGACGATCTGCGCCGGGGCGTAGAAGCCCATCGGCTGCGCGTTGAGGAGCGCGGCGGCGAAAACCTCCGGATAGTGGCATTTGATCCAAGCGGAGATGTAGACGAGAAGCGCGAAGCTCGCGGCGTGACTCTCCGGGAAGCCGTAAGTTCCGAACCCCTCTATCTGCTGAAAGCATCGCGTCGCGAACTCGCGCTCGTAGCCGCGCGCGACCATGCCCTCGATCAGCTTGTCTCGGAACTTCGATATGATGCCGACTTTCCTGAAGGTCGCCATCGCGCGGCGAAGCTGATCCGCTTCCTCGGCCGTAAAGCCGGCAGCCACCATCGCGATCTTCATCGCCTGCTCCTGGAAGAGCGGCACGCCCAACGTTTTCTTGAGCACCGCCTCCAGATCCTTCGACGGATACTTCACCTCTTCCTTGCCGGTTCGCCGGCGGAGATAGGGATGGACCATGTCGCCCTGGATGGGGCCGGGCCGCACGATCGCGACCTCGATCACGAGATCGTAGAATTTCTCAGGCCGAAGCCGCGGCAGCATCGTCATCTGCGCGCGGCTCTCGACCTGGAACACCCCGATGGAATCGGCGCGGCTCAGCATCTTGTACACTTCCGGCCGTTCCTGCGGGATCGATGCGAGCGTCAGGCGCTCGCCGTAGTGGCACTCGATCAGGTCGAACGCCTTGCGGATGCAGGTCAGCATCCCGAGGCCGAGCACGTCGACCTTCAGGATCCCGAGCGCGTCGATATCGTCCTTGTCCCATTCGATGAAGGTGCGGTCCTCCATCGACGCGTTCTCGATCGGGACGAGCTCGTGCAAGGAGCCGCGCGTGATGACGAACCCGCCGACATGCTGCCCCAGATGGCGCGGAAAGCCGATGAGCTGGGCGGAAAGATCGAGCACCTGCCGCAGGACTGGATCCGCAGGATCGAGCCCAAGCTCGCGAACCTGGTCGTCGGCGATGCCCTTCGTGCCCCAGCCCCAGACGCCGCCCGCGAGCTGCTTCGTCACGTCCTCGGAGAGGCCGAAGACCTTGCCCACCTCGCGCACCGCGCCGCGCGTGCGGTAGCAGGCGACGGTGGCGGTCATCCCGGCGCGATGCCGCCCGTATTTCCGGTAGATGTGCTGGATCACCTCCTCGCGCCGCTCGTGCTCGAAGTCGATGTCGATGTCGGGCGGCTCGTTGCGCGCGGCGCTGACGAAACGCTCGAAGAGGACGTCGAATTGGGCAGGATCGACAGCCGTGACGCCGAGGCAATAGCAGACGGCCGAGTTCGCGGCCGAACCGCGCCCCTGACAGAGAATCCGCTGGCTCTCGGCGAAGCGCACGATGTCGTGCACGGTGAGGAAGTAGGGTGCATAGCCGAGCTGCTCGATGAGCTTCAGCTCGTGCGCGAGCTGGCGCCTGATCGTCTCGGGCACGCCGGCCGGATAGCGCCGCGCGGCCCCCTCCCACACGAGCTTCTCGAGCCGCGCCTGCGGCGGCATGCCGTCGGCGATCTCGTCGGGATACTCGTAGCGCAGCTCGTCGAGCGAGAAGCGGCAGCGCTCGGCAATCTCGACCGAGCGCGCGACCGCATCCGGCCAGAGACGGAAAAGCCGCGTCATCTCCGCCGGCGACTTCAGATGGCGCTCGGCGTTGGCGAGAAGACGCCAACCCGCACTCTCGATCGTGCAGCCCTCGCGGATGCAGGTGACCACGTCCTGCAGCGGGCGCCGCTCCGGCACGTGATAGAGCACGTCGTTGGTGGCGACGAGCGGCACCGGCGAGAGCGCGGCGAGCCGGGCGATGCGCTTCACATCGTCGCCGCGATAGAGATGCTGCGCAGCGCAGTACGCCCGGTCGCCCACCGCTTCGCCGAGCGCGAGAAGCCGGCGCCGGAACGTTTCATCCGGCCGCTCGGGCGGCAGAGCGACGAGGATCTGCCCCTCGCTCGCTGCGAGGAGATCGGCGAAGGCGAGACGGCATTCGCCCTTGCCGGCCCGGCGCTTGCCGAGCGTCAGGAGGCTCGCGAGCCGCGCATAGGCGGCACGGTCGGTCGGGAAGCAGAGATACTCGGAGGCGTCCTCGAGCACGAGCCGCGCGCCGACGACGAGGCGGATGCCGACCTCCTTCGCCGCCTGGTGCGCGCGCACGACCCCGGCGAGGCTGTTGCGGTCGGCGATCGCCGCCGCCGCGTGTCCGAGCGCCGCCGCCTGAACCACCAACTCCTGCGGATGCGAGGCGCCGCGCAGGAACGAGAAGTTCGAGGCGACCTGCAGCTCGACGTAGCTCATGCCGTGTCTCTCATGCGAAGACGCCGTGGAGATACCAGCGCGGCGCGAGCCCGGGCTCGTAGAGGCCGGCGCGGAAGAGCCAGTAGCGACGGCCCTCCTCGTCCTCCACCCGGTAGTAGTCGCGCGGCGGCGCGCTCTCGTGCCACCATTCGGACGCAACCCGCTCCGGCCCGTCGGCGCGGACGACGCGGCGGCGGACACGGCGCCAGACGAAGAAGAGCGGCGGATCGTCCGGCACCGGCGCCACAGCCTCGACCGCCTCCGGCATGGCGACGAGACGGACGGGACGCGGCGCGGAAGACGTCCAGCTTCGCTTGAACGGCGCGAAAATGGGAAGCGTCTGCTGGGCGCGCTCCGGAACGTGGCTCTCGACCGGCGCCAGGCGGAAGACGTTTTCGGGTCCGAGCCGCGCGGCGAGACGATCGATGAAAGCAGCGAGCCCGTCGTCGATCGGGGGCGCGGGCGATGCCGGCTCGGCACGCTTCGGCGGCTTCGGAACCCAAGGAAGCCGCGCGAGGTCCTCCGCGTCGCCCCCCTTTCTCGCATTGGAGGATGCACGGCGAAGCGGCATCGCCACGACGGCTGCTCCTTCCCTACTCTCTGCCGCGCGGGAAGGAGGATCGATTCGCAACTCGGCCTGCCTTGCCGCGAACGGCTCGACGATCGTCGCGTCGAGCGTCATCTCGTCGATGCCGAGACCGGGATCGATGGCGGCGAGTTTTTCCTCGAACAGCTTTGCAAGATGGCGCGGGTCGCGCGCGGGACGAGCGGTGCCGACCGCGATCTGCGGAGCCTCGCCGTCGCAGCAATAGGCGGCGAGGACGAGGCGGCGCACGCCGACGCCCGCGCATTCGAGATGACGGCAGAGATCCTCGATGAGGCGCCGCACCGCGCGGGCGATGTCCTCGGGCGCCCCGATCGGCTCGGCGAAGGCGAGACGGCTGCGATGGGCGGGGCGCCAGCGCAGCGGGTTGATCGGCTCGGGCGCGGCGCCGAACGCTTCGTCGAGCCGGCGCGCGACGCGGTCGCCGAAGCGGCGCGCCAGCGCCGCCCGCGGCAGGGCGGCGACCTCTTCGACGCGCGTCAGTCCGAGCCGAGCCAAAAGCTGCGCATCCTCCGGGAGGAGACGCAGGGCCGAGATGTCGAGCGGCAGGAGCGCCGCGCGCGCCCCGCCCGGGGGCACGAGCGTGGCGGCCTTGCTGCCGTAATGGGCGAGCGCCCAGGCGGCGCCCGGCGTGTCGGCGATGGCGCCGCGAGAGGAAAGGCCGAGCGCCCCCAGCCGCGCCCTCGCCTCGTCGAGGAGCGCCTGCTCGCCGCCGTAAAGATGCGCGCAGCCGGTGATGTCGAGCAGCAGCCCATCGGATCCGTCGACGGCCGGATAAGGGGTCCAGCGGCGGCACCACTCGGCGAGACGCGCGAGAAACGCCGCATCCGCCGCGGGGTCGGCGTCGGCGAGAAGGAGGGCCGGCAGGAGCGCCTGCGCGTCGGCGACCGCCATGCCGGGCGCGATGCCGCAAGCTTCCGCCGCCCTGTTGACGGCGGTGACGAGACGGCGGTTGCCAAGCCGAGCGACGAGCGCGAGCGGGCGCTCAGGCGCGGGCGCGCCCGGGAGACGCGACAGCCGGTCCGTCGGCAGCGTCGGCAGGAAAAGCGCGAGGATGCGCCGCATCGTCGAACTCCAAAATCCAGCTTCCAGGGTGCCCGCCGCGACAGCGCACGAGATCGACCCGCCAGCGGGGGCAGCCGACCCCGGGCTCGCCCGGCGGGGGGAGGCTCGGCAGCGCGGCGACGCGCCAGCGGGTCGCCGCCGCCGATGGCCGCTCTCGCTCCCGCGCCGCACGCGAGGCCTCGCGCCAGCGCCGGATTGCGAAAAGCGGTCGTCCCGCCGCCTCAGCGGCGAGCTGCAGACGGCGCCCGGCGACATCGGGAAGCGCTGACACCTCGGCGACGACCGCGACGACGCCCTCCGCGCGCAAGCCCTCCTCGGCCGCCCACAGGGCGTCTTCGTCGCGCCGCGTGCGGGCGATGACGAGACGCTCCGGCCCGAGGCCGAATGCGGCGAGCCCGGCAGCCCCGAGATCGGCAGCGCCCGTGCACCAGAACACCACCCCCTCCAGCCGGCGCAGCACGAGGGCCGCGAAGGCCGCAGGAAGGGCGCCGTCCTCCTCGTCGCCGCCGGCGCCGAGAATCTCGTGCACGGCGCCGCGGGCGAGTCCGCCGCCCGGCAGCGCCCGGTCGATCGCGCCCAGCCCCGGCCGGAAGACCGGCCGCACCGCGCCGCCGCCCGTCTCGAAGGCGCGGATCCGGTGGCGGAGCGCTTCCAACGCGCTTTTTTCAGGCGCGGTCATGGTTTAATACAGGCGGAAACAGGCTTGGTTCCTGTTTTGTTCCACAGCCCCGCCCGCGAGTCAATCCTTTGCCCGATCTGCCGTCCGAGGAGTTCCGCGGCTTCAACAAGGAACTCGGCTTCCGCATGGTCGAATGGAGCCCGGACCACGCCGTTCTGACGCTCGAGGTCGAGCCCAGGCACCTCAACCGGTCCGGGATCGTCCACGGCGGTATCCTCGCGACGATGATCGACGCCGCCGGGAGCTACGCCGGCGTTTACCCGCTCGAGCCCGGCCGCACGCGCCGCTGCATCACCGTGTCGATGACGACGAGCTTTCTCGGCCAGACGAAGAGCGGGATCATCACCTGCACCGCGCATCGCAAGGGCGGCGGCAAGACGATCTTCACCGCAACCGCCGAGGTGAAGGCCGATGACGGCACGCTCCTCGCCATCGGCCAAGGCATTTACCGCTACATCGCCGAGATACCGAGATGACCCCTGCCGAAACGACCGCCCGCATCCTCCTCGAGACGAAGGCGGTGCTGTTCAGCCCCGAGAGGCCTTTCACCTTCACCTCCGGGCGCATATCGCCGGTCTATATCGACTGCCGGAAGCTGATCTCGTTCCCGCGTGCGCGCCGCAAGCTCATGGACATGGGCGCCGAGCTGATCGAGCGCGAGATCGGGTACGAGTCGATCGATGTCATCGCCGGCGGCGAGACCGCCGGAATACCCTTCGCCGCCTGGCTCGCCGAGCGCCTCGCGCTGCCGATGGTCTATGTGCGCAAGAAGCCGAAGGGATTCGGCCGCAATGCGCAGATCGAGGGCGAGCTCGGCGAGGGCAGGCGGGTCCTGTTGGTCGAGGATCTCGCGAGCGAAGGCACCTCGAAGCTCAACTTCGTGCGCGCCATCCGCGAGGCGGGCGCCGAGATCGGCCACACCTTCGTCATCTTCCATTACGGCATCTTCAAGTCGAGCCTCGAGAGCCTTGCCGCCGAGAAGGTGAAGCTGCACGCGCTCGCCACGTGGTGGGACGTCGTGGCCGCGGCCGATACGCTCGGCTACTTCCAGCCGGGCCAGCTCGCCGCGGTGCGCGCCTTCCTCGAAGACCCGGACGGCTGGAAGCCGCCGGCCTGACCACCCCTCCCTCTTGCAGGCGCACAACGCCTACCCAACTAAGAATCCTCCACGAGAACAGCCGAAGAACGTTGCCACTCGTCAATCGGGAGGTGACCTATGGCTCGAACGGAAGGCAGACCTGTCGATCAGTATCAGGACTGGATCAACCTGGTCCTCGGCGCGGTCCTGTTCCTCGCCCCGTGGCTCTTCGGATTCGCCGATGCGGCCGCAGCGGCGTGGAACGCGTGGATCGCCGGGATCGTCGTCGCCGCTCTTTCCATCGCCGCGCTGGTGCGCTTTGCCGAATGGGAGGAGTGGATAAACGTCGTGGTGGGCATCTGGATCCTCGTCTCGCCCTGGGTACTGGGCTTCTCCGGTATCGCGAGCGCGATGTGGGGCTGCGTCGTCCTCGGCATCGTGATCGCCGCTATGGCGGCGTGGGAGGCCTGGACGGCGCGTCACCCGACCAAAGCGGCCGCTTAGCAGCGGCCCGTTACGGAAGGCAGAGACGGAGCTCGACGAGGCTGCCGTAGCTGCCTTCGAGGCGAAACCCGGCGCGGTGCGCGAGCGCCAGCGCCGGGTGGTTCTCGGCGAGGAAGTGGCCCGAGAGCTCGGGAAGGCCGCGCTCGACGGCGCGGCGGACGGCATGGTCGAGAAGGCGCAGCCCGATTCCGTGCCGCTTCAGGTCGGAGCGCACGATAAGCGCCAGCTCGGTGTCGACGATGCGCACGATGCCGCTGATCTCGCCCCAAGCATCGAACGCCGCGTAGGCCTCGCCCGAGACGAGCATCTCGCGCGCGCAGGCCTCGGTCCAGCGCAGAAGCCGGCCGAAACGAAGACGTATGTCGTCGGGCTCGAGCCGCTCAGCGAACCGAATGTAAGCGGGGAGATCGCCGGGCCCGAGGAGCCGGATCCGTTCGCTAACGAGGCTCGCGCACATCGAAGATCATGCAGGTCGCGGTGCCGTGCGCGTAGAGCCGCCCGCGCTCGTCGACGATACGCCCCTCGGCGGTTGCCAGCTGGCGGCCGGGATGGATCACCTTTCCCTCGGCGCGCACGCGCGGCGTTTCCACCGTGATCGGCCGCACGAAGTTCACCTTCAGCTCCGCGGTGGTGTAGCCGCGTCCCGGCGGCACCAGCGTGTGAACCGCGCAGCTCATCGCCGAATCGAGAATCGTGCACATGACGCCGCCATGGACGGTGCCGAGCGGGTTGTAGAGGTGCTCGCCCGGCTGAAGCTCGAAGGCGGCCATCCCCTCGCCGACCTCGACGAGGCTCATGCCGAGCGTCACGGCGATCGGCGGCGGCGGTATCTCGCCTTTCCGGATTCCGTCGAGGAATTCGCGGCCGGAAAGCTGCCGGCCCAGCGCCGCGGCGGCGACCGGGTCCTCCCAGGCGATGGTGCGCTGTCGTTTGCTCATCGACAAAAACCTTGGCCCCATAGAGTTGCATCATGCAACCCTCTTTCTTACATTCCTCCCATGCAGCGAAAGAGCCTCGCCGGGACGGGGTGCCCTGTCGCCGAAACCCTCGACGTCATCGGCGAATGGTGGACGCTGCTCGTCGTTCGCGATGTCTTTCGCGGGATCCGCCGGTTCGACGCGCTCCAGGAGAGCCTCGGGATCGCGCGCAACATCCTCGCGCGCCGGCTGCGCGCCCTCGTCGCCGCCGGCATTCTCGAGAAGCGGCCTTATGCCGAGCGCCCGCCGCGCTACGAGTACAGGCTGACCGAGAAAGGCCGCGCCCTCTTCCCTGTTCTCGTAACGCTGATGAGCTGGGGGAACGCTTGGGCGCTTCCCGCGGAATCGAGGAAGGTCCGCCTCGTCGACGCCGAGACCGGCCGCACCGTCGAGCCGCTTCTGGTCGATGCCGCGACCGGCACGCCGCTCGATCCGCGAAAACTGCGTCTCGCCTGATCCCGTCGTCTCTCGCCGACGCGCTTACGCCGCGCCGACCAGCTCCGGCTTGTCGCTTTCTTCAGCCGCGGCGTCCCGCGCGGCGACGGCGTCCTGGTGCCGCAGAAGTGCATAGGCGCGGTCGCGCTCGTCGCGACGCACCTTGTAGTCGTGGGCGTTGCGTGCGTTCAGCGTCCGTTGCAGCCACGTGCTCCACATTCCGCACTGCTCCATAGCCCAATGTCTACAAGTCCTTCGCTGCACACGCGTGTGATGGCGGGCACACTTGCGCGGCAGCGGCTCGAACGCGGGTCTTGCGCGAAAAATTCCGAGACGGAATCAAAAGCCGCCTCGCTCGTCGCGGGCGGCTCGCCTTCGAGGCTTCTGGAGTGAGGTCCCTACTTCGGACCCTCGCTTCGAAGCGACAAGCCGCCGCCCGCCGGCGCATCTTTGCGCCAGCACGGGCACATCGTTTGTGCGTCGAAGCCGATCATAGGGATAAGTATCGGCAGCGGCGTCGCGACCGACAAGAGGCTTTTTTCAGCCACGCCGCTCGGCGGATCTCACCCGCCGCGCTGTTCGCGCCGATGCAGAAACGCGAGACGTTCCAGAAGATGGACGTCCTGCTCGTTCTTCAACAGCGCGCCGGCGAGCGGCGGGACGAGCTTCGCCGGGTCCTTCTGCCGCAGCGTCTCGGGGCTCACATCCTCGACCATCAGAAGCTTGAGCCAGTCGAGCAGCTCGGAGGTCGAGGGCTTCTTCTTGAGCCCGGGAATCTCGCGTATGTCGTAGAAGACGTTGAGCGCCTCGCGCACGAGCGCCTCCTTGAGACCGGGGTAGTGCACCTCGACGATGGCCCGCATCGTGTCGCGATCGGGAAAGCGGATGTAATGGAAGAAGCAGCGGCGCAGGAACGCGTCGGGAAGCTCCTTCTCGTTGTTCGACGTGATGAAGACGAGGGGCCGCTGCTTGGCGCGCACGGTTTGCCGCGTCTCGTAGACGTAGAACTCCATGCGGTCGAGCTCGAGGAGGAGATCGTTCGGGAACTCGATATCGGCCTTGTCGATCTCGTCGATGAGGAGGACCGGCGGCTCCTCGGCCTCGAAAGCCTCCCAGAGCTTTCCCTTGACGATGTAGTTGGCGATGTCGTGCACGCGCGGATCGCCGAGCTGCCCGTCCCTCAATCGCGCGACCGCGTCGTATTCGTAGAGGCCCTGCTGCGCCTTGGTCGTCGATTTGATATGCCACGAGATGAGCGGGCGCCCGATCGCCCGCGCCACTTCTTGCGCGAGAACGGTCTTGCCGGTGCCCGGCTCGCCCTTGACGAGAAGGGGGCGCTGCAGAGCGATGGCGGCATTGACCGCCATCTTGAGGTCGTCGGTAGCGACGTAGGTGCTGGTGCCTTCGAAACGCATCGCGCGACTATAGGATGAACCGTATGAAGCTCAACCCCGCCTGGGTAACGGTCGCCGCGCTGGCGGGAGCCCTTTCCGTCGCGCTCGGCGCGATCGGCAGCCATGCCGCCCCCGACATGCGCGCTGCGGCTCATCTCGCCACCGCCGCCCAGTACGGACTGGCGCACGCCGTCGCGCTCGTCGCATCGGTTGCCCTCGCTCCGCGGCTCGAAGGGGCCTCGGCCCGGCTCCTCGCCGTTGCGGCATGGCTCTTCACGGCGGGCCTCGTCCTTTTCTCGGGCGGGCTCGCCACCGTCGCTCTCACCGGCTTCCAGCCCGTCGGCCGCATCGTGCCCTTCGGCGGAACCTCCTACATTCTGGGCTGGCTGGCCCTCGGCGCCGCCGCGGCCATGACGCTCCGCAGGAAAGAGCGGTGATCGCGTCGCCGAACGCGCGACACTCCGTCGCGCCTGCCCGATCTCGCCCGGCGGCGGCTCAAGAAAGGCGGCCCGGCGCGAGCTCGCTCGCCGTCACGGCGATGTCGGATGGAATCTCGCGCCCGGTGGCGAGCGCCGCTGCGACTCGGCCCATCGCCGGCGAGGTCATGATGCCGTATCCGCCCTGCCCCGCGAGCCAGAAGAAGCCCTCGACGTCGGGAGCGAAGCCTGCGACCGGCGTCTTGTCCCGAACGAAGCTCCGCAGCCCCGCCCATTTGTGCGCGACACGCCGGACGCGGAGGCTGGTCACCGTTTCGAGCCGCGCGGCCGCGAGCGCGATATCCATCTCGTCGGGCTGGCAGTCGCAAGGGTCCATCGGCGTCTCATCCGCGGGCGAGACGAGGAGGCGACCGGACTCGGGCTTGAAATAGAGCGTTTCATTGACGTCGATGACCATCGGCCAGCGCGCGGTCTCCATGCCGGAAGGCGGGTCGATGGTGAAGGCGGTGCGGCGCTTCGGGACGAGTCCGATCGGCCGCGCCCCCGCCATCCTTCCTACGACGTCCGCCCAGGCACCTGCGGCATTGACGACGACCGGCCCGGCCACGTTCCCGGCGCTGGTCCGGACGTGCCAGACGCCTGCGCGCCGCTCGAGCCCGAGCACTTCCGCATCCGTCAGCACCGTGCCGCCCCGCGCCCGCACCCCCTTGAGAAAGCCGCCGTGAATCGCGTGGACGTCCATGTCCATCGAGCCGGGATTGAAGAGGGCGCGGCCGAGCCAGTCGCGATCGAGCGCCGGGCAGAGCTCCAACGCCTCCGTTGCCGTGAGCTCGCGCATCATGGGCGCGAAGCGCGTTCCCTCGGCAAGCGCCTTCTCGACGGCCCTATCGTTGCCCTTCGGCGCGACGATCATCTCGCCGCGCGGCAGCAGCAGCGGATGATCGGCAAAGCCCGCCGGAGGCCTCTCGAAGAAAGGCCGGCTCGCGACGGTGAGCGCGCGTATGGCGGCGTTGCCATAGGCTTCCGTATAGAGCGCGGCCGAGCGGCCGGTCGTGTGATAGCCGCAGGCGCTTTCGCGCTCGATCAGAATCACTTCGCCGCGCTCGGCGAGGAAGAAGGCAGCGGAGGCGCCGGCGATGCCTCCGCCTACCACGATGAAGTCGGCCATGAAGGAGTCCTATTCGAGCGAGCTCGGAATCGCGATGCCCGATTCCTTGTAGTAGCGGAGGGCGCCCGGATGGAGCCGAACCCCGAGCGTCGCGACCGAAGCCGGCGTGATCGACTGCCAATGCGGGCTCCCGCGGGCGAGCGCTGCCTTGCGTTTCCAGAAGAGCCTCGTCAAGGCGTGCGCCGCCGCCTCGCTCATCCTCGCCGTCGTATAGACGCCGACCGGGAGGGCCACGGTGGGCACGTCGCGGTCGATGCCGGGATAGGTTCGCGCGGGTATCACGACGGGAACCGAAGTGTCGTCGGCGAGAAAGAAGCTCGTCAGCTGATCGCCTTCGATCCCGAGAAGCCGCAAGGGGAGCGTCTTGGCGAGTTCGGCGACCGCCGGGATCGGGAAAGGGCCAACGATCGAAAACCCGGCGACCTTGCCCTCGCGCAGCGCCGCGTCGGCGTTCGCAGCGTCGATATCGAGAAGCCCGACCTTGCCCTCGAGGCCGAGTATGCCGAGCACTATCGAGGTCAGTCGCTCGCCGACGCTTCCGCGCACGCCTGTGATGATCGATCTCCCCGCGAGATCGCTCCAGCTTGCGACGTCGGAGTCCGCCCGCACGACCCAGTGCAGGGTCTGGAACGGGATGGGAAAGAGCGCGCGAATATCGTCGTATTGTCCGTTCGCGTCGAACGGCTTTTCGCGCCGGAGCGCGCTCTGAACGACGCTGGGAGTGGCGGTGAAGACTTCATCGGGACCGCGTTTGCCCGCCTCCATCACGTTCTGGACCGAGCTTTGGCTCTCCTCGAGCTCGAGAGTGATGGTTTGCGCTCCTTCGGCGGCGATCGCATCGACCAGCTCGCGAGCCAGGAGGTTGTACGCGCTTCCTGTCTTTCCGGCACGGATGACGACTCGCGAAGAGTCATCGGCTGCCGCCGGCAGGCCGGACAGCAGCGCGACAGCCGCGAAGCCGACCGCGGCGCCGATCAGTTGGAAACGCACCCCTGAACTCCCGTTGGCGCGGGGCCCCGGGCGCCGCGCTCTTTTGCCTGGCGGCGCCATTCTGTTCCCGGGCTATTCCGGGAGCAAGTCCTCGACTGGCCGCCGCCCGGCGAGCGTGCCACACTACCGAGGATGACGACCCAGCTCTACACGCATGAGGCGTGCCTCGCGCATGAGCCCGGCAACTACCACCCGGAATGCCCCGACCGGCTGCGCGCAATCCTGACCGCGCTGGCCCAGCCTGAGTTCGCCGCGCTCGACCGGCGGGAGGCGCCGCGCGCCGATCTCGAAGACATCGCCCGGATCCATCCGCGCCCGCATATCGAGCACATCCTCAACGCCGTCCCGCGCAGCGGCCACATCGCGATCGATGCCGACACGGTGATGTCGCCCGGCTCGGGCGAAGCGGCGCTCCGCGCCGCCGGCGCGGTCTGCGCCGCCGTCGATGCCGTCGTTGCCGGCAAGGCGAAGAATGCATTCTGCGCCGTGCGGCCGCCCGGCCATCATGCCGAGCCGCTGCAGCCGATGGGGTTCTGCCTCTTCAACAACGTCGCGATCGGCGCCTTGCGAGCGCGCGAGGTGCATGGGCTGGAGCGTGTCGCCGTCATCGACTTCGACGTTCACCACGGCAACGGCACGCAGGCCGCGTTCGCCGAGGACGCCAGGCTCTTCTATGCGTCGACGCACCAGTGGCCGCTCTATCCCGGCACGGGCGACAGCACCGAGACCGGAGTAGGCAACATCGTCAATGTGCCGCTCCGCCCGATGGCCGGCTCGCATCACTTCCGCCAGGCCTTCACCGAGACGATCCTGCCGGCCCTCGACGATTTCGCGCCCGACTTCATCCTCATCTCCGCCGGCTTCGATGCGCACCGCAGCGATCCGCTCGCCCAGCTGCAGCTCGAGGAGGAGGACTACGCGTGGGTGACGAAAGAGCTCCTCGCCTGTGCCGACCGTCACGCCAAGGGGCGTCTCGTCTCCTCGCTCGAAGGCGGCTATGACCTCCGGGCGCTGGCCGCCAGCGCGGCGGCCCACGTCCGGGCGTTGATGGCCGCCTAGGCGGCAATTATAAGGCGTCACATGACCGAATCCGCCCTGCCGCCCGATGTCGCGGCCATGAGCTTCGAGGAGGCTCTTGCCGAGCTCGAGCAGATCGTGAAGCGCCTCGAGCGGGGCGAGACGAAGCTCGACGAGGCGATCCTTTCCTACGAGCGCGGCGCGCAGCTGAAGCGTCGCTGCGAGGGGCTTCTCGCGGACGCGCAGCGGCGGGTAGACCGCATCGTCAAGGACGCCGACGGATCCGTCACGACGGACCCGGTGCAGCTTTGACGCTCGGCACCTGGTCCTCCGACACGCCGTTTCCCGAGGCGCTCGCGGATGCGGCTCGGCTCGTCGACGCCGCCCTCGATCGGCTTTTGGCGGTCCCGCCCGGTCCCGAGGCGCGGGTCTTCGAAGCCATGCGCTATTCGGCGCTGGCGCCGGGCAAGCGCCTACGGCCCTTTCTGGTCCTCGCTTCGAGCCACCTCTTCACGGTGCAGCGCCGGAGCGCCCTCCAGGTCGCCTGCGCCATCGAGATGGTGCACGCCTACAGCCTCGTCCACGACGACCTCCCGGCGATGGACGACAGCGATCTGCGGCGCGGACGGCCGACCTGCCACAAGAAATTCGACGAAGCGACCGCGGTGCTCGCAGGCGACGGGCTGCTGACCTTCGCCTTCGAGGTCCTGGCGCATCCGGACACGCACGGCGACCCGGCCGTCCGGTGCGAGCTCGTGAGCGCCCTGGCGCAGGCGGCGGGTGCTCACGGGATGGTCGGCGGCCAGATGATCGACCTTCTCGCGGAAAACGATCGTAGTCTCGACATCGGCGCCATCACCCGGTTGCAGCGCCTCAAGACCGGCGCCCTCATCGCCTTCGCCTGCGAGGCGGGCGCGATCCTCGCCAAAGCGGCGCCGGAGCTGCGTCAGGCCCTGCGGGGTTACGCGCACGATCTGGGGCTCGCCTTCCAGATCGCCGACGATCTGCTCGATGTCGAGGGGAACAGCGAACAGACTGGAAAGCCGACCGGGAGCGATGCGGCAGCCGGAAAGGCCACGTTCGTGTCCATTCTCGGCGTCGAACGCGCCCGTGCGCAGGCCCAACTTCTCGTCCGTCAAGCCGTAGCCCATCTTGACCCGTTCGAGGAAAGGGCAGAACTTCTGCGTTCCGCGGCACGTTTCGTCGTGGATCGCCGTGCCTGAGGAGTCCCCGAGTTGGACACGCATCGCATCTCGAACCGCACGCCGCTTCTCGACCGGGTGAAGACCCCGGCGGATCTTCGCCGTCTGCCCGAGGAGGACTTGAGGCAGCTCGCCGACGAGCTTCGCGCCGAGCTCGTGGACGCGGTCTCGATCACGGGCGGCCATCTCGGAGCCGGACTCGGCGTCGTCGAGCTCACGGTGGCGCTGCACTACGTCTTCGACACGCCTCGCGACCGGCTGATCTGGGACGTCGGGCATCAGGCGTATCCTCACAAGATCCTGACCGGCCGGCGCGATCGCATCAGAACCCTGCGCCAGGGCGGCGGGCTTTCCGGCTTCACCCGGCGCTCCGAGAGCGAGTACGACCCGTTCGGCGCCGCGCACTCGTCGACCTCGATCTCCGCCGGGCTCGGCATGGCGGTCGCGCGCGACCTCAAGGGCGACGACCGCAACGTCATCTGCGTCATCGGCGACGGCGCGATGAGCGCCGGCATGGCGTACGAGGCGATGAACAACGCCGGGACGGCAAAGCGCCTCATCGTCATCCTCAACGACAACGACATGTCGATCGCGCCCCCCGTCGGGGCGATGAGCGCCTACCTCTCGCGTCTCTTGTCCTCGAAGTCCTTCATGAGCCTGCGGCAGATCGCGAAGGACACGGCGAAGCACCTGCCCTCGCCGCTGCGCGAGGCGGCCAAGCGCGCCGACGAGTTCGCACGCGGCTTCGTCACCGGAGGGACGCTTTTCGAGGAACTCGGCTTCTACTATGTGGGCCCGATCGACGGCCACAATCTCGAGCACCTTCTGCCTGTTCTGAAGAACGTGCGGGACGGCGAGGACCCCGGACCCGTGCTCGTCCACGTCGTCACCAAGAAGGGCCACGGCTACGCCCCCGCCGAGGCCTCTGCCGACAAGTATCACGGGGTCAACAAGTTCGACGTCGTCACCGGCGCGCAGGCCAAGCCCAAGTCGCTCGCCCCCTCCTACACGAGCGTCTTCGCGAAGGCGCTCATCGCCGAGGCGGAAAAGGACGACCGCATCGTCGCGATCACCGCCGCGATGCCGTCCGGCACCGGGCTCAACCTCTTTGCGGAGAAGTTTCCGCAGCGTTGCTTCGACGTCGGCATCGCCGAGCAGCATGCCGTGACCTTCGCCGGCGGCCTCGCCTGCGAAGGCATGAAGCCCTTCTGCGCCATTTACTCGACCTTCCTGCAGCGTGCCTACGACCAGGTCGTGCACGACATCGCCATCCAGCGCCTGCCGGTCCGTTTCGCGATGGACCGCGCCGGGCTCGTCGGCGCCGATGGCGCGACGCATGCCGGCTCGTTCGACGTTACCTATCTCGGCTGCCTCCCCGGCTTCGTCATCATGGCGGCGGCCGACGAGGCCGAGCTCGTCCACATGGTCGCGACCTGCGTCGCGATCGACGATCGTCCCTCTGCTGTGCGCTATCCGCGCGGCGACGGCGTCGGCGTGCCCCTGCCGAAGGAAGGTGTGCCGCTCGAGATCGGCAAGGGCCGCATCCTTCGCGAAGGGTCGACGATCGCGATCCTGTCGCTCGGAACCCGCCTCCAGGAGGCGCTCAAGGCCGCCGAGCAGCTTCAGGCGCACGGGCTGTCGACCACCGTCGCCGACGCGAGGTTCGCGAAGCCTCTCGACACCGCACTCGTCGACCGGCTCGCGCGCGAGCACGAGGTGCTGATCACGATCGAGGAGAATGCGATCGGCGGCTTCGCCACCCAGGTGCTGCACCATCTCGCAACCACCGGGCAGCTCGACGCCGGCCTCAAGGTCCGCCCGATGGTCCTGCCGGACCGCTTCATCGATCACGACACGCCCACGGCGCAATACGAGGAGGCGGGGCTCAACGCGCGCCATATCGTCGCCACCGCGATGGCCGCGCTCGGCCGCGAGGCGAGGGAGCTGCCTGCCCGCGCGTAAGGAGACTCTGACGGGGAGCAAGCGGCGTCTCGACCAGCTCCTCGTCGAGCGCGGCCTCGCCGAAAGCCGCGCAAAGGCCCAGGCTCTGGTAATGGCGGGCGCGGTCTGGAGCGGCGAGCGCCGTCTCGACAAGCCGGGTCAGGCGATCGCCGCGGACACGCCGCTCGAGGTGAAAGGGGAGGACCATCCCTGGGTCTCCCGCGGCGGCGTCAAGCTCGCCCATGCGCTCGACACGTTCGGGATCGACCCGTCCGGCCGGATCGCGCTCGATATCGGTGCCTCGACAGGCGGCTTCACCGACGTGCTGCTCGCCCGCGGCGCGACGAAGGTCTACGCCGTGGACGTCGGCCACGGGCAGCTCGCGTGGAAGCTGCGGCAGGACCCGCGCGTCGTCGTCCTCGAGCGCGTCAACGCCCGGCACCTGACTGCGAAGGAGATCCCTGAAGCGCCGGAGATCGTGACGTGCGACGCGAGCTTCATCGGGCTCGAGACCGTGCTGCCCGCCTCGCTCGCGCTCGCCGCGCCGGGCGCCCTCCTCGTTGCGCTCGTCAAGCCGCAATTCGAAGTCGGCAAGGACCGCGTCGGAAAGGGCGGCGTCGTCCGCGACCCGGCGCTCCACGAGGAGGTCTGCGCGCGGATCGCGCGCTGGCTCGGCGAGCGGATGGGCTGGGAGGTGAAAGGGATCGTGCCGAGCCCGATCCTCGGCCCCGAAGGCAACCGGGAGTTCCTGATCTGCGCACGAAAGCCCTGAGCGGCATCGTCGAGCTCGAGATCGAGCGGCTGGGCGCCCGCGGCGACGGGATCGCACGCCACCAGGGCCGCCCGGTCTACGTCCCTTTCACGGTGCCCGGCGATCGCGTGCGGGCGGCGATCGGGCAGTCGCGGGGCGAGGGCTTCGCGGCGCGCCTCCTGGAAGTCGTTCGCGCCGCCCCTTCGCGCGCCGAACCGAAATGCCTGCACTTCGGCGCCTGCGGCGGCTGCGCCTTCCAGCATCTTGATGCCGAGGCCTATGCTGCGGCGAAGCGCGCGCTCGTGGTCGAAGCGCTCGCCCGCCATGGCCTCGCCGAGGCCGCGGTCGAACCGTTGCGTCTTTTGCCGCCGGGAACGCGACGGCGGGGGCGCTTCGCCGTGCGGAGCGGCCGCGTCGGGTTCCAGGCGCGAGGCAGCCACGACATCGTCGCGCTCGAAGAGTGCCCCGTCCTCGCGCCGGCGATCGTCGCCCTGCTGCCGCGGCTCCGGAGCCTGCGTGGGAGCAGCGGCTACAGCGCGACCCTCGCCGATACCGGCATCGATCTCGTCGTCGAGCGCAGGGCGCCGCCCGATCTCGACGAGCTCGAGGCTCTGGCCGCCCTTGCCGAGGAGGCCGATCTCGCCCGCATCTCCTGGCGGTACGAGGGTGAACCCGTACCCGCCGCGCAGCGGCGGCCGGTTCGGATCATTCTTCACGGCGTGGCGGTCGAGCTGCCGCCCGACGCCTTTCTTCAAGCGACGCCCAAAGCCGAGGCGGCGCTGAGCGAGCTCGTCCTTGCGGGGCTCGGCGAGGCGCGGCGGGTCGCCGACCTCTTCGCCGGAGTCGGCACCTTCACCTTCGCGGTGGCCTCGCGGGCCCGCGTCCATGCGGTGGAGGGCGCTGCGGCAGCGGTGGCCGCGCTCCGTGCCGCCGCCAACCGCGCCGGCCTCGCGCAGGTGAGCGCCGAGTTGCGCGATCTCGAGGCGCGCCCGCTCGGCCCCGAGGCGCTCGCCGGCTATGACGCGGTCGTGTTCGATCCGCCGCGCGCCGGCGCCAAGGCACAGGCCGAAGCGCTCGCACGCTCGACCGTTCCGCGCGTCATCGCCGTATCGTGCAACCCTGCGACGTTCGCGCGCGACGCGGCGGCGCTGGTCGCCGGCGGATACCGGCTGGAGCGCGTCGTGCCGGTCGATCAATTCGTCTGGTCTCCCCACGTCGAGCTTGTTGCCGTCTTCAATCGGTGACGGCAGACTCGGGCGAGCCTCTCATGAAGTTCGTCTGCGACGCACCCGACGGGAAGGCTTGGTTTCGCATCGAGAGCGAGGCCGAAGCAGTGCGCGAATCCGAGGCGATGCACCATGCGGTCGAGCGGTACTTCCGCGAGGAATGGCAGAAGGCCGCCGAATCCTACCGGCCGCCGCCGGGCGCCCTCTTCGAGCAGGAAATCGGCCTCAAGGCGCATATCCAGCGCACGATGCCGCGCTTCCTCACGCTGCGCGACAGCGAGGGCAACGGTCTTGCGACCGCGATGCTGCCGCCGGAAGACTGTACGGGCGATTTCCGGATCATCATCGTCGGGCCATCCAACGCCGATCCGTATGCGACCGAAAGCGAGGCGATCCGCGCCCTCGGCGAGCATTTCGGTCTGACGCTCGACCGCTCGCGCTGTTACCCCTATCGCCGCGTTTGATTCCGGGGCGCCTCGGGCGCCGCAACAACGGAGGAAAACGATGTCGAAGCCGATTCCCGACGGCTATCACGCGGTCACGCCTTACCTCGTCTGTGCCGACGCCGAGCGCGCCATCGACTTCTACGAGAAGGTTTTCGGCGCCGAGGAGCGGATGCGGATAGCCGCGCCCGACGGCAAGATCGGGCACGCCGAGCTGGTGATCGGCGGTTCTACGATCATGCTCGCCGACGAGCATCCCGAGATGGGCGCCCGCGCGCCCGGCGCCTTCGGCGGCTCGCCGGTGACCCTCGTCCTCTACGTCGCCGACGTCGACGCGACCGTCGCCCGTGCGGTCGAATCGGGAGCGAGGGTGCAGCGTCCCGTCGAGGACAAGTTCTACGGCGACCGGATGGGGACGATCGTCGATCCCGAGGGTCATGTCTGGCACGTCGCCACGCATGTCGAGGACGTGCCGCAGGACGAGCTTCTCCGTCGCGCCGCCGAGGTCGTGAAGGCGGCCGCAGGCTGAGCCGGAGCGCGCTACTCGAGCGTCTCGAAGAGCTTCACCATCAGCCGGACGCGCGGCTCCAGCGAGGAGACGAGGATGTGCTCGTGCTCGGCATGGGCTCCGGCGCCGACGGCGCCGAGCCCGTCGAGGGTCGGCACCCCGAGCGCGGCCGTGAAGTTGCCGTCGCTGCCGCCGCCGGTGGAGACCTCGGGCAGCTCCTGGCCGAGCTCCTCCGCACAGCGCTTGGCGTGCTCGTAGAGCCGCGTCACGCCCTCGTGCTTTTCGAAAGGCGGGCGGTTGATCCCGCCCGAGACCTCGACGGAGACGTCCTTGCCGAGCGGCGCCAGCCCCGAGATGCGCCGCACCATCTCGTCCGAGCTCGCGAGGTCGGGCGCGCGGAAATCGATCTCGGCGGCGGCCTGGTCGGGAACGACGTTGGCGAAGCCGGGCGTCCCGCCCGAGGCGACGCCGACATTGACCGTGATGCCGCGCGCGTAATCCGTCATCGCCTCGAGCGCGAGAATCTGCCGTGCGAGCTCGGCGACGGCGCTCCTTCCGTTCTCGTGCGCAGCACCGGCATGCGCCGAAACCCCGCGCACGCGCAGGTCGAAGCGGCCCACCGCTTTGCGGCTCGTCACCACCGCGCCGCCCGGCCGGCCAGGCTCCATGACGAGCACGTACTTGGCGTTCCGCGCCGTCTCCTCGATGAGGGCGCGCGAGGTCGGGCTGCCGACCTCTTCCTCCGAGACGAAGAGAAACGTCACCGGAAGCTTCGTCTCCCTGCCCTGCCGCACGAGGTGCCTGTAGGCGTAGAACGCGATATGGTCGCCCGACTTCATGTCGTAGATGCCGGGACCGAAAACCTTGTCGCCCTCGACCGTCACCGGCCGGCGGCGGAGCGTGCCGTTCGGCCACACCGTGTCGAGATGTCCGAGCACGACGATGCCGGGACCGTCTCCGCCCCAGGGCGAGCGCGCGCGGATGTGATCGCCGAACCCGTCGCGGCCGGGAACGCGCTCCACCCGGGCGCCGATCTGAGCGAGCTGGACCGCGACCTTGTCGACGAGCCGGTTCACGGCCGCGCCGTCGGTGCTCGGGCTCTCGACCTCGACCCACTCCTTGATCCCGGCGAGGATTTCCTGCGCGTCGATCCGCGGCGCGTTGCTGAGGGTCATGTGCTGCTCTCGTCAGATCTCCAGGGAGGCCGCGCCGCGGAGGACGGCTTCGGCCGCCTCCGTGTATCGCCCGTCCGGGCCGTGCAGGACAAGCCCCGCCGCGAGCCGGCTGGGGGTCGCGATCCCCTTGCTGGCCTGCACGAGGATGCGCTTGGCCGCGCTCCCCGCTTTCGGCCAGAGCGGAAAGACGACGATGCCGCCGGCCTTGCCGGCGAGCGCCGCGAGCACCGCCTCGATGCGGTCGGCCCGATGGATGACCGTGAGCGAGCCCTTGTGCCGGAGGAGCGAGAGCGCCGCGTCGATCCAGAGGGCGAGGCCGCCGCCGCTCTCGACCGTCGCCGCGTCCTTGCGCGCGTGGGGGGAGGCGCTGCCGCCCGGCTCGAGATAGGGCGGGTTCATCATCGCATGATCGAATCCGCTCCGCCCGAGCGTCCGTTTTGCATCGGCGACGTCGGCTTCGACGACCGAGAGGCGAGTCGCAACCCCGTTCAGCACCGCGTTGTCGCGCGCGAGGGCTGCCGTGTCCGGATCTTTCTCGACCCCGACGACTTCGCAGCCCGGAACGCGCATGGCGAGGCAGAGCGCCGCGGCGCCCGCGCCGATCCCGAGCTCGACCACCCGCTCCCCCGCCCGCGCCGGAACCGCCGCGGCGAGGAGCACCGGGTCGATCGCAGCGCGATATCCGGATTCGGGCTGACGCAGACGGACGCGGCCGCCGAGCAGCGCGTCTTCGGTGAGCCTCACCCGAGCTCCTTCTCGGCAGTTGCGATGAGTATTGCCGCGCGCGGATGGTCGTCCTCTTCCACCATCAGGCGCCGCGGGATGGCGCCGATATTGCCCTCGACGAGGCTGGTGTGAAGATCCAGTATCTCGGTTCTGATGCCCGCCTCGGCGAGCACCGCCTGAGCCCAGGACAGGCGAACCCAGTCGTTCGTGCGCAGCAGTTCCTTCATTGGGGCGCGGTGCTTGACCGTCGAGGCGACCGCTCTATGCTCCGCGGCACCGGGCGGAAGGTCAAGGAAGGAGCGGTTTTTGGCAGTCGTAGCCGGGGTGATGGAGCAGCAGAAGAAGCCGGCGACGCTCGACGCGCTGACGCAGCTCCTGCGTGCGGACCTCGACCTTGTCAACCTGCTCATCATCGAGCGGATGCAGAGCCCTGTGGCGCTCATCCCGCAGCTCGCCGGACATATCGTCGCGGCCGGCGGCAAGCGGCTGCGGCCGATGCTGACCTTGGCCACGGCACGACTCTGCGGCTACGAGGCGGCGCCGAACGAAAGGCCGCGCCACGTCGCGCTCGCCGCCTCCGTCGAGTTCATCCATACCGCGACGCTCCTTCACGACGACGTGGTCGATTCGTCCGATCTCCGGCGCGGCCTCGCCACGGCGAACGCGGTCTGGGGCAACAAGGCGTCGGTGCTGGTCGGCGACTTCCTCTTCAGCCGCGCCTTCCAGCTCATGGTCGAGGACGGCTCGCTCCGCGTCCTCGAAATCCTCTCGCGCGCATCCGCGGTCATCGCCGAAGGGGAAGTGCTGCAGCTCGTCACCTCGAACGACACGGCGACGACCGAGGCCGACTATCTCGAGGTGATCAGCGCCAAGACCGCCCAGCTTTTCGCCGCGGCGGCGCAGATCGGAGCCGTTCTCTGCGACCGCCCGGCGCGGGAGGAGCAGGCGCTGGAGCGCTTCGGGCGCAATCTCGGCATCGCCTTCCAGCTCGTCGACGACGTGCTCGACTACTCCGCCCGTCAGGCCGAGCTCGGCAAGTCGATCGGCGACGATTTCCGAGACGGCAAGATCACGCTGCCGATCGTGCTCGCCTTCCATCGCGGCAACGAGGAGGAGCGCGCGTTCTGGCGCCGCACCCTCGAGCAGGGCGAGCAGCGCGAAGGCGATCTCGAGACCGCGCTGGAGCTTCTCAGAGAACGGGGCGCGCTGCGCGACAGCATGGCGCGCGCGGCCGAGTACGCCGAGGCGGCGCGCGCGGAGCTCGCGATCTTCCCCGACAAGGTCGAAAAGCGCGCGCTCGACGAGGTGATCGACTTCTGCCTCGAGCGCGGCTACTGAGCGGGCGGAGCGAGGGCGCCCGCATGAGCCAGCCCTTCGATTTCACCGGCCGTCACGTTTTCGTCGCGGGCGGCACGACCGGCATCAATTTCGGCATCGCCGCCGCTTTCGCCAAGGCGGGCGCGCATGTGAGCGTGCTCAGCCGCGCACCGGAAAAGGTCGCCGCCGCAGTCGAACGGCTGGGGCGAGGCGCTTGGGGGCAACCGGCGGACGTGAGGAACTACGGTGCGGTCGCGGCCGCGCTCGCAGGCGCGGTGGAGCATTCGGGACCGATCGACGTGCTCGTCTCCGGTGCGGCCGGCAATTTCGTGGCGCCGGCGCTCGGCATGTCGGCGAACGGCTTCAAGGCGGTGGTCGACATCGACCTGCTCGGCACTTTCAACGTCGCGCGCGCCGGCTTCCAGCACCTGCGCCGCCCGGGCGCAGCGCTCATCAACATCTCGGCCCCGCAGGCGGTGAACGCGCTCGTGCAGCAGGCGCATGTCTGCGCCGCCAAGGCCGGCGTCGACATGCTGACGAAGTGCCTCGCCATCGAGTGGGGGCCGGAAGGCGTGCGCGTCAACGGCATCATCCCGGGTCCGATCGAAGGCACCGAAGGCATGGCGCGGCTGGCGCCGAGCGAGGAGGCGGCGGCGAGCGTGCGGGGCAGCGTCCCCTTGCGCCGCTACGGCACGATCGAGGACGTCGCCAATCTCGCCCTTTTCCTCGCCTCGCCGCTCGCCGGCTACATCAATGGCGCGATCGTTCCCGTCGATGGCGGCAGCACCGCCGCCGGCAGCGCCGGCCTCGTCCCGGCGATGACCGCCGGAAACCGTTCCTAGTTCAGGAGGCGCTCGCCCGGGGAGGCTCGACGCCGGCCGCCGCCTCGCGTTCCATGGCGGCGCGCACCTCGCGGCCGCGTCCCGCCTCGATGAAATCGTCGGCCTTGTGCGGCTTGCGTGCCAGCACCGCGGCATAGCGCGCGTGCGCCGCGGCAACGAGCTCTCCGCCGCGGCCGAGAATCTGGTCGCCGAACTCGATCATGCGGAGATTGGGCCACGCCTGCCGGCGGATGCGCACGACCTCCGCCATCACCTCGGCCGCCGGGAGGTCGGGGCGGGCCCTCGCGAGGATCAGGGTCATCGCCGCGGTCGAGCGCGACACCCCTGCATGGCAATGGACGAGGAGATGATCGCCTTCCCGCACGCGGCCGCCGAACTCGAGCACCTGTGCCACGTGATCGGGCAGCGGCGGCGAGCCCGACACGTCGGGCTCGATCACGTCGTGGAAGCGGAGCTCGAGCCTGGAATGCTCGCCGAAGCTGCCGAAATCCGGCGCCGGCCAGCCCGGGTCGAGAATCGAAAGGACGTGCGAGACCCCGGCCTCGCAATGAGCGGGAATCTCCTCGAGGCCGCAGACCGTGAGCCGGAAAGGAACGAGCATCCGCTCCTATTTAGCCGCATTCGCAAGCAGCGCAACCGTCGAGCCGCAAGGCTCGAGGCGCGCTGCCCGGCCAGCCCGCGACGCGGGGCGGCGCTCACCCCTTTCCGGTTTTTCGCCCTCGCTGCAGGGTTGGCGCGAGGCTGTCCGGGGAAACCCGCCCCGGACGTTTCTTGCGAGGGAGAGCGGAAATGCCGGTGAGAGTCGAAAAGAACGGCGCCGTGACGACCGTGATCATCGAGCGGCCGGAGGTGCGGAACGCGATCGACGGCGCGCATGCCGAGGCGCTCTACGAGGCATTTCGGGGCTTCGATGCCGATTCGGAGGCGAGCGTCGCCGTGCTCTGGGGCGCGGGCGGCGCCTTCTGCGCCGGGGCCGATCTCGCGTTCGTCGCTTCGGGCGGCGGCGAGGCCTATGCGGCAGAGCGCGCCTTTCCCGATCCGCAGGGCCCCATGGGTCCGACCCGCCTCGCGCTCTCGAAGCCGGTCATCGCCGCGGTGGCCGGCCCCTCCGTCGCCGGCGGCATGGAGCTCGCGCTCTGGTGCGACCTCAGGGTCTGCGAGGAGGATGCCTATTTCGGCGTCTACTGCCGGCGCTGGGGCGTGCCCTTGATCGACGGCGGGACGGTGCGGCTGCCGCGGCTCGTCGGCTTCGGCCGCGCCCTCGACCTCATCCTCACCGGGCGCAAGGTGACGGCCGAGGAGGCCCATGCGATCGGGCTCTGCGATCGGGTCGTCCCGCACGGCAAAGCGCGCGAGGCGGCCGAGGCGCTCGCGCGCGAGATCGCGCGCTTTCCGCAGCATTGCGTCCAGGTGGATCGCGCCTCGGTCTACCAGCAGGCGGCTCTGCCGCTCGACGCGGCGCTGTGGCAGGAATTCGAGCGCGGCGTCGAGGCGCTCCGCCGCGAAGGAATCGGCGGCGCCGCACGTTTCGTCGGTGGCAAGGGGCGAGGCGGGAGCTTCGAGGAGATCTGAGCTGCGGCAGGTAGAGCGCAATCCCGGCCGGCTGATGAAACTTTAGGTTGCGGCACCGCCGGCACGCGCCTCTACCGCTATCAGAAGAGCCTTGCCGAGTTCGAAAGGATCGCCGCCTCGGCGCGGATCAGGGACTAAGCGCCGGGTCTCGTCTGCAGGAAGCTCCAGCGCTCGCCTTCGAGAACGAGACAGGTAAGGCACCCCGTCATGAAGGCGCCGGTGTCGATGCCGATGCGGTTCCGCCGTACCTCCGGCGCCTCCGAGACCGTGTGGCCATGCACGATGATCTTGCCGAAATCGTCATCGCAGCCGAGGAACTCGCCGCGGATCCAGAGCATGTCCTGCCGCTGCTGCGCCTCGAGCGGGATGCCGGGCTTCACACCGGCATGCACGAAGAACCAGTCGCCCTCGACGTGACAAAGCCCGAGATCGCGCATGAAGCGCAGATGCCGCTCGGGAAGCCTTTCGCGCAGATCCGCCTGGGCGCGGAGCAGATCCGTCTCCGTCATGCTCGGCGGCTTCACCCCGTAGGAATAGAGCGTCGCGCTGCCGCCGTATTCGAGCCAGAGCGGAGCGACCGTTATGTCGGAGAGGAAACGGACGACCGTATCCTCGTGATTGCCCGCGAGATGCACGCTTTCGAAACCGGGCAGCGCCTCGTCGAGCAGAATGTCGATGACCTCCGCGGAGTCGGGGCCGCGATCGACGTAGTCGCCGAGATAGACGACGACGTTGCGCGGGCATTGGCGCGCGTAGGCGTCCTCGTGGATGAGCTGATGCATGTCCCGGAGGAGATCGGCGCGGCCGTGAATGTCGCCGATCGCGTAGACGCGGGTGCCCTCCGGCGCGCGCGGCGGCGCCACCGGTCCCCGCGATCGGCGGCGCCCCAGCAACTTGCCCAGCATGGACCCGATATAGGGGAGGCCCCCGGCCGACGCCAGACGCCTATCCCCTTCCGTTCCGGCGTGCGGTTCGCGTCGCCATTAGCGGCGCGACCACCAGCCTCGCCGCGGATTGGCCGGCCGGCCGGTGAGGATTTTCGGCTCCGGAAGATCTCTCCGGGGCGGCTGCTCCTGAACCGAAGGAGCGGGTTGCTCCTGCGCAACCGGTTCGGCGGTCGTCGTCTCCTCGACCGCTTCCGGTTCGCGTGTCGGCCAGTCGTGCCTCGCTTCGGGTTCGGTCGTGGGCCTCTCTTCCTCGGCTACGCCTCCTTCGGCCGCCCGCGCCGCCGGGGCAGAGACAGCGGCCTCCGGAGCCGCTTCTGGGGCCGGCTTCTCGGCCCCGAGCTCGAGCACGGTCTCCTCGAACGCCTCGGCGATCGGCTGCTCGGGCGCGCCCGGCGGCGGCATCTCGACGATCTCGATCTCGGTCGCCGCAGGATGCGGAATTCCACGACTCTCCGGGACGGCGCGCATCGGCTCGCCGCCCTCGCCCTCGCGTCGCCGACGCCGGCCGCCGCGCCGGCCGCGCCGGCGACGCCGGCGCTCGCCTTCCGCCGGCGGAAGGGAGCCCGCTTCAGGATGGCCTTCCCGGCGTTCGGCCTCGCTGCCAGGTTCGACCTCGGCCTCGCCCTCGTGCTCCTCGTCCTCCCCTTCTTCTTCCGCGGTGTCCCCGGGCCCGACTTCGCCCGTCTCGACCGCGACTTCGGCTGCAGCCTCTGCCGGCGTCCGATCCTCCTCACGCCGGCCGCGGCGGCGGCGTCGACGGCGACGGCCCTGCCGCTCGCTTTCGCCGCGCGCCTCGGCAGCCCCTTCGGTCGCCGCCTCCTCGGCCGCGACTTCCTCCTCTTCGACCTCCTCGTCCTCGGGCTCCGGCGCGGGCAGAAGCGCCGTCTGCGACGGGATGGCGGCGAGCTCGGCAGGGGTGAACGCGCGCAGCCGCTCCAGCCGGAAGGCCGGCGGGATCAGCTCCTCGTCGGCATCGATCCGCACACGGCAGCGATACCGCGCCTCGATTTGAAGAAGCGCGTCTCGTTTCTGATTGAGGATGTAGAGCGCGACGTGCGTCGGAACGGTGACCGCGATCTCGGCCGAGCGGCGCCGCACCCCCTCCTCCTCGATCGCACGCAGCACATGGAGCGCCGTCGATTCCGTCGAGCGGATGAAGCCGGTGCCATTGCAGTGCGGGCAAGGCTGCGTCGACGCCTCCGTGATCGAGGGGCGGAGACGCTGGCGCGAAAGCTCGAGCAGCCCGAACGCGCTGATCCGGCCGATTTGGATGCGCGCCCTGTCGTGCTTCATCGCCTCCTTGAGCCTTCGCTCCACCGCGACCTGGTTGCGGTGCTCCTCCATGTCGATGAAGTCGATGACGATAAGGCCCGCGAGATCGCGCAGGCGAAGCTGCCGCGCCACTTCATCGGCCGCCTCGAGATTGGTGCGGAGCGCCGTCTCCTCGATGTTCCGCTCGCGCGTCGCGCGGCCCGAGTTGACGTCGATCGCGACCAGCGCCTCGGTCTGGTTGATGACGATGTAGCCGCCCGACTTCAGCTGCACGGTCGGAGAGTGAATCCCGTCGAGCTGGCTTTCGACCTGGAAGCGCTGGAAGAGCGGGATCACCGGGTCGCGATAGGGCTGCACCCGCTTCGCGTGGCTCGGCATCAGCATCTTCATGAACGCTTTCGCCGTCCGATAACCCTCTTCGCCCTCGACCAGCACCTCCTCGATGTCGCGCTGATAGAGGTCGCGGATCGAGCGCTTGATGAGGTTGCCTTCCTCGTAGATCAGCGCCGGCGCGGTCGAACGCAGCGTGAGCTCGCGAATCTCGTCCCAGAGCCGCAACAGATAGTCGAAGTCGCGCTTGATCTCCGGCTTCGTCCGCTCCGACCCGGCGGTGCGGACGATCACGCCCATCCCCTCCGGAACGTCGAGGTCCTCGACCAGCTCCTTGAGCCGCCGACGGTCCTGGGCGCTCGTGATCTTGCGGCTGACGCCGCCGCC
>JADGGZ010000187.1 GCA_019689675.1 Rhodospirillales bacterium | reverse complement strand
AACTGGTGGAGCCGAGGGGAATCGAACCCCTGACCTCTACAATGCCATTGTAGCGCTCTCCCAACTGAGCTACGACCCCATGGGAAGCGGGCGCGGATCCCCGCGTCCGGCCCTTAGATAAGGCAGCCGGCGCGGCCCGCGCAAGCGAGATGTGGCGCGCGCGGCGGGGCTCGGCAAGCCCCTTCCTAGCGCTCCTCCTCGTCGTCGACGTTCTCGATCACCTCGTCGATATCTTCGTCGTCCTCGCCGAGCTCGGAGGCATCCTCGAGCACCTCCTCGTCCTCGTCGGGCTCGGTCACGTCCTCGACGTCCTCGTCGGCCTCGATGACCTCGGCCTCGTCGGCCTCGACCTCGATCTCCTCGACGGCGACCGGCTCCACTTCCTTCTCGGCGACGGCGCCGGCGCGCGCCCGCCGCGTCTTGAGGAAGGCCTCAGGGTCGAAATTCGTGCCGCATTTCGGGCAGACGATCTCGCCCAAAGCCTTGCCGAAATCGTAGTAGCGCGCCCCGCAACTCGGGCAGATGCGCTTCGTCCCCCATTCGGGCTTGGCCACCGCTGCAACTCCAATCGCTCGTGAAGTGGCGCGCATCTGCCACGCCGCCGCAACGGTGTCAAAGCCTAATCGCCTGTGCTAGGAGCCTGCCGCGATGACTGCCGCGCCTCGCCCCCTCGAAGCTCGCGCCTCGGGCGCCCTCCGCGGACGCTTGCGCGTCCCGGGCGACAAATCGATTTCGCACCGGGCCCTCATCCTCGGCGGGCTCGCGGTCGGGCGGACGCGGATCGAGGGACTCCTCGAGGGCGAGGATGTGCTGCGGACGGCGGCGGCGATGCGCGCCTTCGGCGCCGACGTCGAGCGCGGCACCGACGGCGTCTGGATCGTCGACGGCGTCGGCCTCGGCGGCCTCGCCGAGCCGGAGGACGTGCTCGAGCTCGGTAACTCCGGGACGAGCGCGCGGCTCCTCCTCGGCGTCGCCGCGGCGCACCCGGTCACCACCTTCATGACCGGCGACGCCTCGCTGCGGCGACGTCCGATGGGGCGTGCCGCGGAACCCCTTCAGCGCATGGGAGCGCGCATCGTGGCCCGGCAGGGCGGCCGCCTGCCGCTCGCGGTCACCGGCGCCGCAAGCCCGGTCCCGCTCGAATACGCCCTCCCCGTTCCCTCGGCGCAGGTGAAGTCCGCGGTTCTGCTCGCCGGCCTCAACGCTCCCGGCGCCACGACGGTGATCGAGCCTGCACCGACGCGCGACCATACCGAGCGGATGCTGCGGCATTTCGGGGGCGTCGTCGACGTGAGCGACGGCCCGGAGGGCCGGCGCGTCACGGTGAGCGGGCAACCCGAGCTTCGCAGCGCAGACCTTGTTGTCCCGGGCGATCCTTCCTCGGCCGCCTTCCCGATCGTCGCGGCGCTGCTCGTCTCCGGCTCCGAGCTCCTGATCGAGGGGGTCGGGGTCAACCCGCTTCGCGCCGGGCTCTTCGAGACGCTGCGCGAGATGGGCGCCGCGATCGAGCTCCGGAACCGGCGTCTCGAGGGTGGCGAGCCGGTCGCCGACATCGCGGTCGCCGCCTCTCCCCTCGTCGGCGTCGACGTTCCCGCCCAGCGTGCGCCGAGCATGATCGACGAATATCCGATCCTGGCCGTGGCGGCGGCGTGCGCCCGCGGACGCACGGTGATGCACGGCCTCGCCGAGCTTCGGGTAAAGGAGAGCGACCGCCTCTCCGCGATCGCCGAGGGTCTTCGGCGCTGCGGTGCCGAGGTGAGCGTCGAGGGCGATACGCTCGTCGTCGAGGGCAAGGGACGGCCGCCGAAGGGGGGGACGCGGATCGAGACGCAGCTCGACCACCGCATCGCGATGAGCTTTCTTGTCCTCGGTCTCGTCGCCGAGGCCCCGGTGTCGATCGACGACGCCGCGCCTATCGAAACCAGCTTTCCGGGGTTTGCCGAGCTGATGCGCGGCCTCGGCGCGGAGCTGCGATGATCATTGCGGTGGACGGGCCGGCTGCGGCCGGCAAGGGTACTCTGGCGCGCCGCCTGGCGCAGCATTTCGGCCTCGGTTTCCTCGACACCGGCGCCCTCTACCGGGCGGCGGCGCTACGGGCCCTTGAAAGCGGCGGCGACCCAGCCGATCCGGCCGTCGCCGAGGCAGCCGCCCGGCGTGTATCGCCGGAGGACATCGGCGACCGGCGGCTCCGTGAGGAGCGGGTCGCCCAGGCTGCCTCGATCGTCTCGGCGATCCCGGGCGTAAGGGCGGCCCTTCTCCAGTTCCAGAGGGACTTCGCGGCGCGTCCGCCCGGCGCCGTCCTCGACGGGCGCGACATCGGCACCGTCGTGTGCCCGGGTGCCGACGTGAAGATCTACGTCACGGCCAGCCTCGAGGCTCGCGCCGAGCGCCGTTTCCAGGAGTTGCGGCGCGCGGGCGAGGCCGTTATATACGAACGCGTCCTGCAGGACATGAAAGACCGTGACGAGCGCGACAGCGCCCGTCGGACCGCGCCGTTGCGCCCAGCCGACGACGCCATTGTGCTCGATACGACCGATCTCGATGCCGAAGCGACCTTTCAGGCGGCGCTCGCGGCGATCGAGAAGAAGCTGGCCGGCAAGCACCGTCGCGACGCCCGCTGAGCGCGGGGGTGGCCGAGTCGTCCTTAATCCTGCAGCACCGGGTTCCTGCCGCCGCGCCCGTCCCTTGACGGCGGCCGTCCGACCGTCGGCCCGTCCCCCGGCGACGGCGGCCGCGATCTTCCGTGGGGACGCAGGAGATTTGTTTGGCCGCAGCAACCGACACCACGCCGGCTTCTGAAAAGGAGAGCTTCGCCGCCCTTCTCGAAGAGAGCCTCGGCACCGCCCAGGGATTGGAAGGCACCGTCGTCCGCGGCACCGTCGTCGCGATCGAGAACGATCAGGTGCTGATCGACGTCGGGCTGAAATCCGAAGGTCGCGTCGACCTCAAGGAATTCGCGAGCCCCGGCAAGCCGCCCGAGATCAAGGTCGGCGACACCGTCGAGGTCTACCTCGAACGGATGGAGGACAAGAACGGCGAGGCGCAGCTCAGCCGCGAGAAGGCGCGGCGCGAAGAGGCGTGGGCGCAGCTCGAGAAGAGCTTCAACAAGCAGGAGCGGGTCACCGGAGTGATCTTCGGGCGCGTCAAGGGCGGCTTCACCGTCGACCTTTCGGGCGCCGTCGCCTTCCTGCCCGGCAGCCAGGTCGATATCCGCCCGGTCCGCGACATCACCCCGCTCCTCGGGACGCCGCAGCCGTTCCAGATCCTCAAGATGGACCGCTCGCGCGGCAACATCGTGGTCTCCCGCCGCGCCGTTCTCGAGGAGAGCCGCGCGGAGGCGCGCAGCGAGCTCGTCGCCAGCCTCAAGGAAGGCCAGATCCTCACCGGCGTCGTGAAGAACATCACCGACTACGGCGCCTTTGTGGACCTCGGCGGCGTCGACGGGCTTCTGCACGTCACCGACATCGCGTGGCGGCGCATCAACCATCCGTCCGAGGCGCTCCACATCGGGCAGACGGTGAAGGTGCAGGTGATCCGGTTCAATCCGGAGACGCAGCGCATCAGCCTCGGCATGAAGCAGCTCGAGGCCGATCCGTGGGAGGGCGTCGAGCTGAAGTACCCGGCCGGTGCCAAGTTCCGCGGCCGCGTCACCAACATCACCGACTACGGCGCGTTCGTCGAGCTCGAGCCTGGTGTCGAGGGCCTCGTCCACGTCTCCGAAATGAGCTGGACGAAGAAGAACGTGCATCCGGGCAAGATCGTCTCGACCAGCCAGGAGGTCGAGGTGATGGTGCTCGACGTCGATCCGGCCAAGCGCCGCATCTCGCTCGGGTTGAAGCAGACGCTGCAGAACCCGTGGGAGGCGTTCGTCGAGAAGTACCCGGTCGGCTCCGAGCTCGAGGGCGAGGTGAAGAACATCACCGAGTTCGGGCTGTTCATCGGTCTGCCCGGCGACATCGACGGCATGGTGCACCTCTCCGACATCTCGTGGGAGAAGAGCGGCGAGGATGCGGCCCGCGACTACAAGAAGGGCGACGTCGTACGCGTGAAGGTGCTCGACGTCGATGTCGAGAAGGAGCGCATCAGCCTCGGCATCAAGCAGCTCGCCGCCGACCCGCACGAGGAGACGCTCGCTCGCATCAAGAAGGGCGACGTCGTTACCTGCACCGTCTCGGGCATCACCGACGGCGGGATCGAGGTCACCGTGGGCGACGGCGTTCCGGGCTTCATCCGCAAGTCCGAGCTCTCGCGCGAGCGTTCCGAGCAGCGTCCGGACCGCTTCGCGGTGGGCGAGAAGGTCGACGCCAAGATCACCGCGATCGACAAGGCGACGCGGCGCCTTACCCTCTCCATCAAGGCCCGCGAGGTCGAGGAGGAGAAGAAGGCGATGGAGGAGTACGGCTCGTCCGACTCCGGCGCGAGCCTCGGCGACATCCTCGGCGCGGCCTTGAAGGGCCGACAGGGCAAGAAGGAGGAGTAAGCTCTCCTCTCGCCAGAGGAAGAACCCGGACGGGCGGCCTTCATGGCCGCCCGTTTTTTTACACCTCGCCGACGGCGCCTCTCGCGGGACGGAACGAGCCGTTCCGGGCGTTCAGCGCCGCCGTTGGAGCCGACGCAGCGCGTCCTCGATCGCCGGCACTGCCTGCTCGGCCGCCTCCTCGCCCGCAGCGATCGCTTCGGCCGCCCGGTCGAACTGCAGGAGCCCTATGTGAGCGAGACGCGGCGCGATGATGACGTCGGGCGGCTCCCCGGCGAGACGCGACCGGCTCAGCCGGTCTTGCATGATGTTGAGCGCGCTCGCCATCACCGAGAGAAGGCTCGGCTCGTCGTTCGGCCGGCTGAAGAGCTGGCGAAGGAAGCTCGCACCGGGCGCCTCGTTCGCACCGTTGATGAGCCCCTGCTCTTCGCTCTGCTCGAGGCCCTCGTCGACCGCGACGATGCCGTCGCCGAAGGCGCCGGTGTTGAGGTTGACGGCGATGACGAGCCGTGCCCCGAACGCCCGGCATACCGATACCGGGATCGGGTTGACGAGCGCGCCGTCGAGCAGCCAGCGTCCGTCGATCGCAACGGGCGAGAAGATGCCCGGCAGCGCGTATGACGCGCGCATGGCCTCGACGAGATTGCCTTTCTGCAGCCAGACCTCGTGTCCTGTGCCGAGCTCCGTTGCGACGCATGCGAACCGGCGCGGCAGCGATTCGATCGTCCGTTCGCGCAGCTCAGGATGGAAGATCTCGAGGATGCGGCGTCCGGCGATGAGACCGCCGCGCCCGAACTGGAAGTCGAAAAGTCGCGTCAGGCGCAACTTGTTGAGCCCCCGCGCCCATTCTTCGAGCTCGTCCAGGTGGCCGCCCAGATGAATCCCGCCGATGAGCGCGCCCATCGACGTGCCGCAGACGATGTCGGCGGTGATCCCGGCGCGCTGCAGCGCGCGCAGGACCCCGATATGGGCCCAGCCGCGCGCCACGCCGCTGCCCAAAGCGATTCCGATCTCGAGTCCTGACATGGTCATGACTGCAAAAAGTGCTGCCTTTCTGCCTTGAGGAACGGCCGAGGCTGCCGCCTGCTTCCGCGCGCGCCGCCGTACGATCCGCGCGAGCGCGCGTCCGGCGCATGGCTCGACGCCAGAATGTCACGGTGTGAGCGCCTTCACAAATTCTCGGCACGAGGCAGGGCAGAGTTTCGCCCATGCACAGCCACGCGGCCGTGATCGAAGAACCGACAGCGATGACGAGCGAGTTCAGGGAAATCGACGACGACGATTCGTGCCCCTACTGTAAGAAAGGACGAATGATCTTCCGGAACGAGGAGATCACGGTCAGCGAGCTTACGGACAGGGGCGAGGTCGTCTGCCAGGTCGTCGTCCCGATGGGAAGCTGCACGGTCTGCAACTCGCGGATGATGGGTTCCGGCGGATCCGAGAAGGTTGCAAACGCGCTCCGCCGGGCGCGCGACGCCCTCCGCTGATCCGAACCGCGGCGCCGGGGAAACGGCCTGCGGCAGGACTCGGCGCTTGGCCCGCGGCTTGCTAGACTCGCGCGCGACATTTAGAAGGAGGAATGGCCACCCCGCGGGTCAAGCGCAGGCTCGCGGCGGTACTCGCCCTGGACGCGGCCGGGTACAGCCGCCTCATGAGCCTCGACGAGGAAGGCACGCATCGCCGTCTCATCTCGGCGCTTGCCGAGCTGGTCGAGCCGCTCGTCGAGGAATGCGACGGGCGCGTGGTGAAGCGGACGGGCGACGGCGTCCTCGCGGAATTCGCGAGCGTCGTCGAGGCGGTGCGCTGCGCTCTCGGCATTCAGCTCGGAATGCGCGGGCGCAATGCCGACGTTCCGCCCGAGCTGCAGCTCCAGTTCCGCATCGGCCTCAATGTCGGCGACGTGATCGTCGAGCCCGACGAGATCTACGGCGAGGGCGTCAACATCGCCGTGCGCCTCGAAGGCATCGCCGAGCCCGGGACCATCTTCGTGTCGCAGACCGTCGCCGAGCAGGTCGGGGACAAGCTCGATGCGACCTTCGTCGACAAAGGCGAGCACGTCCTCAAGAACATCGCCAAGCCCGTCCGGGTCTATGCCGCCTTTCCCGGCAAGTCCGAGGAGGCGCCCCGCGCGAAGACGAGCCTCGGACGTGTTCCGGGGTTCGGCGACCGTCCGGCGATCGCGGTGCTTCCCTTCGCGAATCTCAGCAACGAGGCCGAGCAGGAGTATTTCGCCGACGGCATCACCCAGGACATCATCAGCCTCCTCGCCGCCTGGCGGGCCCTTCCGGTGATCGCGCGCAACTCCGCCTTCGCCTACAAGGGCCGGAACGTCGACCTGCGCGAGGTCGGGCGTGAGCTCGGCGTGCGCTACGTGGTCGAAGGGAGCGTGCGCCGGCAAGGCTCGCGCGTGCGGATCACGGCGCAGCTCGTCGATACCGAGACGAACCAGTACTGCTTCGCCGACCGTTACGACCGCGAGGTGAGCAATCTCTTCGCGGTGCAGGACGAGATCGTCGCGAACATCGTCGGCGAGATCGAGCCCGAGCTGCTCCGACTGGAGCGCGAACGGGCGGCACGCTCGCCGCAGGAGCGCATGAGCGCCTACGACGAGCTGCAGAGGGGGCTCTGGCATCACTACCGCTACACGGCCGAGGACAATCGGGAGGCGCAGCGCTGCTTTCGCCGGGCGATGGAGCTCGACGGCAAGTGGTCGGAGCCGATCGCGGCGCTCGCGATCGCGCGCATCTACGCGATGATGATGGGCTGGGAGGCGAAATCCGAAGAGTGCATCGCCGAGATCCTCGACGAGGCGAAGCGTGCGGTCGCTTGCGACGCCCGCGACCCGCAGGCGCAGTTCGCCCTCGCGCTCGCCTTCTTCCATTCGGGCGAGATCGCCGCCGCCACGGCAGGGATGCGCGAGGTCATCCGGCTCAACCCCAGCCATGCCGGCGCGCACGCCAATCTCGGCAGCCTTCTGAACTACGACAACCAGCCCGAGCTGGGGCTCCAGTCGGTGCTGACCGCGTTCCGGCTCAGCCCCAACGACCCGCGCCGCTTCATCTGGATACCGGCGCT
>JADGGZ010000186.1 GCA_019689675.1 Rhodospirillales bacterium | reverse complement strand
TGCGCGACCCGCATCCTTGGATCCAAGCCTATTTCGCCGCCCCCCGCGGCCGCGCCGCGGCGGCCGGCAGCGCCGCGGCGGGTTGAGATGGAGACGCAAGCGCGGCACGTCCTCGTCGGCAGCTTCGTCATCGCGATCCTCGCCGCGATCTTCATCGCGATCGTATGGGTCGCGGGCGTCGCCCCGGGGCGCAAGCCGGCGCTCTTCGACATCTTCTTCACGGGCTCGGTGACCGGGCTCACGGAAGGCGCTCCGGTCCGGTACAGCGGCGTGCAGATCGGCCGCGTGCTCGACATCAGCCTCGATCCGGCGAACGTCGAGCGCGTCCGCGTCCGGATCGAAGTCGATCGGCCCGCGGTCATCAAGCAGGACGCGGTCGCGTCGCTCGAGCTGCAGGGGGTCACGGGCTATGCCTTCGTGCAGATCAGGGGCGGAACCAAGGACAGCCCGGTGCTCGAGGCCAAGGAAGGCGAACGCTACCCCGTCATCCAGTCGACGCCGTCCGGCCTCGAGAAGGTGTTCCAGAGCGTGCCCGAGCTCCTCGACCGCGCCGTCGTCATCGCCGACCAGCTGGCCGCGATTCTCGACGACAAGAACCGCGAAGCGTTGAGCCAGACGCTGCAGAACATCCAGAACGTGACTGCCGCGCTCGGAGGGCAGGGAGGCGAGATCAACGGGATGCTCGTCGAAGGTGCGCAGGCGATGGCTGAACTGCGCAAGGCGCTCGCTGCGGTCACCCGCCTCAGCGAGCGGCTCGACACGAACCTTCTTGCCAAGGGCGGCACGATCGACCGCTTCGACACCGCGCTCCAGAACGCCGATGGAGTCATCAAAAAGCTTGCCGATCTGTCGACGCGGCTCGATGCGGTCGTGCAGGAGAACCGCCCGGCGTTGCGCGAATTTTCCCAGCGCGGGTTGAGCGAGCTCCATCAGCTCGTCGGCGAAATGCGCCAGCTCGTCGCCGGGCTCTCGCGGCTCGCCAGCGAAATCGAGCGCGACCCCGCCCGCTTCTTTTTCGGCGATCGCCGCGAGGGGTACCGCCCACGATGATGACCAGGCGCCAGGTTCTGCTTCTCGGCGGCGCGTTGTGGGTCGCCGCCTGTACCAATCTCATTCCCGGTACCGGCGAAGGGCCGCAGCTCTACGTCCTCACGCCGAAGACGACCTTCGCACCGGACCTGCCGAAGGTCGACTGGCAGCTGCTCGTCGACGTGCCGATCGCACCGGCGGAAATCGACACCGACCGCATCGTGCTTCAGCCTACGCCCTACACCGTCGACAAGTTCGCAAACGCCGCCTGGCCGGACCGCGCGACGGTGATGGTGCAGACGCTGCTCGTCGAGAGCTTCGAGAGCACTGGAAAGATCACGGCGATCGCCCGCGAATCCGTAGGGCTTCGGGCGGACTACGTCCTGAAGCCGGAGCTGCGCAAGTTCACCGCCGTCTACGACACCCCGACGGGCCCGCCGATCATCTCGATCATCCTCAACGTGCGCCTCGTCAAGATGCCGGAGCGCGCGATCATCGCGCAGAAGACGTTCAACCAGAGGGAACGCGCCAGCCGGAACGAGATGGAAGCGATCGTCGAGGCGTTCGACGAAGCCCTGGGAAAGATCTTGAAGAGGACCATCGAATGGACGCTCACGACCGCCAGATGACGAGCCGCGTCCTGCATCGGCACACCGCGATGCAGCCGCCGGTCGCGGTTCGAGGCGAGGGACCCTATCTCTACGACAGCACCGGCAAGCGCTATTTCGACGCTTCGGGCGGCGCCGCCGTCTCGTGCCTCGGCCATGGCCATCCCAAAGTCACGGAAGCGATCAAGCGGCAAGCCGACGCGCTCGCCTACGCGCACACCTCGTTCTTCACGAACGAGCCGATGGAACGCCTCGCCGACCGGCTTATCGCTGCCGCGCCTCAGGGCCTCGAGCGGGTCTACTTCGTCTCGGGCGGGTCGGAGGGCGTCGAGGCCGCCCTCAAGATGGCGCGTCAGTTCTTCGTCGAGACCGGCGCCCCGCAGCGCCGCCATGTCATCGCGCGGCGCCAGAGCTATCACGGAAACACGCTGGGGGCGCTCGCGGCGGGGGGCAACATGCTGCGCCGGAAGCCGTTCGAGCCGCTGCTGGTGGAGATGAGCCACATCGCGCCCTGCTATCCCTATCGCGAGCGGCGGCACGACGAGACCGAGGAGGCGTACGGGCGACGCGTCGCGGACGAGCTCGAGAGCGAGATTCTTCGCCTCGGCCCCGACACCGTCGCCGCCTTCATCGCCGAGACCGTAGTCGGCGCGACGCTCGGCGCGCAGCCTGCGGTGCCCGGCTACTTCAAACGGATCCGCGAGATCTGCGACCGCTACGGGGTGCTCCTCATTCTCGACGAGGTGATGTGCGGGATGGGCCGCACCGGCACGCTGCACGCCTGCGAGCAGGAAGGGATCGCTCCCGACCTTCTCGTCATCGCGAAGGGGCTCGGCGGTGGCTATCAGCCGATCGGCGCGGTGCTGCTCTCCGGCCGGATCTACGACGCTTTCGCCAAGGGATCGGGCTTCTTCCAGCACGGGCACACCTATATCGGCCACCCGATCGCCTGCGCCGCGGCCTTGGCGGTCCAGGAGGCGATCGCGGAAGAGAACCTTCTCGCCAACGTGCGCCGGCAGGGCGAAGCCCTGCACGCCGCGCTCGAGGAGCGTTTCGGCAACCACCGTCATGTCGGCGAGATTCGCGGCCGCGGCCTCTTCTGGGGCATCGAGCTCGTCGCCGACCGGGCGACGAAGCGGCCGTTCGACCCCGCGCTGCGGCTTCATGCGAAGATCAAGCAGCGCGCGCTCGAGCTCGGCGTGCTCTGCTATCCGATGGGCGGCTGCGCCGACGGAAGAGCCGGCGATCACATTCTCCTGGCGCCGCCTTTCATCATCGATGAGGCGATGATCCCGGAGTTCCTCGACCCGATCGCGACGGCCATCGACGAGGCGGTGCGCGCCGCCGGCTGAGAGCGCCGCGAATCACTTGCCCGGCACGAGGGCCGCCGTCCCGACCGCACCGATACGGTCGTGCGGCGCTCTGCCTGCAGGGCGCACGGTGCGGCCTTCGTAGTCGTAGATGAAGCGGGCGCTCTCGAAGAAGCTGAACGGGATCTTCAGCCCGATCGCGCGCGCCTTGCGGAAATTGATCGCGATGTCGGGCGGGGAGACGACGCCGACCTTGAGATCGCCCGCCCGGGCCCGGCCGAAGAGAATTTCCGCCCCGTAGAGCGCGGCGAGGTGGGCGTTGCTCTCGAAGCTGACGCCGATCGAGAGGACCGCGCTTTCGTCGCCCGGCTTCACGACCTCGGGCACCGCGCTCAAGACGGGAACCCGGTCGGCGTGCTCGTTGATCGTCGCGATCTCACGGAACACGGCGGTGCTCCCCGTAACCCACATCACGCTGTCGGCGAGAGAAGGATCGTTGCGCCGCATTTCCTTAACGGCGGCGGCGACGACGCGCTTCAGGGCCTCGCGCGGGCGCTGCGAGCCCTTGATCGCCATGTCGAGGACCCGGATGCCTCGTGCGCGTGCGGAGCGGGCGATCGGCCGGGCCTGGGTCTGGACGGCGCTGACGTTCTCCGAATCGACCAGAACCCCGATGTTCTTCAGCCCGGGCTTCAGCTCGAGCAGATAGGCCATCTGCACCTCGACCGGCATGTTCAGCGAGGTGAACGCGAAATTGGTGCCGCTGCCGCGCTCGTAGCCGGCGATCTGCCCGAGCTCGACCGGATCCTTCGAGCAGACGGTGACGACCGGCACCTTGCCGTTGCGATAGTTCTCGTGAAGCCACGCGGTCGATTCCGAGCCCATCGAGAAGACGAGGTCGGCACCCTCCGCGAGTTCGAGAGCCTTCTTGCCGCGCGCATCCTCGCGATTGAAGTTGAAGACGCGGAACGCCGCCCTGAGCCCCTTCTCGTGGAAGACCTCGAGGATCTTCGAGATGGCGGTGTCGTAGGCGGAGGACGGGCGCGGGTAGAGCACGAAGACGCGCGGCGTCTCGATGGTCCTGTACGGCTCGCGGTGATCGATGACGGCCTGCATCGGATCGCTCTCGACGGGCGAGACGACCCAGTTGGCGAGCACGTCGTCGCTGTACCGGAACCAGTCCGCGTAGGGCGGCTCCGCTGCGCGCGCCGGTTCGGCGAGCAGCAGGACGCAGCTCGATATCAGGACTGCGAGGCGGAGGACGCCGAGGAGGCCGAAGCGTCTCAGAGGAGCGGCCTCCTTTGCGTTGCGACCGTGCTCGGCGCCGGACGAACCAGGAAAAGCAACCCGAAGACCAGGACGGCAAGCCCGATCCACGCGACGACGATCGCGCTCTGCCCGAAAAGGAGGAAGAGCTGGCCGACGAGGACCGGGCCGGCGACATGGCCGATGCGCTCGAGGAAGCGGTACGCGGCCGTTGCCGCGCCCGCGCCGATCCGAGCCGCGAGCTCGGAGTCGGCGATGCGGGTCACGACCGGCGCGTTGATGAAGCCGTGCGCCGCGCCGACAACGAACACGCCTGCAACGAGAAGGATCGTTTCCACGACTCCGTCGCCCTCGCCCGGCGTCGCGTCCCAGCCGACTGCCCCCGCGAGAACGAGGCCGATGCCGCTCAGCACCGAGCCGCGGAAAAGCACCGAATCGGTGTTCCCGGTGCGGTCGACGAGACGCGAGACGAACGTGCTCGCGAGAAGAACGCCGAACGCGTAGACCATGAGGATCTGTCCGATGTCCTCCTGCGCGAAGCCGAGATCGGCGAGGAGGAGCGGAAGGGCGAAGATGACGATGCCGGTCATCACGGCCTTCGCCGGCACGCCGACGAGCAGCATCGTGCGGAGGAACTCGACGTCCCGCAGGACCTGCGTCAAGTCGTGGCCGAGACGGCGCAGCGATGCGCCGACCCGGCCCAGCACCTCCTCCTGGCGCGGCGCCGGGGGCACCAGACCGGCAGAATAGGCCGCCATCGCGAGCGCGATGAGCCCCGCGAGGCTGAAGACGCCGGAAGGGGTGATGTAGGAGACGAGCAGCGAGCCGATCGCCATGCCCGAGATCATGCCGCCCTGGAATCCCCAGACGATGATCGCCGCGCCTTGCGTCTTCCGGCCCGGCAGCGCCATCGTCAGAATGTAGGATTGGATGCTGATGAACAGCACGCCCTGCCCGATACCGGAAAGCGCACGGGCGAGAACGAGGACGGAAAAGTCGAGCGGCAGCGCCAGCAGCGCGAGTCCGCCCCCCGAGAGGAGGAGCCCGCCGCACATCAGCGGACGCGTGCCGTAGCGCTGCACGAAGTGCCCCGCCGGAATGAGCGACAGCGCGAAGACCAGGTAATACGCCATGAACGGCACCGAGGCCGCGGCCGGCGAATATCCCGAAGCGGTCGCCGCCTGGTGCATGAACTGCGGCAGGAAGGCGTAGGTGAGGTGCTCCATGAAGACGGCGACGAAGAAGACCGGCTTCACGAAGCCGAGCGCCAGATCCTCCTCGCTTCGGCGCGCCTTGCCTCCCGCCGCATTTCTCCGGACCGCCACCGAGCGCTGCAGCGAGGAGGCGAGCTGCAGGAAGATTCCGGCGAGAAAGGCCGATGCGACGAACAGCGCGGCGAAGTTCTTCACGCTGCGCAGCACCTGGCGGTAGACGATGTCGAAGGGCAGCGCGACAGCGACCGTCACCTTGCGCTGGCTTGCGGGCGAGACGATGTCGAAGCTGTACTCGTAGCTTCGGCGATCGCCGACCCACGGGCGGCCGATCGCGTTCGGATCGGTGTGAATCGCGACGACGCCGTCGATCGAGAGACCGGCCGCGCTCATCTCGGGATTGAGCTTGCGATACTCGGCGAAAGTTCGGTCGAGTCCGCTGATCTCCGCGAAATCGATGTCGTAATGAACGATGTCGCCGATCCGCTGCACGAGCGTGTCGGCGAGCGCCTTCACCTTGGCCTGGGCGCCCTCGGAGTAGAGCGAGACGAGCGTCCCGACGACGAACCCGGTCATGACGAGGAACGTCATCGCGTAAGCGATCTGCAGCCACGGCAGACGTCGGCCGGCGAGCCGCGGACCCGCCGCGGTGACGAAAAGCGCAAAGGCGACCGAGAGGCCGCCAGCCAGCGTCAGAAGCGGCTCGAAGGCTCGATCCACCCGCTCGAGAGCCAGCTTGCGAGGCATCGAGATCGCGAGGCTCCCAACGCTCTCGAACCGGTTCCGCAGCGGCAGTACCGCCTGGAAGTACTCGGACCCTTCGCGGACGCCCTTAATCCCGCCATCCTCGGCCGGCAGCAGCCGCAACTTCTTGCCGGCGCTGAAGACGAGACGGTCGCGCTCGTCGAAGACGTTGATGCCTGCGACCGCGGGGTCGGAGTCGACGATCGGCTCGGCGAGGTTGCTGAAGCCGACGAATTGACGCAGGGGCAGGCTCCCCGGCCGGAGATATCTCTCGATCGCGCTCTGCACGACGCGCCCTTGCGACTGCAGCTTTTCCAGCTGGAACTGGAGGAAGTGCCGTTGCGCCTCGCCGTAGGCGACGTAGACGAGAAGGAGGAGCGAGAGGCCGCACACGACGAGCATCGTGAGCGCGTCGACGAACCTCCCTGCCGGTCTCTGCACGATCGTCATCTTCGGCCATGCGCCTCGGCCGGCTTCTCAGTGAAGAAGCTGCAGCAGATGGTTGACCATGCCGCGGCGCTGGCTGAACAAGACGTCGATCCGGTCGGCGAAGAGCGAGAGAATGAGATCGTCGTAGCTCATCCCGTGCTCGGCGAGGCCGGCGCACACGAGGCTCAGCGTGTCGCCGCTGGGACGCTTCAGATCCGGCTTCGGATTGGCCTCGAGCACGAAGAGCTCGCCCGCCTCGTTGGCTCGGATGTCGAGCCGGATCAGCGTTTCGAGCCCGAACTCGGTGAAGACGTCGCGCGCGATCTCGTGCAGCTCGTCGACGATGAGCGGCTCGGCGTCGCGGTCGAGAAGCCGCACGCGCCCGCTGGTGATCGGCCGCACGTCCATCGAGGTGAAGATTTTCTCGTCCTCGGCGAGCACCCGCTCGGCGGCCGAGAAGACGAACGGCCCGTTCCGCATCTCGAGGCGGCCTTGCCTCGCGACCACGGGACCGCAGACCGCGATGCAATACTCGCTCCCGGAAAGGAAGGCCTCGACGAGGACCGCGTTGTTGGTGCGCCCGTACACCTCGCGAACGGCGTCCTCCACCTCCCTCGTGCTCTCCACCATGTGGACGTGCTGGGAAGCGCGGCCGTTGACAGGCTTCACGATGAAGCCGCCCGTGTGCGCGGCGAAAACGTCGCGAAAGCGCCGGCTCGTCACGAGCGGAACGCTTTCGCGGCCGGGATGCCAGATGATGAACGGCGCGGTCGGGATGCCGAGGCTGTAGAGCGCTCGCTTGAAGGCGTGCTTGTCGTCGAGCGTGGCGGCGGAGAGCGGGTCGTGCCCGACATAGGGGATGCCGAACATCTCGAGCATGCTCGCGGCGTGCGCCGCGGGGTGAAAGCCCTGCACGCCGCCCGTGTTGAGCCACGCCATGTGCGCGCCGACCTTGCGCAGCCG
>JADGGZ010000185.1 GCA_019689675.1 Rhodospirillales bacterium | reverse complement strand
GCGTCGAAAGTTGCCGCGAAGAGGGGAGCGAAAACGGCCGCGAAGAGCCGGGCGAAGACGGCGACGAAGCGTCGGGTGAAAACGGCCACGAAGAGCCGGACGAAGACGGCGGCGAAGCGTCGCGGGAAGACGGCGACGAAGAGTCGGGCGAAGACGGCCGCGAAAAGAAGGAAGCGCTGACGTCGCCCTCGCCCTAGAAGGGGAGTCGCGATCGGCGCGTCACCGACGGTTTTCGGCCGGCGGACAATCCGTTTCGGCGCGTCCGGCGCCGGTCGGTGCCGGCTCGCGCTCGGCGCACTCCCGCGGAGGCGACGCGCCGGAGCCTTCGCCCGGCTCGGGCGTCGTCGGCATGTCGAGACGCAGCCCTTGGCTCTCCTGCGTCGCCGGTGCCGAAGCCTCGCTCGGGCCGGACCCGGGGGTGGGTGGCCGGGCATCGGCCTTGCTTCTTGCGTCTTCCGGCGATCGTTCCTGCGCCGAGGCGGCGCCGACGGCGAGGAAGAGGGCGAAGGCGAGCGCAGGAAGGGGGTGCACGGCGCTCTCCTCAAAGACCGGTCTCGGGGCGCGTGTCGTGGGAACAGCGCGGTTGCCCTCGCGTTCCGTGCAGCCGAGAGGGAGCGGGGCGCGCTCCGAGGATGCGTCCGGCCGCGCCTCTCTTTCCGCCCGGCGGCAGCGAACGTGAACGAATCGTAGATTTTTGGGTTGACCGGTAATCAATTCGGATATAAGATCCTATCGGCTCTTTAAGATCGTGAATCGGCCGCTCCGACCGGCATCGGCCGCAGGCGGCGCTTGGGCAGCCGGCAAGGAGATCCGGACTCGGAACCCTTCAGGACATGCCTGCATTTTCCCTGCATTTGCAGGCGCGGGGCTCCTTCCGGGACGGGCCTTTCCTGTTCCCATTCCTGATAAACAGGAAAGCGCCCCGACGGGTTGGCACCCCGCCGACTCGGGTTATACCGGCGGAGATGAAGGTCACTATCGAGCTCGGTTCGACCAGCGCCGGCGCGCCGGCCTTGCTCGATCTCGAAGAACTGCTCGCGACGCGGCTCCTGGTGCAGGGAAATTCCGGCTCCGGCAAGTCGCACCTCTTGCGCCGTCTCCTCGAGCAGAGCGTCGGCTCCGTGCAGCAGGCGGTGATCGACCCCGAGGGCGATTTCGTCACCCTGGCGGATGCGTTCGGCCACGTCGTCGTCGATGCCGCGGCCCACAACGAGAGCGAGCTGCAGCGGATCGCGGCGCGGGTGCGCGAGCATCGCGTCTCGGTCGTTCTCAACGCCGAAGGGCTCGACGCCGACCAGCAGATGAAGCGCGCCGCCGCCTTCCTCGGCGGTCTCTTCGACACCGACCGCGCGCTCTGGTACCCGATGCTCGTCGTTGTCGACGAGGCGCAGCTCTTCGCCCCTGCCGCCGCCGGGGAGGTCTCGGACGAGGCGCGCAAGGCTTCGCTCGGCGCGATGACCAATCTCATGTGCCGCGGCCGCAAGCGCGGCCTCGCCGGGATCATCGCGACCCAGCGCCTCGCCAAGCTCGCCAAGAACGTCGCGGCCGAGGCCTCGAACTTCCTTATGGGGCGGACCTTCCTCGACATCGACATGGCGAGGGCGGCCGACCTTCTCGGCATGGAGCGGCGCCAGGCCGAGGCGTTCCGCGATCTCGAGCGCGGCCATTTCATCGCGCTCGGGCCGGCGCTCGCGCGCCGCCCGGTCGCCATCCGGATCGGCCCGGTGACCACCGAGGCGCGCAGCGCCAGCCCGAAGCTGATGCCCTTGCCGCCGGCGGCGCCCCCGGCCGATGCGCGCGAGCTCATCCTGAGACCGCTCGAGCCGGAGCCGCCGCCCGCTCCGCGCCGCCCGCCGCCGGCTCCCGATCCGATTGCCGCGATCGAGCGCGCGCCCGCGCCGCCGCTCCTCTCCTTCGGCCCGAGCCCCGACGAGGTGCTGCGTCAGCTCCTCGCCGAGCCGGAGACCGCGTCGCGCTCGGTCGCCGTGCTCTATCAGGATTTCCTCGTCCGCTGTCGGCGTCAGCGCGTCGCCGGCGACCAGATCGACCTCGCCGCGTTCCGCCGTCGCCTCGCGATGGCGCGAGCCGGTGTCGACCGCGCCGGTCCCGCGGGACCGGCCTGGGACACGGCCACCGCGCTCTCCGCCGAGGTTCCGGAGGAGATGCAGGGCGTCTTCCTGCTCCTCGCCCGTGCCGCGATCGAGAACGCGCCGTGCCCCTCGGATGCGGCGGTCGCCCGCGCCTGCGGCAGCCATTCGCCGAAGCGCGCCCGCCGCATGCTCGACTTCATGGAGGCCCGCGGCTTCATCGCGACGCGGGTGGACGGGCAGGGGCGTCGCGTCATCGCGCTGCCGGGGCTCGGGGCCGAGACGGCGCCCGGCGACCCTGCGGCCGCGGAATCGGATCTTCTCGACGCCGCCGAATAGACGCAGGCGCCGCGGCGCGACTATTCTCGCCCGACGACCCGCCGGCGGGGCGCGCGATGGACCGGTTCGTGGCGATCATCCTCATCTGCCTCAGCAGCGTCCCGCCCGAGGATTGCAGCGAGGAGACCGCCGCAGACGTGATCGCCAACGAGGTTCCTTCCGAGCTCGGCTGCACCTTCGGCTGGCAGGAGGATGTCGGCCGCTCGCCGCTCAGGGACGAGATTGGGCGGACCGCCTACGTGAAGACGCAATGTCGTCGCGTTCCTCCGCAGCCTTCGCCGGAGCCGCGGCGATGAGGCGGCGCGTCTTTCTCCTGGCGGCGGCCGCGATCCTCCTCCCTCTCGGCGAGGCGCCGGCGGCGGACCTCACGGTTCGCGACGTGACCGAGGCGCTGATCCGCGCTGGTCCGGGGCATCCCGCCGACTTCTCCCATCGCGACCTCAGCTTCCTCGATCTCAGCGGGCTCGATTTCGCCGGCGCCAATTTCGAAGGCGCCGATCTCTACGGGGCGGATCTCACTGACGCGAAGCTCGCCGGAAGCCGCCTCGTCGGCGTGCGCCTTGACCGCGCGGTGGTGATGCGGACCGACTTCGCGGGCGCCGACCTCTCGGGCGCCCGCCTCGTCCGCCTCGCCGCCTTCTCGACGCTCGAGCCCCGCGCGGAGGAGGCGCCGAGCTTCGCCGGCGCCAATCTGAGCGGCGCCGTAATTCTCTCCCGTCTCAGCGGGGCCAATCTGCGCGGCGCCCGGCTCTCGGCGGCGCGTCTCGGCAGCGGCGAGCGCACGCCGCGAACGATGACTCTCTCCCGGACCGAACTCGCCGGATGCGACCTCGCCGGCGCCGACCTCTCCGGGGCGGATCTCGCGAGCGCCTCGCTGCGGTTCGCGAAGCTCGCGGGCGCCGATCTCCGCGGGGCCGACCTCCGCAATGCCGACCTCTCGGGCGCCGATCTCACGGGCGCCGACCTCACCGGGGCCTCGCTCGTCGGCACCGATCTCGATGAATCGCGGCTCGTCGATGCCCGCGGCCTCGACCGCTCGCTCGGCCTCGCCGCCGCACGCAACCTCGCTCGGGCGATCCGGTGAGGGCGCTTCGGCTCCTCGCTGCGGCAGCGGCGCTCGCTCTCTCGGGCCCTGCCTCGGCCGAGGGCGGGGCCCCGCCGGTGGACACAGCGCTCGTGCTCGCGGTCGACGTCTCGGGCTCGGTGGACGCCGAGCGCTACCGGCTGCAGATGGAGGGGATCGCGGCGGCCCTCGAGGACCCCGACGTGCAGCACGCCCTGCTTTCGGGGCCGAGCCAGGCGATGCTGATCGCGCTCGTGCAATGGTCCGACAGGCCGCGGCTCTCGATCCCGTGGACGAGGATCGCGCGCCCCGCCGATGCCGAGGCCTTCGCCGACAGGGTGCGCGCCCTGTCTCGCGATGCCGCGGAATTCACGTGCATGGGCCGAATGCTGAGCTTCGTCTACGGCAAGGTCCTGCCGCAGGTTCCGGCTCCGGCTGCGCGCAGCGTCGTCGACGTCTCGGGCGACGGGAGCGACAACTGCAACGCCGAGCGGGTCGTGGAGCTGCGCGATGCGCTCGTGGCGACGGACGTCACGATCAACGGCCTGCCGATCCTCGAGGGAAAGGAGGCCTCGACCCTCGCCGATTGGTATCGGGACGAGGTGATCGGCGGCGCCGGCGCCTTCCTTCTCCCGGCGCACGGGTTCGGCGACTTCGCCCGGGCGATCCGGCAGAAGTTCATCACCGAGATCAGCTGGGTCCCGACTACGACCTTCGAATGAGGGCACCGCGGCAGAGCCGGGGCTAGACTCGGTTCTCGAGGGAGGATTGCCGCGATGGCGGAAGTCGAGATGACGGTCGAGCTCGGCGCATCGGCCGAGCAGGTCTGGCAGCTCGTCGGCGATTTCGACGGCTTGCCCCACTGGCACCCGGCGGTGGCCTCCAGCCGCGTCAGCCAGGAAGGAGGGCGGACTGTTCGCCGGCTCGGGCTCCACGGCGGCGGCACCATCATCGAGGCCTTGGAGCACCATGACGAAGCGGGACGTCGATATAGTTACAGCATTCTCGACGCGCCTCTGCCGGTCGCGAACTACCGCTCGGAGCTGAGCGTCGAGGAGCAGGGAGGCGAGCGTTGCCGCGTCCGATGGAGCAGCCGATTCGAGCCGGACGGCGTTCCCGAGCCGGAAGCTGTCGAGACGATCCGCGGCATCTACAAGGCCGGGCTCGACGCGTTGACGGGGCGGTTCGGCGGCTGAGGACGGTTCTTTGCGCGAGCTGCCTGTCCGTCGTGCTCTCGGGTATCCCGGCGCTCGCAGCGGAGCGTCCGGCCCCGTCATCGGATCGTGCCCCGCCGCCCGAGACCTTGAAGGAGCGGCTCGGCGACAAGGCGTCGGACGAGCAGCGCGTCAACGACTGCAAGGTTCCGCCCGAGAAGCGCGGATCGAAGCGACGGCCCGACACGTGTCCCGAAGAGAAGCCATCCGCGCAGCGGCGTTGATCCCGGGCGGCGATCCCGCGCTCCAACGCTCGGTCGGCGCTCTCGTCGGGCTCGCCGTCGGCGATGCGCTGGGCGCTCCGGTCGAGGGACTGCCGCGCGACTCCTACCCGCCGGTCTCCGACCTCGGCTCCGGCGAGGGGACCGACGACACCGGGATGGCGATCTGTCTCGCGGAATCGCTGCTCGAAACGGGTTTCCTCGATCCGGCCGATCTTCTGCGCCGCTTCGTCCTCTGGTATCGGTCCGGCGGACGCGGCCTCAGCACGACGACGCGCGCGGTGCTCGAGGCGTTCGAGAGCACGGGGAGGCTCGATGCCGCGCACGACGCGGCGAACGCCGGCAATGGCTGCATCATGCGCCTGGCGCCGGTCGCGATCCGCTACCGTGGCGATCCTCGCGCCGCCCGAGAAGTCGCCGAAGCGCAGGCGCGCGTCACTCATGTCGCCGAGGAGGCGATCGCCGCAAGCGCGTGCCTCGCCGATATCCTCATCGCGGGGCTCGCGACGGGCGACTTCGAGGCGATGGCCGAGGCCGCCGCTGCCGTGCGCCATCCCTCGCTCGCCGGCATCGCCGCGCTCGATTGGCGGACGAAGCCGCGGGGCAGCATCTCCTCCGCTCCCCGCGCGGTCGACACGCTCGAAGCCGCGCTCTGGTGCGTCGCGCAGAACGAGAGTTTCGAGGCGGCGGTGCTTGCCGCGGTCCATCTCGGCGGCGACACCGACACGATCGCAGCCGTGACGGGACAGCTCGCCGGCGCTCTTTACGGCGTCTCCGCGATCCCGCCGCACTGGGTCGAGCGGCTCGAAGTTGCGCCGCGCCTTGTCGATCTCGCGATCCGTCTCCACGGCGCGGCGCCCGAGCCGGCCCCCCCGCGGAGCACTCCTGAAACCCGGGCGGTGGGACCTGCGTCGTGCGGATCCTAGTTCTCGGCGCTGGCGCGGGCGGCGGGTTCCCGCAGTGGAACTCGAACGCGCCGGGCTGTCGGCGCGCGCGGCGCGGCGACCCTATGGCGAAGCCGCGCACGCAGACCTCGCTCGCCGTATCCTCGGACGGGCGCGCCTGGTTCCTCCTCAATGCGGCGCCCGACATTCGCGCCCAGATCGAGGCCAACGAGGTCCTCTGGCCGCAGGAAGGGCTCCGCTCCTCGCCGATCGCCGGCGTCGCCCTCACCGGTGCCGACGTCGACGCGGTCGCCGGCCTTCTCACCTTGCGCGAACGGCATCGCTTCGTCCTCTACGCCACCGAGGAGGTGCAGGCGGTCCTCGCGACGAACCCGATCTTTGGCGTGCTCTCGCCCGATTGCGTGGCGCGCGTCCCTCTGCCGCTCGGGCGAAAGCTGCCGCTCGCGACCGCTGACGGCGCCGAGAGCGGGCTTTCGATCGAGGCCTTCCCGGTGCCCGGAAAGGTACCGCTCTGGCTCGAGCGCGAGGGTGAGGACCCGGGCACCAGCGAAGGCGGACATACCGTCGGACTCGAAATCGCCGAACTCGCGTCCGGGCGACGGATGCTCTTCATCCCCGGTTGCGCCGCGCTGACGCCGAGCCTCCTCGCGCGCCTTCGCGGCGCGCCGCTCGTCTTCTTCGACGGCACGCTCTGGCGCGACGACGAGATGCTGCGCGCCGGCGTCGGCACTAAAACCGGCCGGCGGATGGGCCATATGAGCATGTCGGGGGAGGGCGGCGTCATCGCTGCCTTCCGCGACCTGGGCGTCGGCCGAAAGGTGTTCGTCCATGTGAACAACACCAACCCCGTTCTTCTCGAGGATTCGCCGGAACGGGCGGAGGTCGAGGCGGCGGGTTGGACCGTCGCTCATGACGGGATGGAGCTCACCTTGTGAGGAGCGTGATGACGCCCGACGAACTCGAAGCGGCGCTGCGCCGGATAGGCGCCGAGCGCTATCACAACCTGCACCCGTTCCATAAGCTCCTGCACGGCGGGAAGCTGAACAAGGGGCAGGTGCAGGCCTGGGCTCTCAACCGCTACTGCTACCAGAGCGCGATTCCGCGCAAGGACGCGGCGCTGATCTCGCGCACGGAGGATCCCGAGCTTCGCCGCGTGTGGCGGCAGCGGCTCGTCGATCACGACGGCGAGCGATCGGGCGAAGGCGGGATCGCTCGCTGGCTCGCGCTCACGGACGGGCTCGGCCTCGACCGCGACTACGTCGTTTCGATGCGGGGCGCGCTCCCAGCCACCAAGTTCGCCGTCGAGGCCTATGTCCGCTTCGTGCGCGAGCGCAGCCTCCTCGAAGCGGTCGCTTCCTCGCTCACCGAAATGTTCTCGCCCATGATCATCAGCGAGCGCGTCGCCGGCATGCTCGCCAACTACGACTTCATCAGCCGCGAGACGCTCGCCTATTTCAACGCGCGGCTGAGCCAGGCGCCGCGCGACGCGGATTTCGCGCTCGCTTACGTCAAGCGCGAGGCGCGGACGCCCGAGCAGCAGGGGGCGGTGCTGGCCGCGCTCGAGTTCAAGTGCGACGTCCTCTGGGCGCAGCTCGACGCGCTCTACTCCGCCTATGTCGCGCCCGGGCACATCCCGCCAGGCGCGTTCCGACCGGCAGGCACCGAGTGAGCGAGGCAGTCAGGATCGACGTTGTCGACAGGAGTGCGGCGCGCGCGGAGCCGGAAGCACCGATGGCGG
>JADGGZ010000184.1 GCA_019689675.1 Rhodospirillales bacterium | reverse complement strand
GGCGGGCGCCGGGGCTGCGCGGCGGCCGCCCCCGGGGGGTGGGGCCTGAACCGGCCACGACAAGGGGGCGCGCATTTTCGCGAGCCCGCTTGCGCGGCGCATGGCCGAGCAAGCCGGGATCGACCTCGCCAAGCTCAAGGGCTCGGGTCCCGGCGGCCGCATCGTCAAGTCCGACATCGAGGCCGCGCTCGCCGGCGGCGCACCGCCGCGGGCCGAGGCGCCCCAGGCGCCGCGCCCTGCCGCCCCCGCGCCGGCGGCGCCCGGCGTGCGGGCTCCGGCGCTCGGCAAGGACGAAGTGGCGGCGCTCGCCGGTAACCCGCCTTACGAGCTTCTGCCTCTCAACAACATGCGGCGCACGATCGCGCGGCGCCTCACCGAGGCGAAGCAGCAGGTCCCGCATTTCTATCTCACGATCGACTGCGTCATCGATCGGCTTCTGGAGATCCGCGCCGAGCTCAACCGGCGAGGCGATGAAGGGTTGAAGCTCTCCGTCAACGACTTCGTGATCAAAGCCGCGGCCCTGGCGCTGAAGAAGGTACCGGCGGCGAACGCGTCCTGGAGCGAGGACGGGATCCTGCGCTGGCAGGCGATCGACATTTCGGTCGCGGTCGCCATCGAGGACGGGCTCATCACGCCCATCGTGAAGAACGCCGACCAGAAGGGCCTCGCGCAGATCTCGGCCGAGATGAAGGACCTCGCGGCGCGCGCCAAGGCGGGCAAGCTCAAGCTCTCGGAGTTCCAGGGCGGCACGTTCTCGGTCTCGAATCTCGGCATGTTCGGCGTGAAGCACTTCGAGGCGGTGATCAACCCGCCGCAGGGCTGCATCCTCGCCGTCGGCGCCGGCGAGCAGCGTCCGGTCGTGAAGGACGGCGCGCTCGGCGTCGCTACGGTGATGAGTTGCACGCTTTCGGTCGATCACCGCGTCGTCGACGGCGCGACCGGCGCCCAGTTCCTCGCCGCGTTCAAGGCGCTGATCGAAGACCCGCTTGCGATGCTGCTCTGATATGCGGCAACGTCGCGCGCGCCGCGCTTATCTCTCGAGAACAAGGAGCCGAGGGCACTAAATGGCCGAGAACAGCTTCGACATCGTGGTCGTCGGCGGCGGGCCGGGCGGGTACGTCGCGGCGATCCGCGCGGCGCAGCTCGGCATGAAGACCGCCGTCGTCGAGCGCGAGCATCTCGGCGGCATCTGCCTCAACTGGGGCTGCATTCCGACAAAGGCGCTGCTGCGCACCTCCGAGATCAACCATCTCCTCCATTCGCTCGATCAGTACGGATTCTCGGCGAAGGAGGTTTCCTTCGACCTCGCCAAGGTGGTGAAGCGCTCGAGGCAGGTCGCAGCGCAGCTCAATGCGGGCGTCAAAGGGCTTCTCAAGAAGAACAAGGTGACGGTTTTCGATGGCCACGGCCGTCTCGCCGGCAAGGCCAAGGTCGCGGTGACGAAGGACGGCAAGTCGGTCGCCGACCTCGCCGCAGGCCACATCGTCCTCGCAACCGGAGCGCGGGCGCGCACGCTTCCCGGCATCGAGCCTGACGGCAAGCTGATCTGGACCTACAAGGAGGCGATGATCCCGGAGTCGATGCCGAAGTCGCTGATCGTCGTCGGATCGGGCGCCATCGGCGTCGAGTTCGCCTCGTTCTATCGAGACATGGGCGCCGAGGTCACGATCGTCGAGGTGATGGACCGGATCCTGCCCGTCGAGGACGAGGAGATCTCGGCTTTCGCCCGCAAATCCTTCGAGCGCCAGGGCATGAAGATCATGACCTCGGCGACGGTCACGGCCGTGCAGAAGAACAGCGGCTCGGTGACGGCGATGGTGAAGGCGAACGGGAAGGAGACCCGGCTCTCGGCCGACCGAATAATCCTCGCGGTCGGCATCGTCGGGAACGTCGAGAATATCGGGCTCGAGGGCACCAAGGTGCGTGTCGAGAAGAGCCACGTCGTGACCGATCCCTACCTTCGCACCGACGAGCCCGGGGTTTATGCGATCGGCGATCTCGTGGGGCCGCCGTGGCTCGCGCACAAGGCTAGCCACGAGGGCGTCGTCTGTGTCGAGAAGATCGCCGGGCTCAATGACGTCCATCCGATCGACACGAAGAACATCCCGGGGTGCACCTACTGCCGGCCCCAGATCGCGAGCGTCGGCCTCACCGAGGCGCAGGCGAAGGCGAACGGGCGCGAGATCCGCGTCGGCCGCTTCCCCTATATCGGCAACGGCAAGGCGATCGCGCTCGGCGAGCCGGAGGGCCTCGTGAAGACCGTGTTCGACGCCAAGACCGGCGAGCTTCTGGGCGCGCACATGATCGGCGCAGAGGTGACGGAGCTCATCCAGGGCTACACGATCGCCAAGACGCTCGAGACGACGGAGGCCGAACTCATCCACACGATCTTCCCCCATCCGACCCTTTCCGAGATGATGCACGAGAGCGTGCTTGACGCTTGGAAGCGGGCGATCCACTTCTGACCGATGGGCACGACCGTTCGTCACCCCGAAAAGGCGCATCGACCGGACAATCCGGTCGCCCGCAAGCCCGATTGGATCCGGGTCAAGGCGCCGACCTCGCCGACCTATCACGAGACGCGGCGGCTCATGCGCGAGCTGAAGCTCAACACGGTCTGCGAGGAGGCGGCGTGTCCCAACATCGGCGAGTGCTGGTCGCGCAAGCACGCCACCGTGATGATCCTCGGCAGCGTCTGCACGCGCGCCTGCACCTTCTGCAACGTCGCGACGGGCCGTCCCGATCTTCTCGACCCGCACGAGCCCGAGCGTGTGGCCGAAAGCGTCGCCGCGCTGGGGCTCGCGCATGTCGTCGTGACCTCGGTCGACCGCGACGATCTCGAGGACGGCGGGGCGGGGCATTTCGTGCGCACGATCGAGGCGATCCGCAAGCGCTCGCCGGCGACGACGATCGAGGTTTTGACGCCCGACTTCCTGAAGAAGGACGGCGCGATCGACGCCGTGGTCGCCGCGAAGCCGGACGTTTACAACCACAATCTCGAGACGGTGCCGCGGCTTTATCCCGAGGTCAGGCCCGGCGCGCGCTACTTCCACTCGCTGCGGCTCCTCGACCGCGTGAAGCAGCTCGACCCGACGATGTTCACGAAGTCCGGCATCATGGTCGGGCTCGGCGAGAGCCGGGCCGAAGTACTGCAGGTCATGGACGACCTGCGCGCTGCGGACGTCGATTTCCTCACCATCGGCCAGTATCTCCAGCCGACCCCGAAGCACCACGCCGTCGACCGTTTCGTGAGCCCCGACGAGTTCCGCGACTACGAGCGTATGGCCTACGGCAAAGGCTTCCTCATGGTTTCGGCGTCGCCGCTGACCCGCTCCTCGCACCATGCGGGCGAGGACTTCCGCCGCCTTCAGGCCGCGCGCGCGGCGAAGCTCGCCGCCGTTCCGGCCTGATGCCGACCCACGCCGAAAAAAGGATACTGCCCTACACGCCGGAGCAGCTCTTCGACCTCGTCGCGGATGTCGAGAGGTATCCGGAGTTCCTGCCCTGGGCGACCGCGGCACGCATCCGCTCCCGCGAGGGCAACGTCGTCATCGCCGACCTCGTGATCGGCTTCAAGATGTTCCGCGAGCGCTTCACCTCCCGGGTCGTCCTCGACCGGCCGCGACGGATCGACGTCTCCTATGCCGAAGGGCCGTTCAAGTACCTGAACAACCACTGGGTGTTCGAGCCCGTGCCGGGAGGCGGCACGTGCATCGACTTCTTCGTCGATTTCGAGTTCCGCTCGGCGCTCTTGCAGCGCGTCATCGGCCTTCTCTTCAACGAGGCGGTCCGGCGGATGGTGGCGGCGTTCGAGGGGCGGGCGAAGCAGCTTTACGGCGAAGGCTTGCCGAACGCGGCGCCCCGGCCGGCCTGACCGGCAAGGCTTCAGGCGCGCCGCAGGCGGATCGCCAGCACGACTACGAGAAGAACGCCGAGCGCGGCGATGCCGGCCTCGACGAGGAGGCCGACGCGATTGCCCGCGAGATCCACGATGGCGGCATGTACTGCCGGCGCGAACGCGGCGGCGACGAGGCTAGGGGCCGCCATCGCGCCGGTGAGCGCGCCGTAGCCGTGCGGGCCGAAAAGGAGAAGCGGGGCGACGCCGCGGGCGATCGTCGCGAGGCCGTTGCCGGCACCTTGCAGCAGCGTGAAGGCCGTCGCGGTGAAGGTGCTCACGCCGGCCGCGAGCGGAAGGAAGGCGAGCGGCGAAAGCCCGAGCGAAAGAATGCAGAGCGTGAGCGGGCCGAGCCTCGCGGCGAACAGAATTTCCCAAAGCCGCGCCGCCACCTGACCGACGCCGCGGAGCGAGGCGGCGCCGACGGCCGTGGGACCGGTGAGGCCGAGCGCCACGAGCGCGTCGATGAGGTGGGCGGAGAGCGCCGAACTCATGAAGGTGAACAGCGCGAAGGCGGCGCTCAGCAGCACGAACGCGAGCGTGCGCTCGCGCCCCTCGAGGGGCGCAGGGCCTTCGGCCGCAGAGGCGCGGGGTGCGCCCGAACCGGGAGCGTCCGGCTTGCCGCGCGGCAGCAGGAAAAGGTGAAGCGGCAGGCAGATGACGAGATTGAGCGTCGCGAACACGACAAGCGCCATGCGCCAGCCGACGGCGCCGACGAGCCAGAACCCGATCGGCCAGAATACGCTCGAGGCGAAGCCGCCGTAGAGCGTGAGCACCGAGATCGCGCGTCGGGCTTCGTGGCGCGCCGCGGCGGTGAGGGTCGCGAAGGCCGCCTCGTAGAGGGCGAGGCGCATCGCGATTCCGAGCACGATCCACGCGCCGAGATAGACGACGTAGCTGTGCGCCGCGGCGAGCCCGAGAAGGCCGACGGCGCAGAGTATCGATCCGCATCCCATCGCGAGGCGGCCGCCGCGCTCGTCGATGAACTGACCGACGCGGCGGGCGAGGAGCGCGCCGAGAACTAGGCTCGCAGAAAATGCGCCGTAGACCTCGGTCTTCGACCAGCCGGTCTCGGCGATGATCGGCGCCGAGAAGACGGCCGGCGCGTAGAAGGTCGTGCCCCAGGAGACGATCTGCGTCACGCCGAGCGTGTGGACGGCGACGCGCACGCTCGACGGCAGCGCGAGCCGGCCGAGGTCGATCCCGTATGCCCTCACCTTCCTAGAACCGCCCGCTGGCGATCGCCGCGGCAGCGATCGCGATGTAGATCCCGGCGAGAACGGGCGCTGCGAGCACGGCAAGCGTCCGCTTCCCGGCTGCCGCGGCATCCTCGTCCCATTCGTCGAGCGAGAACCAGGCCTTTCCCTTGTCGAAGAGCGGCATGCCCGCCGGACGCAGGACGGCCGCCGTGCCGGCGCCGAGGAGGAAGCCTGCGAGGTGCAGCGGGTAGGCGACCTCCAGCGGCTTTCCGCCGGCTATGTCGCGCAGCGCCAACATCAGGTCGAGCGAGAAGCAACTCACGATGAGCAGGATAGCAGGCAGCGGAAGCGTGAGCAGACCGGCGACGCGCAAGCGAAGGAGCCGCTTCGGATGGAGCATCAGGAAGGCGCCCATCATGCTTCCTGCGACCCCGCCGGCGCCGACGATCGCCGTCGTGTCGCGGATGCTAATCGCCTGGAAAAACGCACTGCCATAGGCGCAAAGAAGAAGCAGGATTGCAAGCCGCGCAGGGCCGAGTGTGCGCTCGAGCCGCGACCCGAGAGCGACGATCCAGAAGAGATTGAAGCTGAGGAGGACGAAGCCCGGTTGGATGAAGACGGCGCTGAGCGGCGTCAGCCAGAGCGGCACGAGATCGAGCTCGGCGGGCCGCGGCAGATCGCCGAGGAGCCATTGCGGCACGATCGCCGCCCCGTTCACGACTGTCCACCCCTGCTCGCGCGGAAGCGCGAGCCCGGCGCCGAAGGCGATGAGATAGACGAGGACGAGACTGATCGTCAGGACCGCCGCCCTCGGTGCCTGTCGGGCGGTGCGCTCGCGGGGCATCAGCGTGCGCCGCTCGCCTTCTCGAGAACGAGCGCGAGAGCGTGCCGCGTCGCCGCTGCGCGTATCGCGGCGCGGTCGCCAGAGAAGATTTGGTGCTCGCTGCGGAGGGCTTCGCCTTTGACGGCGAGGCCGAACCAGACGAGCCCGACCGGCTTCGCGGCGCTGCCTCCGCCCGGTCCGGCGATCCCGGTCACCGCGACCGCGATCTCGGCGTCGGATCGGGAAAGAGCGCCTGCGGCCATCGCCTCGGCGACCTCTCGGCTGACTGCGCCGTGGGCGGCGATGAGCGCCGGGTCGACGCCGAGGAGCTCCGACTTGGCGTTGTTCGAGTAAGTGACGAAGCCGCGATCGACCACGTCGGAGGAACCGGCGATGTCGGTCAAGGCCGCGGCGATCATGCCGCCGGTGCAGGATTCGGCGGTGGCGATGCGCCAGCCGCGCCGGCGCAGAGCGTCGAGTACGTCGCGGGCGAGGCTCATATCAGCAATCCGATGGGGGCGACCAGGAGCGCGGCATAGCCTGCGGCGATGACGTCGTCCAGCATGACCCCGAGCGCGCCGGGAACCCGCCGGTCAGCGAGGCTCGCCGGCCACGGCTTCAGAATGTCGGCGACGCGAAAGAAGAAAAAACCCAGAACGTAGACGATGAGGGATTGCGGCGCTGCCGCCAGCACCAAGAATTGCGCCGCCACCTCGTCGATGACGATCGCCCCCGGGTCGTCGACCCCGCTCGCCTCGACGATCACCGCGGCGGCCCACCACCCGGCGGCGAAGATCAGGAGCGCGCCGACGATGAGACCCGGGGCGCCCCAGCGCTCTTGGACGAGCCAAGCCAAGGGGAGGGCGGCGAGCGATCCCCACGTCCCCGGCGCCACCGGAAGGAGGCCGCTCCAGAACCAGGTGCCGACCACGATCGCCGGATGCCAGGCCGGCAATCCCAATCGCTGGCGAAGGCTCGCCGTCAAAGCGGAAGGCGGATGGTTGCGACGGCGCTGGCGGCGATACCCTCGCCCCGCCCCGTGAAACCGAGCTTCTCGGTCGTCGTCGCCTTGACGCTGACCCGCCGTGGGTCGATCCGGAGGATTTCCGCGATGCGCGCGATCATGGCTGCCCTGTGCGGCCCCACTTTCGGTCGCTCGCAGACGAGCGTCACGTCCGCATGGGCGAGGATGCCGCCGGCCTCGATGACGAGATCGGCGGCGTGACGGAGAAAACGATCCGAGGAAGCGCCGCGCCAGCGAGGGTCCGAAGGCGGGAAATGCATGCCGATGTCGCCGGCGCCGAGCGCGCCAAGAATCGCGTCGGTGAGCGCGTGCAGCCCAACATCGGCGTCGGAGTGGCCGACGAGCCCCTGCTCGTGCGGGATCGCGACGCCGCAGAGCCATACGGTGTCGCCTGGGCCGAAGGCGTGCACGTCGAAGCCGTGCCCCGTGCGCACGTCGCCGAGGCGGGCGGCGAGAAGGCGCTCGGCACGCGCGAGGTCGTCCGCTGTGGTCACTTTGAAATTGTCCTCGCTCCCTTCCACGAGCGCCACGGAAAGACCGGCGCGCTCGGCGATGGCGGCGTCGTCGGTGAGCTCGCCGCCCGCGGCTGCCCGGTGCGCTGCGATAATCGCCTCGAAGTGAAAGCCTTGCGGCGTCTGCGCCCGCCAGAGACCCGTGCGCTCGACCGT
>JADGGZ010000183.1 GCA_019689675.1 Rhodospirillales bacterium | reverse complement strand
GGCTGGAGCCGGAGCGCGTAGACGATGCCGAGCAGCGACAGATCGACCGCCCGCACGGCGCTCCTCGTCTGCTCGTCGAGTACGTGGACGAGATTCTCCGCGCGCTGGCGGCTCGATGCCAACGCCGCCTCGTAGCTTCGCCAAACCTCGAAGCCGATGAAGCCGGCGACGAGGCAGCCGACCAGCGTCGCGACTGCAATGATGAGCAGATTTTCCCGTCGCCGCTGGCGCTGAAAGAACACGGGATGCTCCCCTCGCTTCCCGTTCGGAGCGAACGAGCCTAACGCCTTCGAGCGGAATTTCGCCAGTAGAGAAGACCCCCGCCGGAAAGGATCCGGCGGGGGTGGCAGCAAGCGGAGGAAGAGAGTGCCAGAGTGATCAGACCGAGTAGTACATCTGGAACTCGATCGGGTGCGGCGTGTGCTCGAACGCCCACACCTCCTCCCACTTGAGCTCCATGTAGCTGTCGATGAAGTCGCGGGTGAACACGTCGCCCTTGAGGAGGAAGGCGTGGTCGGCCTCGAGCGAGCCGAGCGCCTCGCGCAAGCTGCCGCAGACCTGCGGGACGTCCTTCAGCTCCTCGGGCGGAAGGTCGTAGAGGTTCTTGTCCATCGCGTCGCCCGGATGGATCCGGTTCTGGATCCCGTCGATCCCCGCCATCAGCATCGCCGCGTAGCAGAGATAGGGGTTGGCGGCCGGATCCGGGAAGCGGACCTCGACGCGCTTGGCCTTGGGGCTCGACACGTACGGAATGCGGCACGAGGCCGAGCGGTTGCGCGAGGAGTAGGCGAGCAGCACCGGCGCCTCGAAGCCGGGGATGAGGCGCTTGTAGCTGTTCGTGGTCGGGTTCGTGAACGCGTTGAGCGCCTTCGCGTGCTTGATGATGCCGCCGATGTAGTAGAGGGCGAGCTCGGAGAGATCGGCGTAGCCGGAGCCCGCGAAGAGCGGCTTCTCGCCCTTCCAGATCGACTGGTGGACGTGCATGCCCGAGCCGTTGTCGCCCTTGATCGGCTTCGGCATGAAGGTCGCGGTCTTGCCGTACTGATGCGCGACGTTGTGGACGACGTACTTGTAGATCTGCATGGCGTCGGCCGTGCGGGTCAGCGGGCCGTACTCGAAGCCGAGCTCGTGCTGGCCGGGCGCCACCTCGTGGTGGTGCTTCTCGACCTTGAGGCCCATCGCCTCCATGGTCGTCAGCATCTCGGCGCGGAGGTCCGCCGCGCTGTCCACCGGCGGCACCGGGAAGTAGCCGCCCTTGACCGGCGGCCGGTGGCCGGGGTTGCCGTCGGGCAGCGCCTTCGCCGAGGCGTGCGGCCCTTCCTCGTAGTCGAGCTCGTACATCCCGACGTTCATGCCGACCTTGTAGCGGACGTCGTCGAACACGAAGAACTCGGCCTCGGGGCCGAAATAGGCGGTGTCGCCGATGCCGGTGGAGGCGAGGAAGGCCTCGGCCTTCTTGGCGATCGAGCGCGGGTCGCGGCCGTAGGGCTGGCCGGTGCCGGGCTCGTGGACGTCGCAGAAGAGGATGAGCGAGGTCTGCGCCGCGAACGGGTCGAGCACTGCCGTCTCGGCGTCGGGCATCAGCACCATGTCGCTCTCGTTGATCGCCTTCCATCCGGCGATCGACGAGCCGTCGAACATGATGCCCTCCTCGAGCATCCGCTCGTCGATGGTGCGCAGGTGATGCGCGAGGTGCTGCCACTTGCCGCGCGGGTCGGTGAAGCGGAAGTCGACGTACTTGACGTCGTGCTCCTTGATCATCGACATCACTTTTTTGAAATCGGCCATGTCTGTCGGTCCCGTTCTGTAGCTGTCCTGCAAGTCAGATCGCGTCGGCTCCGCGCTCGCCGGTGCGGATGCGGATCACCTCGTCGATGGTCGTCACGAAGATCTTTCCGTCGCCGATCCGCCCGGTGTGCGCCGCCTGCTGAATCGCCTCGATGGCGCGATCGACCATCGAGTCCTCCATCACGACCTCGATCTTCACCTTGGGCAGGAAGTCGACCACGTACTCGGCGCCCCGGTAGAGCTCCGTGTGCCCCTTCTGGCGCCCGAAGCCCTTCGCCTCGGTCACCGTGATCCCTTTGATCCCGACCTCGTGAAGGGCCTCCTTCACCTCGTCGAGCTTGAAGGGCTTGATGATCGCTTCGACCTTTTTCATCGGCTCCTCGTTTCTGTCCGCAGAAGGGGTGCACTTGGCGTGCCAAGTCGGGACCGCCGCACCCGCGCCCATTGCCCGGCCGCATCGCGCGCCGTTGCCGCAAAATGCGGCGCTTCGTTGCTCAAACGCGAGGCAACAGCCTAATTCTTAGGCAATTGCCCGAAACCCGTCATCGATCCGTTCCGAGCGCCGCCCATTTCGCGGCGCGTCACGCCGTATTTTTCTCGAGCCAGCGCCGGATCCGCCCCACCGCCTCCTCGAGCTCCGCGAGGCTCGCGGCGTAGGAGAAGCGTAGGAACCCCTCGCCGTAGGCGCCGAAGGAAGTGCCGGCGATGGTGGCGACGCCCGCCTCCTCGAGGAGCCGCGTCTGCAGCGTCTTCGCGTCGAGCCCGGTGCCGGTGACGTTGGGGAAGGCGTAGAAGGCGCCGCCCGGCTTGACGCAGCGGAAGCCCGGCAGCCGGTTCAGCGCGTCGACGATGAAGCGGCGCCGCTCGGCGAAGGCCGCGACCATCTTGCGCACCTCGTCCTGCGGGCCTTCGAGCGCGGCGATGCCGGCCCATTGCGCGGACGCGTTGACGCAGGAGTGGCAGTTGACGGCGAGCCGCGTCGCGGAGTCGACGAGGGCGTCGGGCCAGACCGCGTAGCCGAGGCGCCAGCCGGTCATGGCGTAGGTCTTGGACCACCCGTCGAGGAGGATGACTCGGCCCTCGAGCTCCTTGTAGGAGAGGAGCGAGACGTGGCGCGCGCCGTCGTAGGTCATCGCCGAGTAGATCTCGTCGGAGAGGACCGCGACGTGGGGGAAGCGGACGAGCCCGGCGACGAGCTTGTCGAGCTCCTCCTTCGGCACGACGCCGCCGGTCGGGTTCGCCGGCGAGTTGAGGACGATGAGGCGGGTCTGCTTGGTGACCCGCTCCAGCACCTCCTCGGCCTTGAAGGAAAAGCCCGTCTCCTCGTGGAGCGGGATCGGCACGGGGGTCGCGCCCGAGAAGCGGATCGCGCTCTCGTAGATGGGAAAGCCCGGGTTGGGGTAGAGGATCTCGGCCCCGGGCTCGCCGAACATCAGCATGGCGAAGAACATCGTGACCTTGCCGCCCGGGACGACGACGACCCGGGACGGCGAGACCTCGACGCCGTGGCGGCGGTGGAGATCGGCCGCGACCGCCTCGCGGAGCTGCGGGATGCCGGGGGCGGGGGTGTAGCCGTGGTGCCCGTCGGCGAGCGCCTTAATCCCGGCCTCGACGATGTGCGCGGGGGTGCGGAAGTCGGGCTGGCCGATGCCGAGATTGATGATCGAGCGGCCTTCGGCCTCGAGCGCCTTGGCACGCGCCAGCACCTCGAACGCGGTCTCGGTGCCGAGCGTCTGCATCCGGTGCGCGAGCATGAGGGTGGGGTGGGGTTGCGTCACCTGGGTCCTTCCTGGCGTTCCCTGTTCTTCGACGAGGAGACTGTAAAATACAGGCGCTTTTCAGTCTCCCCCCACCAGCGCTTCTTCGGGTACGTCGAAGCCCGCGTCCCGCGCCCGGCGCAGGAAGTCCCTGTAGGCGCGTTCGGCCTCGGCTTCCCGCTCGGCCTTCCGTCCCCGGCCCCGGGTCGGATCGGCCGCCTGCCGCTCCCGCTCGGCGATCTCGATCTCGAGGAGGCGGGCCTTCAGCACGTCGAGCTTCGCGGCGATCCGGCTCCTGACATAGGCCGCGATCTCGCCCGCCTCCTCGGGGGTCACGCTGCCGGCGGCGAGCGCCGCGGAGGTGGCGTCGAGGAGCGCGTCCATGTCGGTCGGCGAGGCGTCCGCGGGCAGGTCGAGCGCGACCGGGCGGCGGCGGATCCCCGGCACGAGCTTGTGGAGGCAGGCGCGCAGCATGACCGGGTCGCCCGCGAAGGCGCGCTCGAGCGCCTCGTCGATCAGCTTGCCTTCGCAGTCGAGGAGCCCGTCGGCGAGCCGGGAGGCGCGGTTCCGGGAGCCTTTCGGCCGCCCCGCCGGATTGCCGGACTGGCCAGGCCTGAATTGCCAGTGCGGCCGGGTGGCGGGAGCGGCCTCAGTCTCGCGGGCCGTCTCCGGGCATGCCTCCTGCTGCTTTTCGGGGCCGGGATTTTCGGGCTTTTCCTGAGGATCGACGGGGCGCTGTAGTCCGGGATCGAGCATGGCTGAAGTCTCCGTTTCGTGAACGAAACAAGAATACACGAGACGGATATAATGTCAACAATATGGGTTTTGGCCTCGGCTCACGTCGGGTTCGCGCCGAACATCCGGAGGTACTTCATGCCCGTGTCGCACAGGAGGGTGACGACGGTCGCGCCCGGTCCGAGGTCGCGCGCGACGCGCAGCGCGGCGACGACGTTGGCGCCGGTCGAGGTGCCTCCGAAGAGCCCTTCCTCGCGGGCGAGGCGGAGCGCCATCGCCTTGGCCTCCTCGGTCGAGACGCGCTCGATCCGGTCGGCGGCGTCTTCGCGCCACAGCGGCACGACGAAGCCGGCGCCGACGCCGTCGATCTTGTGCGCGCCCGGCGCGCCGCCCGAGAGAACCGGCGATTCCGCGGGCTCGACGGCGACGATGCGGATCCGCTTGTCACGGCGGCGCAACGCCTCGCCGGTGCCGCGCAGCGACGCCGCCGTTCCGACGCTCTGGACGAAAGCGTCGATGCGGCCGCCCGTGTCGGACCAGATCTCCTCGCCGAGCGCGTGATAGGCGGCGAGCTGGTCCGTGTTGGCGAGCTGATCGGTCCAGTAGGCGCCGGTCCGGGAGGCGACGACGCGCGCCGCCTCGATCATGTCGCGCGTGAGCTTCTCCGTCATGCGGCCGCCGTCGCTCGGCACGATCTCGAGCCGCGCGCCGAGAATCCGCATGTGGTCGAGCTTCTCCTGCGCGAAGGCGTCGGAGGTGACGATGTGGAGAGGGTGGCCCTTCACCGCGCAGACGAGGGCGAGCGAGACGCCGGTGCTGCCGCCCGTGTACTCGACGACGCCGCCGCCGGGCGGAAGGCGCCCGTCCGCCTCCGCCGCCTCGATCATCGCGAGCGCCATCCGGTCCTTCATGCTGCCGGTCGGGTTGCCGCTTTCGAGCTTCAGGAGAATGCGGGCGCCGTTCTCAGGGACGATGTTGCGAAGAGGCAGCACGGCAGTGCCGCCGATGCATTGGAGGATGTTTCGGAGCGAGGCGTGCATCATCGGGTCTCCGTCCTTGACGGGAGGCGGTTATGCACGCGGCGGCGGGTTCCGGGCGGTACGGATTTCGGACCGCCGGGGCTCGGGGCGCCGGGTCAGCGACGGGCCGCCCGGGCGGCTGTCTTCCGCGCCGGCATGAGCGTGCGGCCGCGCCGCCCCGTCGCGGGGCCGATCGCGGCGAGAAGGTAGCGCTCGAACCAGTCGGGAAAGGCGCGCACGAGCGGCTTCGGTCCTTCGATCGAGAGACCCATTCGCCGCGCCGCGAGAAAGGAGGCATCGCCGCGCCACCAGGCGGCGAGGGCGCCGACGGGACCCCGGACCCGCAGCTCGGGAAAACCGGGATTATGCGTGCAGACTGCGGCCTCGCTCTTCCTCAGCAGCAGGAAGCGCGGCCGGTTCTTGTCGATCTCGAAGCGCGCGACGACGGGCTCTTCCGGGAGCGCGTCGAAGCGCACGCGGCGTTCCATGTCGACGAGCAGCGGGTCGAGATCGAGATCCTCCTCGAGGGCCTGTCGCGGGATCCATCTCTGCCCCCAGGCGCCGAGCCCGGCGACGATCTCCGCCAGCTCCCGCCCGGCATCGGTGAGCGCGTACTCGGGACCCTGCGCGCTCTCGACGCGCACGATGGCGCCCGCGAGCGCGAGCTCCCGCAAGCGCTCGGCGAGGACGGTGCGCGAGATTCGCGGTATGCCCCGGCGGATCTCGTTGAAGCGTCGGCTTCCGCAAAGGAGCTCGCGCACGACGAGGAGGGTCCAGCGGCCGCCGAGGATCTCGAGGGCGCGCGCGACCGAGCAGAACTGACCGTGGCCCGCCATGGCGCAACGCTAGACCGAGGGAAGCGGAACGCGGAACCGCTCTCGATGCGACACTGGCGCTCCCCCAGCTCAGAGCGCGACGTCGGCCCAGATCGCCGCGTGGTCGGAGGCCGCCTGATGCGCCGATTTCATCTCTGGAAAGATCGGCCACAGAGTCCCGTTCTTGCCGCCCCAGACGCCGCGCCGGTCGATGCCGCCGGCGGTCGTCTTCGCGAAGAGGGCGGGGGAGAGGAGGATGTAGTCGATCTTGTTGCGCTTCGTGCAGTTGCCGAAGGTGCCGGGGCGGCCGCCGTCGTCGAAGCTCGGATGGAGGCTGATGTCCCTGAGGTCGGAGCCCTCGCCGAGAAGCGGCCGCAGCGGCGCGCTGTCGGGCGTGTCGTTGAAGTCGCTCGCGACGACGACGTGCTCGATCCCCTCCGCCCGGAGGCTCTCGTAGATTTCGCGCACGCGCCGCGCCTGCGCCTCGCGCCGCGCGTTCGACTTCGCCGCCGAGCCGTAGCCCTTGCTCTTGAGGTGGTTGGCGAGGACGACGAGGCGCTCGCCCGACGGGAGCCTCAGATGGAACTCGGGGCAGTCGCGGCTGAAGATCGGCTCGTTGCCCGCCTTGTCGTGGACGTGGCTGCGTACCGCCTCGATCGCGACGCCGGAACGCGTCATCAGCCCCACGTCGATGCCGCGCTCGTCGTTGCCGTCGATCAGCATGATCTGCTCGTAGGGGCGCGCGCCTACCCGCTTCAGAAGCTGCTCGTTGAAGCGGCAGAGCGAGATGCGGTGCTCCGTCTCCACGACCACGACGATGTCGGCGTCGACCTCGGCGATGACGCGCGCGGTGTTCCGCGTCGCGACCTCGTCGACGGGCTCCTTCTTCAGCTCGAGCCAGCCGATCCAGTCGTCGCTTCCGTCGGCGACGACCTGGAGCCCGGCGGTTCTCGATCGCTTCACGAGCGCGCCCCTGTTCTGGCGCAGAACGACGAACCTGCTCTCGTCCGACTTGGCGAGGCCGAGCGTCTCGAGGTGACTTACGATCGCCGCCTTGTCGGCCGCGCTGTAGGTCTTCTTGCGCAAGAGCGCGCCGAGCGCGGCATAGGCGTCGAGGGTCTTGCGCCCCGCCGACCATCGGGAGGGGGCGCGGCCCGGCTCGTCCATCCATTCGCTGACGTTGAGGGCGCGCGCCCGCTCGAAGAGATTCTCGACGTTGAAGGAGGCGATGCGCATCGGTTGCCTCGAGCTGTCGAAGCTGACGCTCCAGGATAGCGCGGGATTGCGCGGCCCGGCGCGGGAAGATCGGAGCGTGCCCCGCTCAGCCCGACGCGGCGGCGAGGAGCAGGGAGGCGAGCGCCGTCGCGACGACGACGAGGAGCGGCGGCGCGCGGCCGGCGAGGAGGAGAACGAAGCCCGCCGCGGCGAGCGCGAAGTCGGTGCGCCCGTGCACGGCGCCGACCCAGACCGGGTCGTAGAGCGCGGCGCCGAGGATCCCGACGACGGCGGCGTTGGTGCCGCGCATCGCCGCCTGCGCGCCGGCGC
>JADGGZ010000182.1 GCA_019689675.1 Rhodospirillales bacterium | reverse complement strand
CGGAAGCTGCATCCGGACGGCAGCTTCAGAGGCGAGGGCGTCATGCCCGGGATCTGCGCCAGGGGCGCGCCGCGGCGGTTGCGGCTCGGGACGGAGCCGATGAGGCCTCGCGTATAGGGGTGAAACGGCGCGTCGAGCACGGCATCGACAGGCCCCCGCTCCACGACCTTTCCGGCGTACATGACGCAGATCTCGTCCGCGAGCCCGGCCACCACGGAAAGGTCGTGCGTGATCCAGATGAGGGCGGTGCCGCGGCTGCGGCAGAGCCGCTGCGCCTCGTGCAGGATCTGCGCCTGGATCGTCACGTCGAGCGCTGTCGTCGGCTCGTCGGCGACAATGAGGTCGGGTTCGTTGAGGAACGCGATCGCGATCGCGACCCGCTGACGCATCCCGCCAGAGAACTGGTGCGGGTATTGCGACAGACGCTCCTCCGGGCTCGGGATTCCGACCTGCGCCAGCGCCTCGACGGCTCGCGCCCGCGCCTCGGCCCGACTCATCTCCGGATGATGCGCCTCGAGCGCCTCGATCATCTGCGTGTCGATGCGCAGGACAGGGTTCAGCGTCATCATCGGGTCCTGGAAGATCATGGCGATGCGCGCGCCGCGCAGCTTGCGCATCTCCTCCTCGGGCAGGTTCGCGATCTCGCGCCCCTTGAATCGGATATGGCCGCCGACGATGCGCCCGGGAGGGTCGACGAGACCCAGAATGGAGAACCCGGTCACGGTCTTTCCCGAACCGCTCTCGCCGACGAGGCCGAGAACTTCCCCCGGCCGGACCGAGAAGCTGACGTCGTCCACCGCCTTCAGCACCCCGGCGCGGGTAAAAAACCACGTCTTAAGCCCCTCGACCTCGAGCGTCGGGGTCATTTCTGGTAGCGCGGATTGAGAACGTCGCGCAGGCGGTCGCCGACGAGGTTGATCGCGACGATGGTGATGAGAAGCGCGACGCCGGGGAAGAAGCTGATCCAGTACTTGCCGCTCATCATGTACTCGAAGCCGTTCGCGATAAGGAGCCCGAGCGACGGCTCGGTGATCGGCAGACCGATGCCGAGGAACGAGAGCGTCGCCTCGAGCGCGATCGCATGCGCCACCTGCACGGTGACGACGACGATGAGCGGCGGCAGGCAATTCGGCATGAGATGGCGGAACACGATCCGCGCGTGCGAGAGCGCGAGCCCGCGCGCCGCCTCGATGTACTCCTTGCGCCGTTCGACGAGCGCCGAGCCGCGCACCGTGCGTGCGTAGTAAGCCCACTGCACGGTGACGAGCGCGAAGATGATCTTGCCGACCCCCTGCCCCAGCACGGCAAGCAGGATGAGGGCCACGAGGATCGCGGGAAAGGACAGCTGTATGTCGACGACGCGCATCACGATCGTGTCGACCCTGCCGCCGAAATAGGCAGCGAGGAGGCCTATGGCGCCGCCGAACAGGAGCGCCAGCACCGCGCTCATCGCTCCGACGCCGAGGCTCGTGCGCAGCCCGTACATGATCGCCGAGAGCATGTCGCGGCCCTGGTCGTCCGAGCCGAGCCAGAAGGTGCGCCCGTCCATCGACTGCGCTCCGGGAGGCTGCCGGCCGTCGAGGATGTCCAGCCGCGTGAGGTCGTAGGGGTCGGTCGGCGCGATCCACGGCGCGAAAATCGCCACGCAGGCGATGCCGAGGAACACGACGAGCCCGCCCACGGCGAGCTTCGAGGCCGCGAACTCGGAGACGAAGCGGCGGAAGGGCGTTGCTTCCCGCAGCGGCGCCGGCTCGGCGGCGGCGACGGTTTCGTCGAGCGCCGCGGTCATCGTGCCTCGGAGATCCGCACGCGCGGATCGAGCACCGAATAGAGGATGTCGACGACGAGATTGATGACGATGAACATCGACACCGTCATGAGCAGATACGCGACGATCACCGGCCGGTCTAGCTGGTTGATCGCCTGGATGATGAGCCGCCCGATGCCGGGCCAGGCGAAGATCGTCTCGGTCACGACCGCGAAGGCGATCACCGAGCCCGTCTCGAGACCGAGCACGGTAACGATCGGGATGAGAATGTTCTTCAGCACGTGGACGAGCACGACGCGCCGGGTGCTCAGCCCCTTCGCGCGGGCGAATTTGATGTAATCGAGCGGGACGACCTCGCGTGTTCCGGCACGCGCGAGGCGGATCACGAGCGCGAGCTTGAAGAGCGCGAGGTTGAGCGCCGGCAGCGCCACGTGCGAGAGCCCGTCCAGGGTGAGAAGGCTCGTACGGAAGCCGAGCACCTCGACGGTCGCGCCCCGCCCGGTCGCTGGCAGCCAGCCGAGCTGCACCGCGAAGAGGAGGATGAGCATGAGCCCGACCCAGAAGGTCGGCAGCGAGAAGCCGAGGATCGAGCCGGCGGTGATCGCCTTGCCGGCAAAGCTCTCCGGTCGAAGCCCCGCCCAGAGGCCGAGCGGAATGCCGAGCACGACAGCGACCAGCATCGCGGCGAAGGCGAGCTCGAGGGTCGCCGGCAGCCGGTCGAGAATGAGGCGCAGCGCCGGCTCGTTGAAGACGAAGGAGCGGCCGAGATCGCCGGTGAAGGCGCCGGCGACGAAGTGCAGATACTGCTCCCAGAGCGGCCGGTCGAGGCCGAGCGCACGGGTCGCGCGCTCGATCTCCTCCTGATCGGCCTGCGGGTTGATGAGGATGTCGATCGGGTTGCCAATCGCGTAGACGCCGACGAAGACGATGACGGACATCGCCGCCAGCACAAGCACGCTCTGCAAAAGGCGGCGGATGATGAAGACGGTCATCGCTCGACTGCTGCTCCGGCTCCGGGGGGCGGCACGTACGCCGCCGCCCCTCCGACCCGGACTACCCCTTCCTCAACCAATGCGCCAGCGTGTGCTGGTTCGTGTTGGCCTTGTAGACGTAGCCCTTCTTCGACGCCCAGGTCGAGACTTCGTAGTGCAGCGGGATGATGCCGAGTTCGTTGATGCCGATCTCGGTGGCCTGCTGCAGAAGCTTCTCGCGCTTCGCGTCGTCCACGGTACGCAGTGCCTCGTCTAGCGCAGCGTCGAGCTTCGGGTTCGAGTACCGGCCTCGGTTCGAGGGCCCCCACCCCTTGGTCTTGTCGAACGTGGCGAGGAGAGACTTCAAGGGAGAGGACGCTTCGCCCGTTCCCGAGCCCCAGCCGACGAGCATGAGGCTGAACTCCAGCTTGGAGCCGCGCGAGAAGAAGATGTTCGCCGGCATCGTCTCGACCTTGGTGTCGATGCCGATCCTGCTCAGCATCGGCGCGATCGCCTGAACGATGTCCTTGTCGTTGATGTAGCGGTTGTTCGGTCCGTGCAGCGTGAGGCCGAATCCGTTCGGCCAGCCGGCCTCGGCAAGGAGCTTCTTCGCGCCTTCAGGATCGTACTTCTCGACGTGAAGGTTGGGACTGACGCCGAAGAACCCCTCGGGCAGGAGCTGCCCGGCGGGAATGCCGACGCCGTCCAGGACGCGCTCGACGATACCCTGGCGGTTGATCGCCTTCGAGATCGCTTTGCGGACGCGCACGTCCTTGAGCGGGTTCTTGTCGAGCGGCTGGCCCTGCTTGTCGGTCACCATCGGCGACTTGTCGCGATCGCTGTCGATGTGCAGGTAGATGATCCGGTTCGACACGCTCTGCCAGATCGCGACGTTCGGGTCGGATTTCAGCCGCTTGATGTCGGCCGGCGGGACGTTGTCGATGAAGTCGACGTCGCCGGAGAGGAGCGCGGCGACGCGCGTGCCGGACGAGGTGATCGGGCGGAAGATCACCCTCGCCCACTCGGCCTTCTCGCCCCAGTAGTTGTCGTTCCGCTCCAGCACGAGCCGGTCGCCTGGCACCCATTCGACGAACTTGAACGGACCCGTGCCGATCGTCGCGGTCCCCTTGTTGAAGTCCTCGGTCGACTTGCCTTCGGCTGCCTTCTTCGACTGGATGCGGATGTTGGAGAGATCGTTCGGCAGGAGCGGGTACGGCCCGTCCGTCTTGATACGCACCGTGGTCGGATCGACCGCGACGACCTCTTTCGCCGCCTTGGTGTAGATGGTGAAGGCCGACGGGCTGTTCGGCACCTTCTCGGCGCGCTGGATCGAGAACACCACGTCTTCAGCCGTGAAGGGCGTTCCGTCGTGGAACTTGACGCCCTCACGGAGCTTGAACTCCCAGGTGCTCTCGTCCACCAGCTTCCACGAGGTCGCGAGGGCCGGCCTCAGCCGCTGCTTTTCGTCCTGATCGATCAGCGTATCGAAGATGTGGCGCGCGACCTGATTGTTCGGATCGAGATTGTGATAGAGCGGATCCATCGAGGTCGGCGGCGCGCCGAGGCCGACCTTCAGCTCCTGGGCCGATGCGTTGAACGCCACGAGTGCGCCGCAAAGCGCAACGGCGACGAGCGACTTCCTCATCGTCTCACCTCCCTGATTTGCGACAAGCTTGCCGGGCGATCCGGCCGTGTCAAATGCGAAAAGCGTCTCGGCACGCAAAATCGGATCCCGACTGGCGCCGTTGCGCACGGGAAGGCATAGTACCGCTCCCGTTTCCTTCCGCCGAGCAGGTGCCCAGTCTTGCCTTCTTCGAGTGTCGATATGATCAGGACCCTGGTCGGGTTCGACACGACGAGCCGGGAGTCCAACCTCGCTCTGATCGAGTGGGTGAGGGACTACCTCGCCGGCCACGGAGTAGCGAGCGAGCTCTTCTTCGACGAGGAGCGGCGCAAGGCCAATCTGTTCGCGACGATCGGGCCCAAGGATCGGGGCGGAATCGCGCTCTCGGGGCACACCGACGTGGTGCCGGTCGACGGACAGGACTGGTCGACGGACCCGTTCGCGCTCGCCGAGAAGAACGGCAGGCTCTACGGCCGGGGAACCGCCGACATGAAGAGCTTCCTCGCCGTCGCGCTCGCGCTCGTGCCGGAATTCGTCGGCCGCGAGCTCGCCACGCCGATCCATCTCGCGCTGTCTTACGACGAGGAGGTCGGCTGTCTCGGCGTGCGACGCATGATCGCTGGCCTCGAAGGACGCCCAGACAAGCCGCGTCTCTGCATCGTCGGCGAGCCCACGGAGATGAAGCCGGTGATCGGGCACAAGGGCAAGCGCAGCCTGCGCTGCCACGTGCACGGTTACGAATGCCATTCCGCGCTCGCCCACGAGGGCGTGAACGCGGTCGAGGCCGCCGCCGAGATCGTCGCCTATCTGAAGTCGATGGCACGCCGCTTCCGGGACGAGGGGCCATACGACCCGGACTTCGTTCCGCCTTACACGACCGTCCACACTGGCAGAATTTCGGGCGGCACGGCGCTCAACATCGTGCCCAAGGACTGTCGCTTCGACTTCGAGTTCCGATTCCTGCCGGGCGTTGATCCCGAAGCGCTCGTCGAGGAGGTCGTCCGGTTCGCGTCGACCCGGGTCGAGCCCGAGATGAAGTCCGTGCGGCCGGAAACCGGCATCCAGTTCGAGGAGCTGACGAGCTTCCCCGGGCTCGCGATCGACGCCGAGGAGGAGATCACGCAGCTCGTCTTTGCCTTGACGGGGGCGAACGCCACCGGGAAGGTCAGCTTCGGCACCGAGGCCGGGCTCTACCAGAAGGCCGGCATCCCGACCGTCGTCTGCGGCCCCGGCTCGATCGATCAGGCGCACAAGCCGGACGAGTTCATCAGCCTCGAGCAGGTCCGCGCCTGCGAAGGCTTCCTGCGCCGCCTTCTCGACCGCGTCGCGGCATGAGCGGCGAAATCTACTCGGTCGAGCTGTCGCCGCCCGACATTCGCCGGTTTCGCGCCGGCAACACCGGCATCCCTTACGTCACGACACTCGACAGCGGCCAGCCGGGCCCGCACGTGATGGTGAACGCGCTGACGCACGGAAACGAGCTCTGCGGCGCGATCGCACTGGTGACGCTGTTCGAGCGCGGGATCCGGCCCATCCGCGGCAAGCTCACGCTGAGTTTCGCCAACGTAGCCGCGTTCGAAACTTTCGATCCGGCCCAGCCGAGCGCCTCCCGCTTCGTCGACGAGGACTTCAATCGGGTCTGGGACGACGCGACCCTCGACGGGCCGCGCGACAGCGTCGAGCTGCGGCGTGCAAGGGAACTGCGCCCACTCGTCGATGCGGTCGATCTTCTCCTCGATATCCACTCGATGCAGCACAGCACACTGCCCTTGATGATGGCCGGCATGACCCGGAAGGCGACGGCGCTCGCGCGCCGCGTCGCCGTCCCGGAGGTGATCGTGCGCGATGCCGGGCACGCGGCCGGCCGGCGCATGCGCGACTACCGCGGCTTCGCCGACGAGCACTCGCCGAAGAACGCGCTCCTCGTCGAATGCGGCCAGCATTGGGAGGCGCGTTCGGCCGAGGTCGCCGTCGAAACCACGCTGCGCTTCCTCGCGGCGGTCGGAGCGATCGATCCGGGGCTCGCCCCTGCCGATGCGGTCCCTTCGCAGCGCGTCATCGAGGTGACCGAGGCTGTGACGGTCGCGACCGAGCGCTTCCGCTTCCTCGCCCCTTACCGCGGCCTCGAGGTCATTCCGAAGGCGGGCACCGTCATCGCCTATGACGGCGAGGCGCCGGTCGTCACTCCCTATGACGACTGTGTGCTGATCATGCCGTCCCGACGCCTCGTACCCGGCCAGACCGCTGTCCGTCTCGGACGACTGCAGGCGTGAGACGAGTCGCGCTGGCGCTCGCTCTGGGCGCGGCGGGAGGAGCCCTTTTCGCGGCGGTCAAGGCTCCCCTCCCCTGGATGCTCGGGGCCATGGCCTTCACGACGGTCGCGGCGCTGGCGGGCGCCGGATTGGCCGTCCCGGCGTGGCTCCGCAACTCTCTCCTCGCCGTGCTCGGCGTCATGCTCGGCAGCGCTTTCGGTCCCGAGCTCTTCGGTCGCATCGGCCAATGGACCGTGACGCTGCTCGGGCTCCTTGCCTACATCGCCGTAGTATGCGGAGCTGGATACGTCTATCTGCGCCGCCTCGGGCGGTACGACACCCTCGATTCCTATTTCACCGCGATCCCCGGCGGGCTCAACGAAATGACGGCGCTCGGGCACGCGATGGGCGGCGACCCGCGGCTGATCTCGTTGAGCCACGCGGTCCGGCTCACTTTCGTCGTGTTCACGATCCCCGTCTGGTTCCGCCTCTTCCAGGGCTATCTGCCGTCAGCAGGACCGCAGACGGGCGGCGGGTTCGCCGAGACCGCGCCGGTCGAACTCGCCTTGCTCGCGGCCTGTGCGATCGGCGGGCCGCTGCTCGGGCGGCTCTGCCGAATGCCGGCGCCGCATCTGACGGGAGCGCTCCTCCTCAGCACCGCCCTCCATATAACGGGCGTCGCCCATTCGAGCGTCCCGCCGGAACTCGTCGTCATGGCGCAGGTCGGTCTCGGCGCGAGCCTCGGCGCGCGTTTCGTCGGCGTCCCCGTGCGTCGCATCATAGGAACCATCGGCGTGGCGTCGGGGCTTTCCGTCATCATGATCCTCGGTACGGTTCTCTGGAGCCTCGCCCTCGCCCCGTTGAGCGGCGTGCCCTTCGAGACGCTGCTCCTCGCCTTCGCGCCGGGAGGCCTCGCCGAGATGAGCCTCGTCTCGCTCGCCCTCGGCTTCGACACGGCGTTCGTCGCGACTCACCAGCTCCTGCGCGTGCTCCTCGTTATCTTCCTCGCGCCGCTCTTCTTCCGCCTCATGCCGCCGCGCGCTAACGTGACCCAATGACGAAGAACCACATTCTCGCGATCGACCAAGGCAC
>JADGGZ010000017.1 GCA_019689675.1 Rhodospirillales bacterium | reverse complement strand
CCGACGGCGTCGAACGGCGCCGCCACGGGGTCGCCGATCACGGGCACGATCCGCGCCACGTCGGCGGTGACGCGGAAGGGGAGGGCCACGGCGCCGCAGCCGGCGAGCGCGATCACCAGCAGCACGAGGCCGGTCGTCCGAAGCAACTGGAATTTGCGCATCCGACGCGCTCCCTGCCGAGTTGCCGATAGGAAGTGAACGCCAGCGGGGCCTCCCTGCTGCACGCCGCCGTGGCGGAAGGTCCTCGTCCTTCCTTGTCCTGGAACAAAGACGGCTTCCGTACGGGCCGTAACGCTGCGCATCTTGGGGAGGAAGCCCCGATGCGGCTCTTCTTGAGCGCGGCGATGCTGCTCGTATCCGGCTCTTCGGCTCTCGCCGGGAGCGAATGGCTCGAAAGCCGCCGCCTCGGCGCGGCCGAGATCCGGGAGCTTTGCCGGCGGGTCGGCGACGTGCGTCCGCTCGCGCGCATGCAGATGATCACCGCCGGCGACGCGCGATGGCGGCGCCTGTCGCGGCAGGAGCTGGTCATCGAGAGCGCGGTCATGGGACTGCCGCCGCTCGATCCCGATCGCTGCTATCTCGTGGCGCGCGCCGGGCAGGGCGACGACGGCGTTCGCCGCGCGTTCGAGGTGCGGGACTTCGCCGCCAATCCCGCGCGCGTTTCGGTGCTGCTCGTCGGCCGGCACTACGAACTGCCGGACCGGCTCTACTGATCGCGGGAACCCTCGCCTATCGAAGCGCGAGCTCCAGGGCCGGCTCAGGAATGCCGGTCGACCACGAAGCCGAAGAAGAAGAGCCCGAGCAGCAGCAGCGCCGCGAGGACCCAAAAAGCCTTGCGGTTCGTGAGCTGTCCGAGGCGTCGCGTCCGCTCGCGCCGTGTCTCCCGCGGCGCCTCGCGCTCGGGCGGAGGTGGCGCCGTCGCTATGGCCACCCTCCCCGAACGTTCGCCGGCTGACGGAGGCGATCCTCGAGCACCGCCTCGCGGCGCTCGCGCAGCACTGCGGGCGAGGCGCGCTGCTTCGCAAGGTAAAACCGGCGATCGGCTCGGCGGTGCGATGCTGCGGCAGCGTGCATGATCCGGCTCCTTCGCTGGCGGCGGATGCGAGCTCCTTCGTCGGACCCGCCCCGGCATCGAGTCGGCCCACCGCCCTCTTCCGAGGAGGTCGCAGCGATATGGCCCGGCCATGCCGCCGTGCAAACCCGTCGGCGAGAGCGTCGTTTCCGGACGTTTCTCGAAAGACCCCCGGGGCCGCCTGAAGGGAACCGAGCGACGCCCTCATCGACGCATCTTATTTCGCCGACCCACTGAGTTGGTCATGGCCGCGAACGATTTCCGCCCTACATGTAGAGAGCGGCATCCGGCCGCGACAAGCGAAAGCACGCCTGGTGATGAAGCGCGGCGACCCGCCGAACAGCAGCTGCGAGCAGCTGGACGATCGCCGCGGATTGGCGGCGCAGCGCGACACGGTCGAGCGCCGGCAAAAGCAAGGAGTCGCGGCCGACCAGGCCGCGATACGGAGTCGAACGGCCGCCCTCGAGCAGCAGCTGGCGCGCGCTCCGGCCGCGACTTGGGCGGAGGCCGCCGACAAGGCGCGTTATCTTTTGACGATTTTCGCGACCAGCCCGGAGTGCAGCGATCCGCGCCGCCAGAAGCTGATCCGCAGCGTGCTGTCGGATTTCGACCGCCTCGCGCACTGACGCGGCACTTTACCGCGCGCGGGCGCGGGGTTGGAGGCAGGTTGCGACGTCGGACGCACGCTTTTGCGGTACCGCCCGCGTTCCGTGGCTGGCTGGCTTCGAATGCGACGGAGCTCAAGATGATCGCGCTGATCGGTGGCGGGGTTCTCTTGCTGGCTTGGCTCATGCGCTTCGACCTGGTGTCCCAGTGACGCGGGGCGGCAAGCGAAGGGTGAAACACCGGGCACCCGCCAGGAGGCACCGAGCACGGGATTGCGCTCGTCCGGCACGATGCGGGCGTCGGCTCCCCCATCGGAACGAGGCTGCGCGGCGATGCTGTCACGCGAACTGAATCGAGGGACGTCCAATGTCGACCAACATTTTCAGCATGAGCATCACGATCCTTGTGGTTTTCGTGCTCTTGGGGGTCGCCGCCCGATGGTTCGCGCCCTGACGAGGCGACCTGATCGGTCGCGCGGTCCTCCTCCGACGGGACCGGGATCGTGCTCCGGATGACCGGCGCGGCGCATTGCGAGCGCCGGCGCGTCGCTCTCGTCGCGATCATCGTTCTGCGCAGGCAGGCGAGGTATTGCTGGGTTCTGGCCGCCCGAAACGCCGACCCGAGAATCCGCTCGGCGCTGACGCGCATGGCCGTGCGATTGTCGGTCGAGGCGCGCGAAGTCGACGTAGAAGCCCGCACGCGGGGCGGACCGGACGCGGCGGCCGACTTCCTTTCGGACACCGTGAAACGAGGAGAGCGCCAAATGTCGACGGATTCCCAACGCCTGCGCGCACAGGCGCTCCTCTGCCGCCAAATGTCGGCAAAACGCGGCGCTCATGCTTACCTCCTCGAACTCGCGGAGCGCTTGGAAGTCGAGGCGGGCGAGATCGAGAGCCGGACAGCGGGGCGGCCGAGGTCGCACTCGTCCGCGCCGGAGTAGCAGAGGGCGGCGGGCCGAGCCTCGTCTCCGGCGCGCCGTGAGCCGCCTTGGTCAGTCGAAGCGCGTCAGCTCGGCGCCGTCCTCCGCGATGAAGATCGCGAGGAGGCTCGCGGGCTCGGAGGCGCTCGCGTTCTCGCCGACGAGATGGGCGCTGCCCGGCGGCTCGAAGAAGGTCTCTCCCGCCTTGTAGACCCGCGCGGTCCCGGTGGCCGAATTTTCCGAGCGGACCTCGGCCGAGAGGACATAGGCGAGAACCCTGCCGGCGTGGCGGTGCGGCGCCGTCCTGCCGCCCGGCGGATACGAGACCACGACCGCCGTCACGCTCTTGCCGGGAACGTTCGGGAGCTTCTCCTCGGCGATGAGCCGAACGTCGCCGCCCGCCTTCCCTCCCGTCGCCGCGACGGCGGAGGCCACGACGAGGGCTCAAGCGGCGACGAGCCCTGCGGTCCGCCTCGGAAGCGCGATGAGCCTTCGGATCATCTCCTCTCCTCCTCGGCTGCGAATCCGGAGCCTCGCCCGATGAACCGCGGGGAAGCGGCGAGCGATCCGGAAGGGCGCCCGAGCGGGCGGCGCGACACCGCCTTCGAAAAAAGCTACGTATCGCCGCGATGAGGGGGAAACCGTTCCTGTCGCGCGCCGCCTGGCGGGCGATACTCGCGGCGATGGTCGTGCTGGGGCTCGCCGCCTTTCTTTTCGGCTTCCACGCGATCGTGCTCGGCGTCGGCGACAAGAACCTCGTCGCAATCGGGCCCTACGTCGTCGCGCGGCGCGCTTTCTACCAGGCGGGCGTGACGGTCGCCGCGCTCAATCTCTTCCTTCTCGCAGCGACGCTGATCCCGGGCCGCACCGTGACGCGGGCGCTTCCCGTGCTCGCGACGGCTCTCAATCTCGGCCTCCTGGTGCACAGCTTCCATGCGGTGAAGGCGGCGACCCGGCTCGTGCCCGACGCCGAAGCCCGCCCGGAGCTGTTCTTCGAGCCGCCGCCCGCGCTGCACAGGAGCGCCGCCGAGGTGAGATCGCTCATCGCGATCTCCGGAGAGGCCGATGTCGAGGCGCTGCGGCGCGCGCTCGTCGCCGCCGTGTGGGGCGAGGCGGGGCTTCCGGCCGGGCGACTGCCGGCGAAGGTGACGGAGGACTGGCCGGACCCCACGAAGTCCGAGCTCCCGAACCACGCCCGGACCGACCGGCTCGAGATCCCGCTCCCGTTCGGGTTCACCTCCGTCGCCGACCTCTTCGTGCCGGCGAAGGCGAACGGGGCCGCCGCCATCTTCCATCAAGGCCACGGGCTCAGCTTTCGCGAGGGGGACGGGAAGGAGGCGATCCGGCGCCTGCTCGAGGCGGGCTATCTCACCCTCGCCTTCGCCATGCCCGGCGCGCCCCCGAATCGCTCGCCCGAATGGCTGCAAACGCCGCGCGGCGAGCTGCTGCCGAATGGCTTCGGCCACCCCGGCTACCAGTTCCTGGAGCGCCCCGGCTTCAGCCCGCTCCGCCTCTTCCTCGAGCCGGTCGTCGTCGGCGTCAATCACCTCCTCGCCGCCCATGCGCCGCGCCACATCGACATGATCGGCCTGTCGGGCGGCGGCTGGACGACGACGGTGATCGCCGCGATCGACCCGCGCATTCGCCGCTCCTTTCCGGTCGCGGGCACGCTGCCGCTCTATCTACAGGCCTTCCCGCCGAACCGCCTCGGCGACTGGGAGGAGCAAAACATGACGCTCCTCGGCGCCGCCAACATGCTCGAGATGTACGTGCTCGGCGGCGCGGGGCAGGGAAGGGGGCAGCTGCAGGTCCTCAACCAGTTCGACGGATGCTGCAACCGCGGCGTCGCGGCGCTCGGCTATTCCGCCGTGGTCTCCGACGTCGTGCGAGGCCTCGGCGCGGGAAGCTGGGATCTTCTGCTTCTTCCCGAGCACGCGCACCGGATCGCTCCCGCGGCCTGGGACCGGATCCTCGGCGAGATGGCGAAGACGCCTTAATTCTTTCGTGACACTTGCGCGGTTTTCTCGCTCCCGCGTTCCGGAGGGCTCGTCGCGCCATGATCGCGAATCCCGGTATGGTGTCTGCGCCCAATAAACCAGGAGTAGTCATGCGGCCTGTGAAGCACATCATCGCGGCGTCCGTTCTGTTGCTCGGGACGGCCTCGGCCTACGCGGACGACGTCACGGACCAGATCCAAGAGGCGCTCGCCGCCTACAAGAAGAAGGACTACTCGACCGCGCTCGCGGCGCTCGACGCCGCCGCCAACCTCATCCGTCAGTCGAAGAGCGAAGGCTGGAAATCGGTCCTGCCGGAGCCGCTCCCGGGGTGGGAGGCCGAGGAAGCGCAGGCGACCGCGATGAGCGCCGCGATGATGGGCGGCGGGACCAGCATCGTGCGCGAGTACCGCAAGGGCGACGAGACGGTCGAGATCTCGATCTTCGGCGACTCGCCCATGGTGCAGGCGATGGCGATGATGTTCAGCGGCGCGGTGAGCGGGCCCGACAGCAGGCTCGTCATCATCGACGGGCGCAAGGTCAACTACTCGAAGAACGACAACTCCTACCAGACGCTCGTCGCCAACAAGGTTCTGGTGAAGGTCGAGGGAAGCGAGGGCGTCGACGACAAGACGCTGCGCAGCTATCTCAGGGCGATCAAGTTCGCGGAGATCGAGAAGTCCGTGCAGTAGCGGCGTCGGCGCCGCGCGACGCGCCCGGCCGCCCCGGGATCAGAGCGGCGCCCGCCAGCACGCGACGACGTGGCCCGGCGCGAGCTCGAGAAGGGGCGGCTCCTCGCGCCGGCAGCGCTCGATCGCGAACGGGCAACGCGGGTTGAAGCGGCACCCTTCGGGGGGCGCGAGCGGGCTCGGCACCATGCCCTCGATCGCCGCAAGGCGCGTCTCTTTCTCATGCAGCTTCGGGATCGAGCCGAGAAGGCCGATCGTGTAGGGGTGGTGCGGCGTCTCGAAGAGCGCCGTCACGGGCGCCTTCTCGACGATGCGGCCGAGATACATGACCGCGACCTCGTCCGCGAGCTCGGCGACGACGCCGAGATCATGCGTGATGAGGAGAACCGCCATCCCCATCTCCGCCCTGAGGCGGCGGAGAAGCTCCAGAATCTGCGCCTGGATCGTGACGTCGAGCGCGGTCGTCGGCTCGTCGGCGATGAGGAGCCTGGGATCGCAGGCGAGCGCCATCGCGATCATCACGCGCTGCCGCATCCCGCCCGAGAGCTTGTGCGGATAATCGTGGGCGCGGCTTTCGGGCGAGGGAATGCGCACCCGGCCGAGAAGCTCGACGGCGCGCGCCATCGCCTCGGCGCGCGAAAGCCCGCGATGACGCTCGAGCGCCTCCGCGATCTGGTCGCCGACCGTGAAGGCGGGGTTGAGCGAGGTCATCGGCTCCTGGAAGATCATCGCGATCTTGTTGCCGCGCAGATCGCGGAGCCGGGCCGGCGGCAGGCGGAGCAAGTCCTCGCCCTCGAACACGATCTCGCCGCCCGCGATGCGGCCCGGCGGCTGCGGCACGAGGCCCATGATCGAGAGCGCGGTGACGCTCTTGCCGCAGCCCGACTCGCCGACGAGGCCGAGCGTCGTTCCCGGGCGGATCGCGAAGGAGACGCCGTCGACGGCGCGCATCTCGCCGCCTTCGGTGGCGAAGGAGGTACGAAGATCGCGCACCTCGAGAAGCGGCGCGCGCTCCTCGCCTTCTCGCGTATCGGCTTCGGGCGAAAGCAGCGTGCCGGCGCTCATCGCGGCTTCCCCGCTTTCTCGGCGGCGAGCGAGAAGGCTTCGGCAGGGCCGAGCTGCGCCTCGACCCGGGCGATCTCGGCCTCGATCACGTTGCGGTCGGTCACGCCGGCGGGCGCGGCGCGCGAGGGCAGGAACCGCTTGAACGGGAGATAGCGGCGCCGCGCGACCTCCCAGAGCCGGCGCAGCTCGGCAAGGGGCTCGGCGGCGTCGTCGACGCGAAGATCGAGCTCCGGGTATTCCTCGCCGGCATAGACGAGGAGCGCCGCCGACTGCTTGCCGCGCATGTCGCCGCCCTCGGCTTCCCCCGCTTCGAGGGCGGCGAGCAGCCTCGCCGCGAACGGGCCTTCGGTTCGGCGGTAGGCCGCCGCCGTCGCGGTCACGACGCTTTCGCCTTCCAGCATGTTGCCTGCGACCGAGAACCCCTCGCCGGCAACGCCACCGCACCAGCCGATGCACGCGGCGCCCGTGTGCGAGGCGGTGCGCCCGGCGGCATCGACCATGTGCAGCTGCCGGTGCGCGCGGCCTTCGTCTTCGGCGACGAGCCTGGCGACGACCTCCGCAGCAGGCATCCCTTCGGCGAGAAGCGCGAGGCCGCGTCGTCCCCAGAGCGGATTGACGAGCGCCTGGGTCGAGAGCGCGCCGATCCCGCTCTCCGCATGCGGGCAGAGCGAGCCGACGGCGAAGAATTTCGTCGCGATCGCGACGCCGAAGGCGCCGGTCGCCGGATCGCGGGCGACGATCGACCAAGTCATGCGCGGACGCGAGCGGGAGATGCGGCGAGCGGAAGGCACGTCGTCATGCGGCGAGATTGGCCTGAACCGAAGAGAATGGACAAACGGAAAGCGCCTCGTCGCGCTCGGGGCGCCGAACCAGCGCGTCTTGCGGAGCAAGAATTGTGCGCGAAAGGCCTCCGAATTGTAATGCGGCGCACAATCAGGGCGCGACGGAGGGCGGAAATCCCTTTCAATTCCTATGCAATTCGGGATTGCTGCACTGCAATAAAGTCGCGGGCGAAACAGGGCATCCCGTCCTATGTATTGCGTCGAGCAGCGCGCTTGCTGCTCGTTTGGAACGAATAGGCAAAGCCATGTCTTCGATCTTTCCCGCCCCGTTCTCGCCCGAGCAGGTGCACGAGCTGGAGCGGCAGGTTGCCGAGATGCGCGCCGCCGCCCTCCGCGCCGCCTTCAAGTCCTTAGGGCGCAAGCTCGCCAAGCTGGCTTCGCCGGTGACGCGGCGCATTTCGGATGCCCTGGCCCGCCGCCGTGTCCTCGACGAGCTCGAGGCCATGAGCGACCGCGAGCTGGCCGATATCGGGCTCGCCCGCAGCGACCTCCATCCGCGCCGGTTCGAGGAGATCGGCTCCGACGAGACGCTGGCGCGCAACCAGCCCCGGACCCGGCCCGCTCAGCCGAGCAAGCCGGCGAACGAGAATTTGCGCGTCGCGGCCTGAGGGGGCTTCCCCTTCGGGCGCACGCCCCCGAGACCGCCGCGGCGCCCCGGGACCTCAGGGCCGCGAGGGCGCCGGCGGACGGGCGAAGGGTGATCGTCCTTCGAGCCGCGTAGGGCGGCTCCCGAGGGCGCCGCCCTTTCTTTGATCCCGCGCGGTCGGGAATGCGGCCCGCGCGGGGGCCGTTATCTTCCCACGATGTCGACGGAAGCGCCCGCTTTCGTCCGCTGCGCGAGTGTCGCCGCGGCGCTCACGAAGGCGGCGCCGATCCATCATTCGCGCGTCGCCGCGGCGCTTTTCGCCGTGCTTCTCGCGGTGACGCTCTGGCGCGTCGCCTCTACCTACGAGGTCTTCAGCCACACGGTCGACGAGCCGGCGCATATCGCCGCCGGCATGCAGTTCTTCCAGAAGGGCCGGGTCGAAGGCGACCTCGTCCAGGCGCCTCTCGCACGCCTCTTCGTCGCTGCCGGCCCCTATCTTGTCGCCCTCGACGAGACGCGCGGCTGCCGGATCGACCGCGAGGAGAAGATGATGCAGTGCGAGGGCGAGCGGTACTGGCGGACGCTCGCCGCCGCGCGGCTCGGCACGCTCCCCTTCCTCGTCCTCCTGCTGACGGTCGTCTGGCGCTGGGGGACGCGGCTCGCGGGGCCAGCGGCGGGGCTCCTCGCCGCGGCGCTTCTCGCCAATACGCCGCCGGTGCTCGCGCATGCCGGGCTGGCGACGACCGACCTCGCCGCGGCGGCGACGATGACTCTGGCGCTCTTCCTCGTCCAGCGTTGGCTCGAGGGGCCGAGCGCCGGGCGCGCTGCGGCGGTCGGGGCCGCGGCCGCGGTCGCGTTCGCGACAAAGCTTTCGGCGCTCGCCTATCTTCCGCTCGCGGCGGCTGCTCTCGCCGCGGCCCTGGCGATCGCCGGCCGTGCCGAAGCGGCGCGCCGCCTCGGCCCCGCGGCGCTGCTCGGCCAGGCCCTCATCGGCGCCGCTTCCCTCTTCCTCGTCTGGTGGGGGCTCTACGGCTTCGCGATACACCCCTATCCGCTCGTCGAGGTCGTCGGCGGGCTGGTGCAGCTCGCGGGCATGGCGGGGGGCGCCAACTACTTCCTCGGCGAGATCCACCCCGAGGGAGTCTGGTACTTCTTCCCGGTGATGCTGGCGGTGAAGACGCCGCTGGCGCTCATCGCGCTCGTCGCGGCCGGGTTCCTCGCGGCGGCACGGGGCACGGCGCAGCGCGGCGCCGTATTCGCCTGGGGCGCCGCTGCGGCGGCCATTCTCGCGGTCGGGATGGCGAGCCGCATCAATCTGGGGCTGCGCCACGTGCTCGCCGTCTATCCGCTTCTCTGCCTCGTCGCGGCGTCGGGCGTCGTCTGGCTCTTGCGCCGGCGCGCCTCGGCGACGCTCGCTGCGGCGCTGGCGCTATGGCTCGTTGTCGATTCGGCGGCGGCGCATCCCGACTATCTTCCCTATTTCAACCTCGCCGCGCGGAACGAGCCGGCATGGTTCTCGGCCGATTCCGATTTCGACTGGGGGCAGGACGCCAAGCGGCTCGCCGACGAGTTGCAGCGCCGCGGCATCGATCACGTGGCGGTCGCCGTGCAGAGCACGGCGCGGCTGCGGCGGTTCAGCCGCGTCGACGCCGCGGATCTCTGGCCGGGCCAACGCGTCTCGGGCTGGGTCGCGGTCGGGATCGGGCGGCTCCTGCACGACCGCATCCGCCCGCCCTACACGGGGCTGCGGTGGCTTCTCTGCCGCCGCCCGGTCGCCCGCATCGGCCGCACCATCCTCCTCTACGAGATTCCGCCCGGGTCGACGGCAAGGCCGCGCGAATCGTGCGGCACCGACGAGGTGCTCGCCTCGCTCGGCGGGTGAGCTGCGGCGCCTCGCCGGGCGCCGCGCGCCGGGGCAAGGCCGAGAAGGCGGAGCAGCCGCGGAATAACGACTCTGGTCGAGAAGTACTCCTCGGCGAGCGCCCGCGCCTCCCGGCAGGCCCGCTCGTAGTCGGCCTCGACCGCGCGCAGAGCCTCGGCGGCCTCCTCGGGCGAAGCGAAGAAGTGGAGGCCGCGCGTCCTCGGGAGGTGCCGCTCGGCCCCGGCGGCCTGCGTGACGGCCGGGCGGCCGCTCGCGAGATAGCAGATCGTCCGGTCGCTGATCCAGCCGGGCGAGGCCTTGATCACCGAAGGCTTGGCGCAGGAGAACTCGCCCCGCGACGCCTGGACATAGGTACGGTAGTCGAGAGGGTTTCCGGCGACCGCGTGCGGTGAGACGAGCCGCCAGCCCGCTTCCGCCAACGCGGCGCGATCCTCGACCTCCCCCGGCGTGATGTTGGCGGCGAGCTCGAGCTCGAGCCCGACGCGCCGCGGCATGTCGAGATACTCGATGAAGCTCGTCCGCTTGTTGTGCTCGTAAAGCTCTCCCTCGATGAGATCGTAGCCTTGGTTGCCGTTCCACCACTGCGTCACCGTCGTCCAGCGCGCGCCCGGCGCTTCCTGTCGCGGCCAGGACGGCAAATGCACGATCGGCCAGAAACGATGCCAGTGGACGCCGAGCGTCGGCACGCGGCAGGGCGGCTCGCCGATGCTCTGGCCGATCGTGACGTAGACGTCGTGCTCGCCGACGCCCATACCCCACTGCGTCGCCCAGAGCTGCAGCATTCCGGGATCGATGTCGTAGAGGACCTTGAGCGCGAACTCGTCGCGGTACGGCGCCGGAATGCTGTTCGAGAGATTGAGGAGGACGCCCTCGCGCATGAGCGTCGCCGGCTCGTCCCGGAGCGTCGCGGCGGTGACGAATTCGCCGCGCGCCGGGTCGGCCGGGTCCGGAACGCGGAGGACGATGCCCCAGTCGCGCGCGCCGAACCGCTTCAGATTATCGAAGAACGCCGCGATGCGACGATCGTCGAGAATGGCGTCGCCGCTGCCCGGCAGGAGCTCGAGCCAGTACGCCTCGATCCCGTGCGCGCGCAGACCCAGAAGGTATTGCAGCACGACCCAGAACGGGCCGCCGCCCTCGGGATACTTCGCAACGAAGCCGGAGCCGACGAAAACAGGTGCTGTCATGATCGATCCTTGAAGCCGCGACAGACACGCTGAACACCCGCATTCGGCTCTCGTCTCCGAAAGCGGCGCCGGAAAGCGGTGGCTTTTATGGGCGCCGAGGAACCTTGGATCGAAAGGCCTGTTCCTTCGCGCGTCGGCTTCTCCGCAACATCGAATGGATCGGTGTACGCTCTTCTGGCGATTTCCGGATTCGTGGTTGGTCTCGTCGCAGGCGGCATCTTCGGCGCCTGGCTCGCCGTGACGGCACCGCAGGAGCCCGAACCGGTGAGGTTCGTGCCTGCGGAGCGCTCCTCGGCCGGGCTCTATTCCGACCCCGCGCTCCAGGTCGATTTCCGCGTGCACGGCAAGTAGCGCCCGCCCCGCTCTATCGGTGGCGAAAAACGACGAGGTACAAACGATCCGTTAACCGTGCTCCGCACCCAATAGTGCTGTCGTATCGGGCAGCACTTTCGGGTCATGGCGAGACGAGCACTTCGGCTTGCGCGGACGCTCGCGTCGGCGCTTTCGATGCTTCTCATATTCCATTTGGAGGCGGCCGGGTCGGACCGTTCCTCGTCCCGCACGTTCGAGGAAAGCAGTCTCTTTCCGGAATCGAAGCTCAGCGTGCGCCAGAGCGGCGGGGTGGGCGCGGAGAAGGGGCTCCTCTCCCGTCTGCGCGGCCCCGTCGCCGTGCTCGACGTCAAGAGCGAGCGAGGCGAAATGTTCCGCAGCCTCGCCGGCGCCATGGAGGGGGGCGCCGGCGGCAAGCAGCAGGGCTACATCGGCGCCACCGGCCAGGGCTCGCTTCTCGGCTTCGGACTAGGGTTCAACTACATCGCGGACGAGCGCGGCGGCAGCGCGACCGAAGCGCGCGTGGAGCGCCCGCTGGGTCCGCTGAAGCTAAGCGTGTCGCAAACCTGGAACGACGATTTCGAGAGCGATTGGACCGGCCACGGCGACGGCCGCGCGGTCGGCATCACCGAGGGAAGCGTCGAGTTCGCGCCGCACCAGCGCCTGCCGCTCGCCTTCGCGGTGCGCGAGACGACCCGCGTCGACGGAAGCCGCGCCACCGAATTTCGAACCATCCAGACGCTGATGCTCGGCGCCGGAATGGTCGTCAACTCGACCTCGACGGAGGCGCTCGCGGCGGGCGAAGGCGGGACCTCCGGGAGCATCCTCTACTACGGGCCGGCCGGCCCGGTTCAGCTCACCCTCGGAGTCGACTACGGCGGCATCTACGGAGCCCGGCCGGGCGTCGCCCGATTGGGCATCGAAAAGTCGTTCGAGCATAGCTGGTCGTTGTACGGCTACGGCGAGCGGGTGCTCGAGGACGGCACGTCGCGCTTCGACGTCGGCGCCGTGCGGCAGTTCGCGGGCTTCAACCTGAGCGCCTTCGCCGGCGGCGCCAATGATGGCGGCGGCGCCTATGCGGGCGTGCGCGTCACCGTGCCGCTCTCGTCCGAATCGCGCGAGAACCGCTGGCTCGGGTTCTGACGGCGCAGGCCCCAAGAAAGACACCGTCTCGGCGCGAGGCGGCCGGAACGGCCGGGCGAATGCGCTGTTCCATCCTTCGCCCATGAAGGACGCCCTTCTCGTGGATCTCGAGGCGGTCTATCGCCGCAGCGTCGGCGCGACCGGCAGCCACGCGCATGCCTTCGTCGCCTGCGTCGAGGCGTTTCAGCGGCTTCATCCGGGCCTGACCTGGAGCGGCGCGGCGCTCCAGGTGGAGCGGCTTCTCGAGCGCTCGCGCCTCGACGCGCAGGCGTCCGAGCGGGTCTAGCGCAGCGCGCTACCCGGCACGCTCCACGAAAGCGTCCATCACCTTCTTCTCGCCCGCCTTGTCGAAGCTGATGTCGAGCTTGTTGTCCTCGACGCCGCGTACCGTGCCGTAACCGAACTTCTGGTGAAAGACGCGGTCGCCCGGAGAGAAGCCTCCGACGCGGCGCAGCTCGGCCTCGCGCATGGGAACGCCGCGGCCCTCGATCGTCGGCGGCGGGCGGCTCGCCAGCGTCGCGCCGACGCGGCCGAACTCGGCGCGGCTGCCGGCACCCGCGATCGTCCAGTCGTGGAGCGGCCGCAGATACTCCGCGCGCGGGCTGAGGCCAGGCTCGGCCGCGATCTCGACATGCGCCTCGGGCAGCTCGGCGATGAACCGCGAGGGGATCGTGCTCTGCCAGTTGCCGTGGATGCGCCGGTTCGCCGCGTAGGAGACGACGGCGCGCCGGCGCGCCCGCGTCAGTCCGACATAGGCGAGGCGGCGCTCTTCCTCGAGGCCCTTCACCCCGTTCTCGTCCATCGAGCGCTGGCTCGGGAACAGGCCTTCCTCCCAGCCCGGCAGGAACACGGTCTCGAACTCGAGCCCCTTGGCGGCATGGAGGGTCATGAGGTTCACCATGTCGCCGGCGCGCTCGGTCGCATTGTCCATCACGAGGCCGACATGCTCGAGAAACCCGGCGAGGTTCTCGAATTCGCCCATCGCGGCGACGAGCTCCTTCAAGTTCTCGAGCCGTCCCGGGGCCTCGGCCGATTTGTCGGCCTGCCACATCGCGGTGTAGCCCGACTCGTCGAGGATCGTCTTCGCGAGCTCGACATGGCTGAGGCGTTCCGCCTCGGCCCGCCAGCGCCGGAGGTCTTCGAGGAACCCGCCCAGGGTCTTGCGCACGGCCGGCTTCGCCTCGCCCTCGACGTAACGCCGCGCGGCCTCGGTCAGCGGCACGCGCTCGCGCCGGCCGATCTCGTGCAGGGCCTGCATCGTGGCGTTGCCGATGCCGCGCTTCGGCACGTTGACGATGCGTTCGAAGGCGAGATCGTCGGCCGGCTGGTGCACGAGGCGGAGATAGGCGAGCGCGTCGCGGATCTCCTGGCGCTCGTAGAAGCGTGGGCCGCCGACCACCCGATAGGGGAGCCCCAGGGTGATGAATCGCTCCTCGAACTCGCGCGTCTGGAAGCCCGCCCGCACCAGGATCGCGATCTCGGAGAGCGCGTGGCCCTCGCGCTGCAGCGCCTCGATCTCGTCGCCGACCCAGCGCGCCTCCTCCTCGGCGTCCCAGACGCCGCGCAGCATCACCTTGTCGCCCGCCTCGCCGCCGGTCGTGAACAGCGTCTTGCCGAGCCGGCCGCGGTTGTGCGCGATGAGCCCCGAGGCGGCGGCGAGGATGTGCGGGGTCGAGCGGTAGTTCTCCTCGAGCCGGATCACCGCCGCGCCGGGAAAATCCTTCTCGAAGCGCAGAATGTTCTCGATTTCCGCGCCGCGCCACGAATAGACCGACTGGTCGTCGTCGCCGACGCAGCAGAGGTTGCGGTGCGCCTGCGCGAGAAGGCGCAGCCAGAGATACTGGCTGACGTTGGTGTCCTGGTACTCGTCGACGAGGATGTAGCGGAAGCGCCGCTGCCATTCGGCGAGAATGTCGGGACGGGTCGTGAAAAGCGTGATGTTGTGCAGCGTGAGGTCGCCGAAATCGACCGCGTTCACGGTCTGAAGCCGCGCCTGGTAGTCGCGGTAGAGCTGGAGCGCACGGCCGCCGGCGAACTCGCGCGCCTCCTCCTGCGGTACCTTCTCGGGCAAGAGGCCGCGGTCCTTCCAGCGCTGGATGAGCGCGAGCAGGGCGCGCGCGGGCCAGCGCTTCTCGTCGAGCCTCTCGGCGAGAAGGAGCTGCTTCACGAGGCGGAGCTGATCGTCGGCGTCGAGAATCGTGAAGTCGGGGCGAAGCCCGACCGCCTCGGCGTGGCGGCGCAGGATCCTGGCCGCGATCGAGTGGAAGGTGCCGAGCCAGATCCCGTCGGCCGCCTCGCCGACCATGGCCTCGACGCGCTCCTTCATCTCCCGCGCCGCCTTGTTGGTGAAGGTGACCGCAAGGAGCTGGCTCGGATAGGCGAGGCGGCGCCAGAGGAGGTAGGCGAGGCGGGTCGTCAGGACCCGAGTCTTGCCGGTGCCGGCGCCGGCGAGGACAAGGACGGGGCCGTCCGTCGTCTCGACGGCGCGGCGCTGCGCCTCGTTGAGCCGTGACAGCCATTCCGGGAAGGACATTGCCTGGCCTTATATCATGCCGCCGCCGGACGCGGAGAAGCGCCCGTAAACCATTAACCAGGACACGAATTTGCCGCTTGCGACAGGCACTTTAAGACAATGTTCAGCGCCCGGGCGCTCTTCTCGGGGCCGAGGAGCGGAAACGAGGATGCGCCCCGAGCACCACAAGGCGCCGAGGGGGCGGCGGCAGATCCCCTGTCGCCGTCGCGCCGCAGCGCGTTCGACCCTCCTCGCCGGAGGCGGCGATGCCTGACGGCATCGGGCAGATCAATCCCGCCCGCATTCTGGTCGTCGACGACGCGGCCGAGGGACGGGAGCTGCTGTGCCGCTGGCTGGAGCGGCGCGGCTATCACCCCACGGCGAGCTCGAGCGGGGCCGAGGCGCTGCGCCTCGTCGACGAGGGGCAATTCGATCTCGTGCTCCTCGACCTCGCCATGCCCGACCTCGACGGAATCGAGGTTCTGCGACGGATACGCGCCCGCCATTCGTCGGCCGAGCTGCCGGTGCTGATCGTGACCGGGCGCACGGGCGACGAGGACGTCCTGAACGCGCTTCTCGCCGACGCCAACGACTTTGTGACGAAGCCGATCGACTTCCCGACGCTCATCCAGCGGATCGAGGTCCACCTCGGGCGCGTGCGCGCGGAGAAGGCGCTGCGCCGGAGCGAGGAGCGTTTCGCGCTCGCCGTCGCGGGATCGAACGACGGAATCTGGGACTGGGACCTCGAGCAGCGCGAGGTCTGGTACTCGCCGCGCTGGGGGGCGCAGCTCGGGCTTTCGGAGGAGGAGCTCGGCCGCGATCCCGCGACCTGGTTCCGGCGCGTCCACCCCGAGGACCTTCCCCGGCTCAAGGCGGCCCTGCAGGCGAGCCTCGACGACCCCTCGCGCCCCTTCGCCGTCGAGCACAGGGTCCTTCACAAGGACGGCTCCTGGCGCTGGATGCTGGCGCGCGGCCGCGCCCTCGCACGCGACGGGAGGACGGTGCGGATCGCGGGGTCGCAGACCGAGACCACCGACCGCAAGCTTTCCGACCCGGTGACCGGGCTCCCCAACCGGCTCATTTTCCGCGAGTGGCTCGAGACGGCGGCGCGAGCCGGACGCGATTTCGGCCTGCTGCTCGTCAACCTCGACCGCTTCCGCGCGGTAAACGACACGTTCGGGCAGCATGCGGGCGACGAGCTTCTGGCGCGCGCGGCGCAGAAGCTCGAAGCGGCCGCGGGCGACGCCGATTTCGTCGCCAATCTCGGCGCCGACGAGTTCGCGGTGCTGGCCGATGCCGACAGCGCGGTCCGCCTCGCCGAGCGCATCGCCGCGGCGTTCCAGGAGCCTTTCACGGTCGACGGCGAGAAGCTCTACGCCCAGGCTTCTATCGGGCTTGCGCTCCGGCGGCCGGAGCACGGCAGCGGCGAGGAGGTCCTCCGCGACGCGCAGCTCGCGCTGCGCCGCGCCAAGGACGAGGGCGGGGCCCGGATCGAGCTTTCCGATCCCAAGAGCCAAGCCGACGCGCTGCGTCGCCTCAACCTCGAGCGCGAATTGCGCCGTGCCCTCGACGACGGCGAGATCACGCCGTGGTTCCAGCCGATCGTGCGGCTCGAGGACGGCGTCGTGGTCGGCTTCGAGGCGCTCGCGCGCTGGCCGAAGCCCGACGGATCGATGATCTCGCCCGCTGAGTTCATCCCGGTCGCCGAGGAAGCCGGGCTCATCGACGCCCTCGATGCGCGGATCCTCGCGACCGCGTGCGCCGAGGCCGCGCGCTGGCCCGGGCGCGGCAGCCGGCTCCCCTACGTCGCGGTCAACGTCTCGGCGAAGAAGTTCGGCGACCCCGGGCTGCTCGATCTCGTCGACCGGGTGCTCGCCGAGACCGGCCTCGACCCGCGCCGGCTCAAGGTCGAGATCACCGAGGGCACGATCATGCGCGACCCTGCCGCGGCCGAGCGCAGCGTCAACGAGCTCGCCTTCCGGCAGGTCGGCCTCGCGATCGACGATTTCGGTACCGGCTACTCGAGCCTCGCCTACCTCCACCGCTTCCGCGCCGACACGCTGAAGATCGACCGCAGCTTCGTCGGCGCGCTCGACAAGTCCGACAGCGGCCTCGCCATCGTCCGCGCGATCATCGGCCTCGCCGCGAGCCTCAAGATGCGGATCGTGGCGGAGGGCATCGAAACCCGCCAGCAGCATCGCATCCTCGAGGAGCTGGGCTGCGTGTTCGGCCAGGGCTTCCTGTTCGGCCGCCCGGTCCCGGCGGCCGAGGCCGCCGCGATCAGCGACGGCGGTCCCCTGGGGAGCACCCTGCCGCGCGGGCCCTTGCCGGAGCTGATGGTGCCGTGACCCTCTCCTGACCCGGACCGGCTGCCGGGGCGGGAGAGGGTGACGAGTTTGCAACAGGCGTGATCTTTCTGCCGCGACGCGCGATCGGGTGCGGAAGACTTCGCTCCGCATTCCTATAGTTCGGGCGCTCGCGCCGCCTGTCGCCCCATGACCGCCGACAACATCGTCATCGTTCTCGTCTTCGTCCTGACGTATCTCGGGATGGCGGCCGGCCGGTTGCCTTGGCTGCAGGTCGACCGTACCGGCATCGCCCTCCTCGGCGTGATCGTCCTTCTCGGCAGCGATGCGGTGACGCTCGACGATCTCGGCGCCGACATCGACATGCCGACGCTGGTGCTGCTCTTCGCGCTGATGATCATCTCGGCGCAGCTCGCCGCTTCCGGCTTCTACGACTGGTGCGCGCGCTTCGTGACGCGCTCCGAGTACACGCCCGCGATGATGCTCGCGCTCACCGTCGCGGCGGGCGGCGCGCTCGCCGCTCTCTTCGCGAACGACATTCTTCTCTTCGCCCTCGTTCCGTTGGTGATCGCCGGCGTCAGGGGGCGTGGTCTCGACCCGCGGCCGTTCCTCATCGCGCTCGCCGGCGCCGCCAATGCCGGCTCCGCGGCGACGCTGATCGGCGCGCCGCAGAACATCCTCGTCGGCGAGATCGGCTCGCTGTCCTTCGCCGAGTTCCTGCTCGTCGGCGGCGTGCCTGCGGTCGTCAGCCTCGCCGTCGTCTTCGCGACGGTCTGGTTCGTCTGGCGCGACCGGATGAGCGCGACGGTTCTCGCCGCGACGCGCGAGGTTCCGGACGTCGTGTTCCATCCGCACGACCGCAACCAGACCTTGAAGGGCGCGGTCGCGCTGCTCGCGCTCCTCCTTCTCTTCGCGACCGACGTGCCGCGCGCGACCGGCGCGCTCGTCATCGCCGCCGTCCTCCTCGCCAATCGCAAGTTCACGAGCCGGACGATGATCGCGGCCGTGGACTGGCCGCTGCTCCTGCTCTTCACCTGCCTCTTCGGAATCACGGGCTCGCTCGCCAAGGCCGGCCTCGTCTGGCCGCTCGTCGACTGGCTCCAGGGCGCGGGGCTGATGCCGGACAGCCTCGCGGTGCTGACGCCGCTGACGCTCGTGATGAGCAACACGATCGGCAACGTGCCCTCGACCATTCTTCTCGTGCAGATCTGGCCGAGCCCGCCCCAGGGCGCGCTCTACGGGCTGGCGCTGCTCTCCACGCTCTCCGGAAACCTCCTTCTCGTCGGCAGCATCTCGAACATCATCCTGGCCGAGCGCGCGGCCGCGTTCGGCGTCGAGATCGGCTTCGCCGAGTACGCTCGGGTGAGCGTCCCGGCGACCCTCCTCTCGATCGCCTTCGCGGTTTGCTGGCTCGCCTGGGGCGGGTGGTTGCCGCTCCTTCCGGGCTGAGGTAAGGGGCTTCGATGAAGAAACTCGAGATCCGCGCCGCGACCCCGGCCGACGTTCCGACGATCCTGCGCTTCGTGCGCGAGCTCGCGGCGTTCGAGCGCCAGCCGGACGCCGTCAAGGCGAGCGAGGCCGATCTGCTCCGCGACGGGTTCGGCGAGCCGCGCCGCTTCGAGGCGCGGATCGGGCTCGTCGACGGCGTCCCTGCCGGGTTCACGCTGTTCTTTCCGACCTACTCGACCTGGGAGGGGCGCCCTGGGATCTGGCTCGAGGATCTCTACGTGACGCCCGAGGCGCGCGGCACCGGGCTCGGCCGGGCCCTCGTCGCCGACCTTGCGGCGCTCGCGGTCGAGCGCGGCTTCCGGCGGCTCGATCTCTCCGTTCTCGACTGGAACCCGGCGCGCGACTTCTACGAGAAGCTCGGAATCAAGCGGCTCGATTCTTGGCTCCAGTACCGCGTCACCGGCGAAGCGCTGCGAGCGCTGGCGGCGAGCGCGCGGTCGGCCATTTCTAGTTAGAGGCGGCTGTTCCGCTGTCAGTCGGCCGCGTCCGCCGGGAGCTCGCGCTCCGAAGCGACGCGGTTGCGGCCGCCGCGCTTGGCGGCGTAGAGCGCGGCATCGGTGCGGCTGATGAGATCGTCCGCGGTGTCGCCGGGCCGGTAGAGGCCGACGCCGATCGAGACCGTCACCTGGCCGAGATCTTCCTTCGAATCCTTGCGAACGATCTTGCGCCGCATCATGGCGGTCCGGATCTGCTCGGCGACCGCCAGGGCCGCCTCGTGACGGGTGGATTCGAGGATGATCGCGAATTCCTCGCCGCCGAAACGCGCCGTGACGTCGCGACCCTTGACGCAGTCGGTGAGGGTGCGGGCGACGAGGCGCAGCACCTCGTCGCCGAGCTGGTGGCCCCAGGTGTCGTTGAACTGCTTGAACCGGTCGATGTCGATGAGGAGCAGCGACAAGGGCTCGCCGTGCGCCGCGGCGACGCGCATCGCTTGGGCGAGCCGCACGTCGAAGAACTTGCGGTTGGCGATGCCGGTAAGCCCGTCGGTCATCGCCTCGTGCTGAACGACGGCTAGGTTGCGGCGCAGCTCTTCGATCTCGTCGGTCGAGCGGACGAGCTGCTGCTCGAGGACGCCGTTCTTCTCCAGCACCCGCTGGGTGTCGGTGGCGATCTCCGCCAGAAGCTCGCGGAGTCTGTCGCCGTCGGGCGCGCTGTCCAGCTCGGCAGACCACGCGTCGAGGCGCTCGCTGTAGGCGCGGGTCTGGCCCGTCGCCTCGCCGAGCTTGGAGAGGAGCCTGGTCAAGGCCTCCTGCAGCCGGCGTTCGGCCCTGGTGTAGACCTCCTTCTGTGCCTCCTCGGCGAGGTAGCGCGCGAAGAGCTCGTCGAGCTTCGCCTGGCTGAAGCCGTGCCCCGCGGCGGCGATCTCGTCGATCGTGTGCACGAGTCCGGGGGACCGCCCGCTGACATAGGTGAACCACACTGCGTAGTTGCGCGGGGTCGGCGCCACGCCGTGGCCGGCCATCGCTGCCAAGGCGCGAGCGGCGAAGCCTCGCGCCGCGTGCGGGTCGGTGACGGTGTCAGTCATAGCGCTGGGTCCCGACCCTATCGTCGGGCGGTTAACAACGTGTGAGGATCGCCGAAGCGTTTCGGCGGCCCCGCCCGTCAGTTGCAGCGCCCGACCGATCCCTCGGCGCAACGTCGCTCACCGTCGGTCCAGAGCGCGCCCGAGAGATCGGCGCCCATGAAATCTGCCGCCTGCAGCCGCGCCTTGGCGAAGTCCGCGCCGCGCAGGTTGGCCTGGAAGAACCGCGCCCGGCGCAGATCGGTGCCGACAAAGGAGGCATTCGAAAGATCGGCGCGGGTAAAGTCGGCTTCGGCCAGGTTCGCTCCGTCGAGCTTGGCGCCGGAAAGGCGCGCCGAGACGAATTTCGCCCGGTAGGCGTCGGCGCCCGAGAGGTCGGCCTCTCGGAGATCGGCCCGATCGAAGGCGGCGTCGCGGAGCTCGGCTCCGATTAGCGAGGCGCCCGCGAGCGAGGCGTCCTGGAGGAAGCAGCGACGCCACACGACCTTGGGGGCGGGTCCGTCGGTGCAGGCAGCCTCAGCGGGAGGCACGAGGCCGAAAAGGAGCGGCAGGGCGAGAAGTGCGACACGAAACACGCCTGAGAAATAAAGCCGGGCGGCGCGTTCCGGAAGAGTGGGCGACCTTGCCTCTCCCGCTTGCAGGGGAAAGCCCGGTGAGAGAGAGTGCCGCTTCCTTGCAGACGGTGAGCACTTCACACTTCGCCCGCTGCGCGGCGCCCCGTCGCTTTCCGCGGGCGGACGAGGCGCCCGGCCGGCCTTGATTCAGCGCATTCTCGCCTTTTTCGGGCGGCATTCGATGCCGCTGCTCGCCGCCGGCATCCTCATCGGTCTCGCCGTGCCGCCGCTCGCGGCCGCCATGCGCCCGCTCACCGGGCCGATTCTCTTCCTGCTGACCGCGGCGACCCTTCTCAAGATCGAGCCGCGCGCGGTTCTCGCCGAGGCGCGGCGTCCCGGGCGGCTCGCGGCGCTGCTGCTCTGGACGATGGCGCTCCAGCCGATCGCGATGGCGGGGTTGACAACGCTCCTGCCGCTGCCGCGCGGGCTCGTCGAGGCGCTCGTGCTCTGGTCTGCCGCTTCGCCGCTCATCTCGGCGCCGGCGCTCGCGTTCCTGCTCGGGCTCGAGGCGCCGATCGCGCTCGTCGGCATGACGCTCGGCACCCTGGCGATGCCGTTCACGCTGCCGCCGCTCGCGCTCGCTCTCCTCGGTCTCGAGCTCGAGATCGGCGTCAGCGAGCTCATGCTCCGCCTCGGGATCTTCGTGGGCGGCGCGCTCGCCCTCGCGCTCGCGGTGCGCCACGTCGTGGGGGCGGCCCGGATCGAGCGCGCCGGGCTCGAGATCAGCGGCCTCGCCGTCCTTCTCCTCCTTCTCTTCGGGATCGGCGTCATGGACGGGGTACAAACCATCTTCGCCGAGCAGCCACGGAAGGTTCTCCTTTTCGTCGCAGCGGCGTTCGGAGGCACCCTCGCGATGCTGACGGCGACCGCGGTGATCTTCGCCGCACTCGGCCTGCGGACGGCGTTCTCCGTCGCGCTCCTCGGCGGGTACAAGAACATGGCCGTCGTCTGGGCGAGCCTCGGCGCCGCCGCTTCGGCGGACCTCACCCTCTATTTCGTCGCCGTCCAGCTCCCGATCTACCTGCTGCCGCCCCTCCTCCGGCCGCTCGTGCGCGCGTTGACACCGCTCGAATCGAAACGATAGGGTCCGCGCCGAAAGGCCGGCGCCGCATCCCGACCGGCCAAGCGGAGAGGAGCCGACAACCCATGACCCGCACGCTGTTGACGACCATTTCGGCGGTCGCGTTCGCGCTTGCCGCCGCGACGGCTGGTGCGAAGACCCTCGTCTACTGCTCGGAAGGAAGCCCCGAAAACTTCTATCCGGCGATCAACACGACCGGCACGTCGTTCGACGCGAACAGCCAAGTCTACAGCCGCATCGTCGATTTCGAGCGCGGCGGGACCCAGGTGGTGCCGGGCCTCGCCGAACGCTGGGACATCTCCGAGGACGGCACCGTCTACACCTTTTACCTCCGCAAGGGGGTGAAGTGGCACGACACGCAGAAGCACTTCAAGCCGACGCGCGATCTCAACGCCGATGACATCATCTTTTCGATCGAGCGTCAGTGGAAGGAGAGCAATCCCTATTACAAGGTGACCTCCTCCAACCACAGCTACTTCAACGACATGAACATGCCGAAGCTGTTGAAGAGCGTGGAGAAGGTCGACGACTACACCGTCCGCATCACGCTCAATCAGCCCGAGGCGCCGTTCCTCTCCGACCTCGCGATGGAGTACGCCGCGATCATCTCGAAGGAGTACGCCGACGCGATGCTGAAGGCGGGGACGCCCGAGCGCGTCGACCAGGAGCCGGTCGGCACCGGGCCGTTCTACCTCGTGCAGTACCAGAAGGACGCGGTGATCCGCTACAAGGCGTGGCCGAAGTTCTGGGGCGGCAAGGCCAAGATCGACGATCTCGTCTTCGCGATCACGCCCGACGCCTCGGTGCGCTGGGCGAAGCTGCAAAAGGGCGAATGCCACGTCATGCCCTACCCCAACCCGGCCGACCTCGACGCGATCCGCAAGGATCCGAACGTCCAGCTTCTCGAGCAGCCGGGGCTCAACGTCGGCTACATCGCCTACAACACGACGAAGAAGCCGTTCGACGACAAGCGCGTTCGCCAGGCGCTCAACATGGCGATCAACAAGAAGGCGATCGTCGACGCGGTCTTCCTCGGGTCGGGCGTGCCGGCGAAGAACCCGATCCCGCCGACGATCTGGTCCTACGACGACTCGATCGAGGATTATCCTTACGATCCGGAGCGGGCGAAGAAGCTGCTTGCCGAGGCGGGTTATCCGAACGGGTTCGAGACGGATCTCTGGGCAATGCCGGTGCAGCGGCCGTACAACCCCAACGCGCGGCGCATCGCCGAGCTGGCGCAGGCCGATCTCGCGAAGATCGGCGTCACGGCAAAAATCGTCAGCTACGAGTGGGGCGAGTACCGCAAGCGGGCCCAGAACGGCGAGCATCTGATGGCCCAGCTCGGCTGGACCGGCGACAACGGCGATCCGGACAACTTCCTTCACACCTTGCTCGGTTGCGATTCGGCGAAGAGCAACGGCTCGAACATCGCGAAGTGGTGCTTCAAGCCCTTCGACGATCTCGTCGTGGAAGCCAAGCGCGTCTCCGATCAAGCCAAGCGTGCCGAGCTCTACAAGAAGGCGCAGAGGATCTTCCACGAGGAGGCGCCCTGGTTCGTGATCGCGCACTCGGTGCAGTACAAGCCGGTGCGCAAGGAGGTGATCGACTTCAAGCTCTCGCCGTTCGGCCGTCACACCTTCTACGGCGTCGATTTGAAATAGCCGGCCGGCCGGGGGCCGAAATGCCCGGCCCCCGGCCTCCCGGTTTTCGGTGAGCAGCCGATGCTGCGCTTCGTCCTGACCCGGGTCAGCCTCGTCGTTCCGACCTTCATCGGCGTGACCCTGCTCGCCTTCGTGCTGATCCGCCTCGTTCCCGGCGATCCGATCGAGACGATGGCGGGCGAGCGCGGCATCGATCCGGAGCGCCATGCCCGGCTCCTGCGCGAGTACGGGCTCGACCAGCCGGTGCTCGTGCAGTACGGCATCTATATCGGCCGCGTGCTGCGGGGCGATCTCGGCAAGTCGATCGTGACGTCCGCGCCTGTGATCGAGGAATTCGCGACGCTCTTCCCGGCGACGATCGAGCTCGCGCTCTGCGCCGTCATTTTCGCGCTTCTCCTCGGTCTTCCGGCCGGAGTCGTCGCAGCCGTGCGACGCAACTCGATCTTCGATCACGGCGTCATGACGGTGAGCCTCGCCGGCTATTCGATGCCGATCTTCTGGTGGGGACTTCTCCTCATCCTTCTCTTCTCGGTGAAGCTCGGCCTGACGCCGGTCTCGGGACGCATCGACCTTCTCTATTACATCGAGCCGGTCACCGGCTTTCTCCTCGTCGACTCGCTTCTCTCCGACCAGGAGGGCGCGTTCTTCTCGGCGCTCTCGCATCTCGTGCTGCCGGCGATCGTTCTCGGCACGGTACCGCTCGCCGTCATCGCGCGGATGACGCGTTCGGCGATGCTCGAGGTGCTGGGCGAGGACTACATCCGCACCGCGCGCGCCAAGGGCCTGTCGCCGCTGCGCGTCGTCGGCCTCCACGCGCTCCGGAATGCGCTCATCCCGGTCGTCACGGTGATCGGCCTCCAGGTCGGCGTCCTCTTCACCGGCGCCATTCTCACCGAGACGATCTTCTCCTGGCCGGGCGTCGGGAAGTGGCTCGTCGAGTCGATCAACCGACGCGACTACCCGGTCCTGCAGGGAGGAATTCTTCTCATCGGCACCGTGGTGATGGCGGTCAATCTCGTCGTCGACGTGCTCTACGGCGTCATCAACCCGCGCATCCGGCACACGCGATGACGCGCGGGCGGAACAAGGAGAGGGCGCGGTGACCGAGGCGACGCTCGAGACCGGGCCCGTTCCGGCGAGCGGCGCGCCGCCGCATCCGATCGTCGAGTTCTGGCGCTATTTCCGCGGCAACCCGGGTGCCGTGGGCGGGCTCGTCGTCATTCTCGCCGTGCTGCTGCTCGCGGTCTTCGCCGACGTCGTCGCGCCGCATTCGCCCGTCGTGACCGACCAGAACGCGTTCCTGAAGCCGCCCGTATGGCAGGAGGGCGGCTCCTGGACCTATCCGCTCGGCACGGACGCGATCGGGCGCGACATGCTCTCGCGCCTCATTCACGGCGCCCGCTACTCGCTCGTGATCGGCTTGGCGGTGGTCGCGATCAGCGTCCTCCTCGGCGTCGTCCTCGGCCTTATCGCGGGCTTCGCGGGCGGGATCGTCGAGATCGCGATCATGCGGCTCATGGACATCGTCCTCACGATGCCGAGCCTCCTCCTCGCGATCGTCATCGTCGCCATCCTGGGGCCCGGCCTCATGAACGCGATGCTCGCCGTCGCGATCGTGGTGCTGCCCCATTACGTGCGCCTCACGAGAGCCGCCGTGCTGACCGAGCTCGCGCGGCCCTACGTCACCGCGGCACGCGTCGCCGGGGCCGGCACGCTCCGCCTGATGTTCAGGACCGTCCTTCCCAACTGCATGGCGCCCCTCATCGTCCAGGCCTCGCTCGGCATCTCCACCGCGATTCTCGACGCCGCCGCGCTCGGCTTCCTCGGCCTCGGCGCGCAGCCGCCCGCGCCCGAATGGGGCACGATGCTCGCCGACGCGCGCGAGTTCGTTCTCCGGGCTTGGTGGGTGGTGACGCTGCCGGGCATCATGATCCTCGTCACGGTGCTCGCCTTCAATCTCCTCGGCGACGGGCTGCGGGACGCGCTCGACCCGAAGCTCAAGCGATGACGGCGCGTTTTTCTTCTCTTCCTTCCGCGCCGGCCGCGCCCCGCGGGCGAGAGGAGAGGTAACGGGAAATGCCGCTCCTCGAGATCCGCAACCTCACGGTCGAATTCCCGACCACAGGCGGCATCCTGCGCGCGGTCGACGGAATCGATCTCGACGTCGAGGAAGGCGAGCTTCTCGGCGTCGTCGGCGAATCGGGCTCGGGCAAGAGCGTGACGATGCTCGCCGTGATGGGGCTCGTCGCCTATCCCGGCCGCGTCACGGCGGATCGCCTGAGCTTCGCGGGCCGGGATCTCCGATCGATGGACGAAGCCGAGCGGCGCAAGCTCATGGGCAAGGAGATCGCGATGATCTTCCAGGAGCCCATGACGAGCCTCAACCCGTGCTTCACGATCGGCTTCCAGATCGGCGAGGCGCTGATGGTGCACGAGGGCGGGTCGAAGCGGAAGATCCGCGACCGCACCGTCGAGCTTCTGGAGCAGGTCGGGATTCCCGCGGCGGCCTCGCGCCTCGACGCCTTTCCGCACCAGCTCTCGGGCGGAATGAACCAGCGCGTCATGATCGCGATGGGCATCGCCTGCAATCCGAAGCTCCTCATCGCGGACGAGCCGACGACGGCGCTCGACGTCACGATACAGGCGCAGATCCTCGATCTTCTCGTGCGCCTTCAGAAGGAGCGCGGCATGGCGCTCGTCCTCATCACGCACAACATGGGCGTGGTCGCCGAGACGGCCGAGCGCGTCGTCGTCATGTACGCGGGCCAGGTGGTCGAGGAGAACGCCGCCGAGGCGCTTTTTCGCCGGCCGCACATGCCGTACACCGCGGCGCTTCTCGACGCGATGCCCGAGCGCAGCCTCGGCCGGAAGCGGCTTCCGACGATCCCCGGCGTGGTTCCGGGGCTCTACGACCGCCCGACGGGCTGCCTTTTCAATCCGCGCTGCCGCTTCGCCGACGATCGCTGCCGCGCGACGCAGCCCGACCTTCTGCAGCCTGAAGGGATCAGGGCGCGCTGCCACTATCCGTTGGGCACGCCCCGGAGCAAGGCGTGAGCGCCGTCGTCGAAGCGCACGATCTGAAGCGCCACTACGAAATCCGGCGCCGTCTCTTTGCGCCTCCGGCGCTCCTGCGGGCGGTGGACGGCGTGAGCTTCGCGCTCGAGGCGGGAAGGACGCTCGCGGTCGTCGGCGAGTCGGGTTGCGGGAAGTCGACCCTCGGCCGCGTCGTCACGCTGATCGAAAAGCCGAGCGCCGGGACGCTGACGCTCGACGGCGTCGAGGTCGCGTCCGCCGATCGCGCCGCGCGCCGGCGGCTTCGCCGCACCGTGCAGATGGTGTTCCAGGATCCCTACGGCTCCTTGAACCCGCGTCAGAAGGTGGGCTCGATCATCGCGGAGCCGCTGAAGATCAACACGCGCATGAGCGCCAAGGAGCGCGAGGAGGCCGCGCGGGAGATGATGCGTCGGGTCGGCCTCCGGCCCGAGCACTACGGGCGCTATCCGCACATGTTCTCGGGCGGGCAGCGGCAGCGCATCGCGATCGCCCGCGCGCTGATGCTGCGCCCGAGGCTCGTCGTCGCCGACGAGCCGGTTTCGGCGCTCGACGTCTCGATCCAGGCGCAGGTGTTGAACCTCCTCATGGATCTCCAGGAGGAGCTCCGCCTCGCCTACCTCTTCATCAGCCACGATCTCGGCGTCGTGCGGCATCTCGCCGACGAGCTCATGGTCATGTATCTCGGCACCGCGGTCGAACAGGGACCGAAGGCGCCGATCTTCGAGGCGCCGCTTCACCCCTACACGCAGGCGCTGCTCGCCTCGACACCGTCGACCGAGCCCGAGAAGAAGCGGCAGCGGATCGTGCTCAAGGGCGAGCTTCCCTCGCCGCTCGATCCGCCGAAAGGCTGCCCGTTCTCGACGCGCTGTCCCTACGTCACCGACGAGTGCCGCGCCGACCGCCCGAAGCTTCGCCCGCTCGCCGGCCGCCTCGTCGCCTGCCACTACGCGGAGCGGTTCCTCGGCTCCTGAGCCCGAGTCGCCTCGACGTTTCGCTCCGCGGCCTTGTCGAGCCGCGTTTCTGCGTCAGATCAGCAGGCATGCGTGGGAACGCGGCGACGGTCACCGGGGCCCGGTCGTGAAGGTCGGCATCGTCGGTGCCGGGCAAGTCGGCAGCACGGCGGCTTTCGCCATGGTGCTGCGCGGCGCCTGCAACGAGCTCGTCATCATCGATGCCAAAGAGGAGCTGGCCGACGCTCAGGCACAGGATCTCCTCCACGCGACGCCTTTCGCCGGGACGGTGCAGATCGCGGCAGGGGGATACGCCGATCTCGCCGGTGCGGACGTCGTCGTCCTCGCGGCCGGCGTCGCGCAGAAACCGGGCGAGACGCGGCTCGAGCTTCTCGGCCGGAACATCGAGGTGTTCCGGGACATCGTTCCGCCCGTCCTCCGTGCGGCTCCCGATGCCATTCTTCTCGTCGCGACCAATCCCGTCGACGTGATGACCTATGCGGCGCTTCGCATATCGGGGCTCGCTCCCGACCGTGTCATAGGGTCCGGGACGATCCTCGACACCGCGCGGCTCCGCACGCTCGTCGCTGCCGAGCTCGGCATCGCGCCGCGCTCGGTTCACGGCTATGTCGTGGGCGAGCACGGCGACTCCGAGGTCGTCTGCTGGTCGACCGTAATGGTCGGTTCTTCGAGCCTCGCGCATTTCTCCTCGATGCTCAGGCATCCGCTCGACGACGATTCCCGCCGGAGGATCGAGGATCAGGTTCGCGGCGCGGCCGACCGCATCATCGCTGGGAAGGGCGCGACATGGTTCGGCATCGGCGCCGCACTTGCGCGCATCGTCCAGGCGATCGGAAGCGATGAGCGCGCCGTCCTTACCGTCTCGGGAGAAACGCCGGAGCTGGGCGCGCTCGCTCTCTCGCTTCCGAGGATCGTCGGCCGCTCCGGCGCCGGGCCCGGCATCCTGCCGGTGCTCGAGGAGGGCGAAAGGAAGGCGCTCGCGCGCAGCGCCGAGGTGATCGGCTCCGCGATCGCCTCGCTCGGGATCTGAGTCCGTCCGCCCGCGCGGTCGGGTCGGTTCAAAGAAAAAGCGCCGACGATCCGGCCGGGACGTCGACGCCGTCGATGCCCGCGATGCGCCCCGCGGCGGGCGAAGGTCAGTCCTTCGCGGCGCGGATGGTCTCGAGCAGCGTGACCATTTCCTTCTGGAAGGCGGGGCCGTCGAGATACCCGTCCGCGAACTTCCCCTTGGTTGCGAAGTCGCGCCAGATTTCGTGGTCCATGGCCTTCCGGAACCGGTCGTGAAGGTATTGGTAGGCCTCGTCCGACAAGCCGGCCGGGGCGACCAGACCCTTCATGTTCGCGGCGGAGAAGTCGTAGCCGAGCTCCTTCAACGTCGGGACGTCCGGGTACTGCGGGTCGCGCTCGGGCGAAGCGACAGCGAGGAGCCGGATGGTGCCGGCGTCGAGCTGGCCGCGGATCTCGTCCGAGGCGGCGACGTTGAAGTCGATCTGCCCCGCGAGCAGCGCCTGAAGGGCTGGCCCGCCGCCCTGGTACGGCACGTGCTTGAACTTGACGCCTGCGAGCTTGGCGAAAACGGTGGCCGTCGCATGCACGAGACTTCCGACGCCGGACGAGCCGTGACTCACCGCACCGGGATTCTCCTTCGCCTTAGCGACGATGTCGGTGATCGACTTGAAGGGCGAGTTCGCCGCGACGAAGAAGAATTGCGGGTTCTTAGTGAGGCGCAGGATCGGCCGGAAATCCTTCGTGGGGTCGTATTGCACGTCGCGATAGGCCGGAACGCTCGTGCTCTCGCTGCCGCCAGCGACGAGGAGCGTGTGCCCGTCCGGTGCCGCGCGGGCGACCTGCTGCGCCGCGATCGTGCCTGCGGCACCCGGCTTGTTCACGATGACGAGCGGCACCGGAAAGAGCGGCTGCGCGGCGGCCGCGATCTGGCGCGCGATGATGTCGGTGCCGCCGCCGGCCGCGAAGCCGACCACGATTTCGATCGGCTTGGTCGGTTGCCATTCTGCATTGGCGGCGGTCGCGGCGATCGAGAGAGCGAGCGCCGTGAATGTGACGGTGAATGGCCTTCGCATCTAGGTTCTTTCCTCCTCTTGCTGAATTGGAAGCCCGGAGAGCTCCTGAACGAGGAGTCCCAGGGAAGCGGTATCGAGATCCTTCCGCCCGGAGTTGCAGAGCGCGGTGAAGAGCTGGGCGGCGAGCGCCGTCGTCGGCATGAAGACACCGCCCGCCCGTCCGGCTTCGATCGCCAGCTTCAAGTCCTTCAGCATGAGGCTGCTGCGGAAGCCCGGCGCGAGCGTCGCATCGAGGAGCCGCTTGGCATGGTTCTGCAGTACGAAGCTCTGCGCCGAGCCGCCGAGCAGCGCCTCGCGCATCTTCGAGGCGTCCACGCCGGCGCTGCGGCAGAGCGCGACCGCTTCGCAGACTCCGGCGAGCGTCGCCGCGATGACGAGCTGGTTGCAGGACTTGACGAGCTGCCCGGCGCCGGTCGGCCCGAGATGGACGTGCTTGCTGCCGATCGCCTCGAGGAGCGGCATCGCCGCCGCGATCGCCGCCTCGCTGCCGCCGAGCATGCAGGAGAGCGTCCCGTCGATCGCACCCTTGGGGCCGCCGCTCACCGGGCAATCGATCAGCTCGACGCCGCGCTCGGCGAGGCGAGCGCCGAAAGCGCGGGTGGCGCTCGCCGAGATGGTGCTCGTGTCGATGACGACCAGTCCCGGCCTCGCCGCCTCGGCAACGCCGTTCTCGCCGAAGAGGACAGCCTCCACGTCGGGCGTGTCGGGAAGGCACAGCATCACCATGTCGGAACGGCGCGCGATGCCGGCAGGCGAGCCGCCCTCGACCGCACCTTCGCGCAACAATTCCTCGACGGCGGGACGGCTGCGATTGTACACGGCGAGCTCGAACCCCGCCTTCAGCACGTTCCTCGCCATGGCCTTTCCCATGACGCCGAGGCCGATGAAGCCGACCCGCGTCTTTCCCGGCGATGCGGTTTCGATCGTGCTCATCAACGCTTTACTCCGCGCAGAAACTGGGCGCGCTGGCTCGCCGCCGACATGAGGAAGGCGAGATCGCCGCCCGACAGAACGAACTGCATCCCGAGACCGATGTAGCGCTCCATCAGGGCATGGTCGTAAACGCCGCCCATGCCCGGGAACTTGCCGTTCCGCCGCGCCGCCTCGATGACCTTCCGGTAGGCGTCTTGCACGCGCTCGCTGCCGAACTGCCCGGGGATGCCCATGGTCGCGCAGAGATCGTTCGTGCCGACCAAGAGCACGTCGATCCCGTCG